>JAXDPA010000010.1:0-17843 GCA_034668685.1 Sphingomonadales bacterium | reverse complement strand
AAAACAAGCCTTGCACCGCGATTCGCGATGATTCATCCTCGCTTTGCCATCAACAAGCGAAAGGAGGTGATCCGATGTCTCATGGTTCAGCAGAGAGGTCGGTTCTGCTCGTTCGGGAGATCGAAGCCTAGGCTTTTTAGGGTCTTCCGGGCTGGAGCATCCGGCCGCTGACCATGTCGAAGGGTCGTCGAGCTTAGGCTCGGCGGCCCTTCAACGCGTTCGGGGGCGCGGCCTCGCTCAGGCGTTGCTGAGCCCCTCGTTCACCCTCTCCCACTGCTCGTGGCCGGAGCGGACGCTCTCATAGCATTGCCGGATGAGGCTCAGCGTCTCGTCCGAGAGCGCGGTGTCGGCGAGCGCCGTTTCCCATTTGCCATTGAGGTAGCTTTCGCCGCGGTCGACTTCGGCGATCACGGCCTTGTCGTCGCGTCCCGTGACCGCGTCGCGCAGCGACAGGAACTGGCGGTGGGCCGCGGCGAGGATGCCGCCGTCGCTCTCCGGCGTACCACCCAGCGCCCGCACCCGGTCGCGCAGCTTCTGGACGACCTGCTCGCGTTCGCTCGCGCGGTCGCGGAATATTTCGGCGAAACGGCCGCTCGTCGCCTCCGCGGCCGAATGCTGGTAGCCGTCGATGCTGTCTATGGTCGTCTCGATCAGACTGTTGAGGACGCTGATATCGTGGCTCTGGTCGAACATGGGGGCTCCGGGGCTCGGGGTTGAAGTCCCCCCTCAACGCGGCCCGGCGGCAATGGCTGCGCCCGAAAGCGACGAAGCGAAGGGCGGGAACGGCCCCGCGCGCCGGGACGTTCAGGGCGAAAGGAGCTTGAGCGATGGACGACAGCGAGCGCGGCAAGCGGGCGAGCTTCGATCCCGGGACGGGCGAAGTGCATGGCAGCGGCTCGGGCGCGGGCGGCAGCGGCAACCCGGCCGAGGATTATGATGAGGATCCGATCTCGGGCGGAGGCGACCTGCCGCTCGGCGGCCCCCGCCCCGCCGCCCGGGGCGCCGACCGGCCGATCGATCCGGACGAGGGGGTCTGAGATGGACGGCAAGGGCCACCCGCTCCCCGCCAGCGACGAGGCGCGGCACGGCGAGATCCCGGAATCGATCGAAGCGGAGAAGGGGCTCGGCGACGACCCGGCCGCGGCGGTCCAGCCTTCCGGCGAGGCGGTGAACCCGGACGGCGAGCCCTATCGCTACGCCGACAACGGGCGCGGCGAAGACATCGAGAAGGAGAATTGAGCATGGCAGACCGGAACCGGGACCAGGGAGGCGGCGCGCAGGCCTCCGGCGAGGGCCGCGGCGAGCGCTTCGACGAGGCGCAGGGCGGCGGCCGAAGCTGGCAGGACGTCTCGCCCTCCGCCGAGGAAGCCGACGACCTCGCCGAGGACCAGGCGGCCCACCAGGATCGCGGCCAGAGCGAAGCCGAAGCGGAGTTCAACGCCGAAGCGGAGTAAGGGGACAGTCACTTCGCGCCCTCGGCACGAAGCCGCTCACCGGCCCGCTTGAAAGTGACTGTCCCCCGCTCGGGCGCGCGTGGAACCGTTGCGCGCGCCGCTCGTCTGTTACGCGCCAGTTACAGTTTCGGGAGAGTGTTGAGATGGCCAAACAGGATTCGAACAAAGGTTCGGGCGGCCAAAGCGGCGGCTCGAAGCGGAAAGGCGGCGGAGGGGGCTACGCGCTTCCCGACGCGCTCAAGGAAGCGGGCCAGCGCGCCGCCGAGCTCGCCCAGAACCCGGTCGCGCGCTCGATGCTCGCCGCCGGCCTGGTCACCGCCGCGGCGGCGCTGACCGCCAACGCGCGGGTGAGGAAGACGGTGCGCGACGCCAGCCGCGACGCGCTCGACACCGCCGAGGCGGCGGCCAGCAGCGCCTCGACGATCGGCGCCGCCATCGTCACCGCCGCGACCGACGCGGTTCGCCGCCTGCTCGGCGCGGAGGGCGAAGGCGGCTCGGGCGGCGGAGCCGGCGCCTCGTCGGGCGGCGGCCGCAAGTCGGCGGCCAGGAGCGGCGGTTCCCGCGCCAAGAGCGGCGGAAGCGCGGCTCGGGCGAAGCGCTCCACAAGCGCTTCGAGCCGCAAGAGCGCGAGCGCGGCCGGCGGCAAGTCGAGCACCGGTACTGGCGGTACGCGGGCCAAGTCGGCCTCCTCGGGCGGCTCGCGCGCCAAGTCCGCATCCTCGGGCGGCTCGCGCGCCAAGTCGGCCGGGTCCGGCGGATCGCGCGGCAAGGCGAGCGCCGGCGGCGCCAGCGCCGGCGGCAAGGGCCGGTCGGGTGCGAGCGGCTCGACCGGCAGCTCCGGCCGCAAGGCATCCACGGGCGGCACCCGCAAGACCGGTGGCACCGGCGGGCGGGCCAAGTCGGGCTCAGGGGCGGCGGCCTCAACCGGCAGCAGCGGCGGCGGTTCGGGTGGCTCCGGCTCGTCAGACAGCGGCGGTGGCGGCGGAAGCTGAACGTCTCGCCCCGGCCGGGATCGAAGAAAGGCGGGACGCCCGGCCGGGCGCCCCGCCTCTTTTGTGCCGCTCCAGTCCACCCTGTCGGCGCAGCCGATGCCCTTCGGGCACAGGGAGGATTGGAAGGCTACAGCACGTATTTGCTGAGATCGGTGTCGCGGGCGATGTCGGCGAGCTGGCGTTCGACATAGGGGGCGTCGACCGTGACGGTCTCGCCCTTGCGCTCCTCGGCGTCGAAGCTGACGTCCTCGAGCAATTTCTCCATCACCGTCTGCAGGCGGCGGGCGCCGATATTCTCGAGATGGCCGTTCACCTCCGCGGCGATCCGGGCGATGGCGCGGATGCCGTCGTCGGTGAACACGACCTCCACACCCTCCGTGGCGATCAGGGCACGATACTGGTCGGTGAGGCTGGCGCGGGTGGTCGAGAGGATCCGGACGAAATCCTCCTCGGTCAGCGCCTTCAATTCGACCCGGATCGGAAGCCGGCCCTGAAGCTCGGGAAGCAGGTCCGAGGGCTTGGCGACGTGGAAGGCGCCGGACGCGATGAACAGGATATGGTCGGTCTTCATCGGCCCGTATTTGGTCGCGACCGTGGTGCCCTCGATCAGCGGGAGGAGGTCGCGCTGGACGCCCTCGCGGCTGACCGAGCCGCCGCGCACGTCGGAGACGGCGATCTTGTCGATCTCGTCGAGGAAGACGATGCCGTTGGCCTCGGCGTCGGCCAAAGCGGTTCGGTTGACGTCGTCCTGGTCGAGGCGGCGGTCGGCCTCCTCCTCGACCAGGCGCGCCCAGGCCTCGCGCACCTTCAGCTTGCGGCGTTTCTTGGGCTGCTGGCCCATCGCCTTGGCCATCATGTCGGACAGGTTGATCATTCCGACCTGGCCGCCCATCCCCGGTATCTCGAACGGCGTCGAGGGAGTCTCGGTTACCTCGATGTCGACCTCGGCGCCGTCGAGATGGCCGTCGCGGAAGCGCTGGCGGAAGCTCTCGCGGGTCGCCTCGCTCGCGCCCTTGCCGGTCAGCGCCTCGAGCAGCCGGTCCATCGCGGCGTCCTCGGCGGCGTCCTTGACGGCCAGGCGTCGCCGCTCCTTCTCGAGCCGCACGGCTTCCTCGACCAGGTCGCGGGCGATCTGCTCGACGTCGCGGCCGACATAGCCG
Organism: Sphingomonadales bacterium; assembly: GCA_034668685.1. Classification (GTDB taxonomy): domain Bacteria; phylum Pseudomonadota; class Alphaproteobacteria; order Sphingomonadales; family Sphingomonadaceae; genus Allosphingosinicella. The sequence goes on along the minus strand of JAXDPA010000010.1, from coordinate 14,237 downwards.
ACCTCGGTGAACTTGGTCGCCTCGACCTTGACGAACGGCGCGTCGGCGAGCTTCGCGAGGCGCCGGCTGATCTCGGTCTTGCCGCAGCCGGTGGGGCCGATCATCAGGATGTTCTTCGGAGTCACCTCCTCGCGAAGCTCGTCGGAGAGGCGCTGGCGCCGCCAGCGATTGCGAAGCGCCACCGCGACGGCGCGCTTGGCGTCGGTCTGGCCGACGATATGCGCGTCGAGCGCGGCGACCACCGCCTTGGGGGTGAGGCTGTCGTTCATCGATCCCGCCGCTCTGGTGGACTGGTCCCGGTCCGAAGCCGGGATGGAAGTTTGATAGTTCATCGCTTCCGGAAGATTGGACCGGCGGCGGCGCAGTTCAAGCGGCGGGGTGGAGACGTGGCTCAATCCTCCCTGTCGGGGAAGCCGATGGGGAGGGGGACCATGCGAAGCATGGTGGAGGGGTCTTCCGAGGCCGCAAGGCCCCTCCACCGCAGTTCGTGCGGTCCCCCTCCCCACGACCTTCGGTCGCAGGGAGGACCAGGTCAGGCCGCCTCGATCGTCTCCACGGTGAGGTTGCCGTTGGTGTAGACGCAGATCTCGGCGGCGATCGCCATCGCCTTGCGGGCGATGGTCTCGGCCTCCTCTTCGTAATCGAACAGGGCGGTCGCCGCGGCGAGCGCGAAATTGCCGCCCGAACCGATCGCGGCGACCCCCGAGCCCGGCTCGAGCACGTCGCCGTTGCCGGTCAGGACCAGAGTGACCTCCTTGTCGGCGACGATCATCATCGCCTCGAGGTTCCTGAGATACTTGTCGGTGCGCCAGTCCTTGGCGAGCTCGACGGCAGCGCGCATCAATGCCCCATGATGCTGCTCGAGCTTGCGCTCAAGCCGCTCGAACAGGGTGAAGGCATCGGCGGTCGCGCCGGCGAAGCCGCCGATCACGGAGCCATCGCCCAGCCGGCGCACCTTGCGGGCGTTGGGCTTGATCACCGTCTGGCCAAGCGAGACCTGGCCGTCGCCGGCGATCACCGCCTTGCCGTTCTTCCTGACCGCCAGGATCGTCGTCCCGTGCCAGCTTTCCATGCGCGTCTCCATGATCTTACCCGTGGCATGTGGGAGTCGAACGCCGTGGACGCAACTTCTCACCGAAATGGTGCAAAAACCATTTTCCTTCCCGTTCCGTTCTCGTTAGATTCCTATCCGACTCGCGTTTTTTGACGAGTTTGAGGAGAAAAATGAAATGTCGCTGATTTCCACCCTGAAGAAGATCGCCAAGGCCGCCCCGGCAGTCCTCGCCGCCCTCCCGACCGTGATCTCGGCGGTGAAGGACGTGCGCGGAGCGCTCAAGAAGGACGCCAAGCCCGGGGCGACCTCCGCGGCGGCCGATTCCGGTCCCGCTGCCGGAGCGGCCGCGAATCCGACGGGCTGACAGCGCGGCTCGAGCCGTCTAGCCATGGCAGCGATGGAGATATTGCTCCTCCTCGGCCTCGCCTGGCTGACGATCGCCCATTTGCGGCTGGCAGGGCGCACGGCCGAGCTGGAGCGACGGCTCGACCGGGGCGAAGAGACGCCCGATCGCGCCGGACCGGCCGCCGCGGCGCGCGACCCGCTGTTCGACACCCGGACGCCAGCGCCGGCGCGCGTCGTGCGCTCCGCCCCCGCCGCCGCGCAACCGCCGGGGCCGGCCTTGGCGATCGAGGAACCGCCGCCTTCGCCGCCGCCCGCCGCGCCTTCCCCGGCACTGATGGAAAGCCTCGGCGGGCTGTTCGAACGGTTCGTCGGCGGCCGGCTGCTGATCTGGGCGGGGGGAATCGCGCTCGCCGTCGCCGGCCTGTTCCTGGTGCGCTTCTCGATCCAGATCGGGCTGATCACGCCGCCGGTGCAGATGGGGCTCGCGGCCCTGTTCGGCCTGCTGCTGCTGGGGCTCGGCGAATATGCGAGGAGCCGGCCGGGCGCCGTCCCGGACATGAGGGTCGCGCAGGCGCTGGTCGGCGCCGCGATCCTCGTCCTCTACGCGACCGCCTACGGCTCGTTCATCGTCCACCATCTGATCGGGCGCGGCACGACGTCGGCTTTGCTCTCGATGATGACGGCGGTGGCGCTCATCCTGTCGCTTCGCCACGGCGCGCCGACGGCGGTGATGGGCCTTGCCGGCGGCTTCGCCACGCCCCTGCTGGTCGGCGACGCCGATGCCGGCGCGGTGCCGCTGCTCGCTTACCTCGCACTGCTCGACATCGCCCTGTTCGCGGTGGCGAGCCGGCGCGGCTGGAGCTGGCTGGTGGCGAGCGGCGTGCTGCTGAGCTTTGCCTGGACGGCGGCGCTGATCTTCGCCAAGCCCGCCGACAACGCCGCGGTCGGCGCCTTCATCCTCGTCGTCAGCGTTGCCGCCTCGCTGGTCCGCACCGGCGGCGGCTGGCAGGTCGAATTCATCCGGCCGGCGGCGATCGGCCTCGTCCAGCTCGCCTTGCTGGTGGCGGCGACCGAGCTCGACACGGCGGCGTGGATCCTGTTCGCGGCGCTCGCGATCGCCAGCTTCCTGCTCGCGCCCCGCCGAAGCGAATATCGGCCGATCCCGGCCTTGGCGCTTGCGCTGGCGCTGGTGCTTCTCGCCGTCAAGGCGGGCGCGCGGACGGATCCGAACATCGCCCTCGTCGCCGCGGGAATTGTGCTGATCTTCGGCTCGGGCGGCTTCTGGGGCGCGGCGAGACGCGGCGAGACTTTGCTTTGGACCGGCATCGGCTGTGCCGCCTTCCTGTTTCCCGCCGCGATCCTCCGGGCCGAACGGCCCGAGCTCCTCGTCCGGCCGCTCTGGGGCGCCTTGTTCGCCGGCCTGGCGCTCGGCCCGGTGCTGCTCGGCTGGCTCGCGGCGCGGCGGGAGGGCCGGGCCGGGCTCGATCCGCCGCTCTCCGCCGCCGGCGCGGCGGCGTTGCTGCTCGGCGGGCTCGCCGCCTGGGACCTCGCTTCCGAGCCGCTGGTGCCGGCGGCGTGGCTGGCGCTCGCCGTCCTGGCCGCGGCCGCGGGCCGGCGGACGAGCGACCGCGGACTCTCACTCCTCGCCCTGGCCGCGGCGGCGCTCGCGTCGGCCGAGGCGGTCACTCTGGTGCCGCGCCTGTGGTCCGCCTTGGCGGGAGCGCTGTTCGGCGATCCCGCCCTCGTTCCCGACCTCCCGCCCGCCTTGCGCGCGGCCGAGGTGTTGCTTCTGCCCGTGCCTTTGCTGCTTCTGGTGTGGCGCACCGTGCCGGCCGACCACCATCGCCGCTGGCGCACGGCGCCGCTCGCGCTGGCCGGAGCGCTCGGCGCCGTGGGCTTCTATGTGCTGTTCAAGCGGGTCTACGGCCTCGACACGCCCGCCGAGTTCGTCGCCCGCGGCTTCGCCGAGCGGACGATCCTCACCCAGGCGCTGTTCGCGGCCGGCTTCCTCGTCTGCCGCGGGCGGCTACCGCGGCTCGGGCTCGACCGGGCGCATCTCTGGTGGGCGGGAATCGCTTTGACCGGCCTCGCCGCGGCGCGCCTCCTCTGGTTCGACATGCTGGTCGATAATCCCCTATGGGTGGAGCAGAATGTCGGCGCCTGGCCGGTCCTCAACCTGCTCCTCCCCGCCTATCTGCTGAGCGCGCTCTGGCTCTACGCGGCTCGGCGCGGGGCGGACCATGTCGCTCGGTCCGGCCTCTGGCTGGTGCTCGGCCTTGCCGCGCTCATCCTGGGGATCGCTCTGCAGGTCCGCCAGGTCTACCACGGCGCGATCCTGACCGGGTCCGACGTCACCGACGCCGAATCCTATACCTACAGCGCCGCCGGGGTGCTGCTCGCCATCGCCTTGCTGCTCGGCGGCGTGCGCCTGCCCGACAAGGCGCTTCGCCTCGCCGGCCTGATCCTGCTCACCGCGATGGCCCTCAAGGCCTTCCTGATGGACGCGGCCGCGCTCGAGGGGCTGCTGAGGATATTGTCCTTCCTCGGCCTCGGCGTCGCGCTGATCTTCATCGGCAAGCTGTATACGAAAGTGCTCAATGCGGAGGCCGCGACGTAGGGCGAGTGGAGGCTCAGTAGCCATCCTTCGCCAAGGCTACGGCGGGCAGCCTTCACCGAGGCTCCGGCTTGCCGGCCGAAGCCTCGGCGTAGGCTGGTCGGGGCGACTGGATTCGAACCAGCGACCCCCACACCCCCAGTGTGATGCGCTACCAGGCTGCGCTACGCCCCGACCGGGGCCCCGGGCTTCGCGGCGCCGGAGCCGAGGGCGGCGATGTAGTTCCCGGCCTCCTTTAAGGCAAGCGCCGTCAGTCGCCGACGACGTTCTTCAGGAACTCGGCCCTGTAGGCCTTGACCGAGAGGCTTTGAATGTCGGCGCCGGCGAGCGGGGCCAGCAGCTCCGGCAGCCGTTCGTTGTGCCGCTCCATCGCTTCCTCGTCGCGATAGGCCTCGGTGATGATCAGCAGGTTCGGGTCGTCGATGTCGACCGCATAATGGTAGAGCTCGCACCCGTCGTCGCCGCGCGAAACCTCGACGTTGCGCCTCAGCGCATCCTTCAGCCGCTCGATCTCGCCGTCGCCGAAGCGCACCTGTCCCGTCACCACGATCATCGCCTCGCCTCCTTCCGGCCGCCGAGGCGGCCCGGCCTCAGTTGATCGAATCGCCGCTGTCGCCGATCGTCCACTTGCTGATCGCGCAGACATTGACCCCGCGCTTCACATGCTCGGTGCCGTTAGACATCACTGCCTTCAGATCGTAATTGCACTCGGGCGTGCCGTTATCGATGTTGGCGGAGATGCTCTGCCCGGGCGTGAGGGTTTTCTGGCCGAGCAGATCCTCCTCCCAGGTCTTGGACGTCACCGGCGAAGCGTAGAGCTCGCGAAGGGTCTGGGTCGAGATGTTCTCGACCAGAACCTTGCGGTTCTTGCCGTCCGCGGCGGCGGCGGCGTTGGGCATGGCCGACAGCGCGAGCGCCGCGGCCACCAAGGCAATCCTTATCGTCATCTTTCCCCCCTTGAGCCTGCACACATGACCCGGGATCGGGAGCCTAACTCGCGACGCATCCGGAATAAAGCCCCCCTTGTCAGTCCGGGGAACCCAACCCAAGTCAGCCTTGCCTTGCGCAAAGCGGCGCGGCCGTGATAGTCGCCCCCGGCTTCACGGGACGCGCGGCCGCGCGCGCCGGTCCTGCCTTTTTCCATCAGGTATCCATTCTCCATGTTTGCCACGCCCGCTTACGCACAGACCGGCGCCGCGTCCTCGGGAGGGGCGGCGAGTTTCCTGGCCTCTCCGATCCCGATGATGATCCTGATCATGATCATCTTCTGGGTGCTGGTCTATCGGCCTCAGCAGCAGCGGGTGAAGCAGCATCGGGCGCTGCTTGCGGCGGTCAAGAAGAATGACATCGCGGTGACCGGCGGCGGCGTCGTCGGCAAGGTCACCAAGGTTGATGAGACCGAGGTCGAGCTCGAGATCGCCCAAGGGGTGCGAATCCGGGTCGTCAAGGCGATGCTGAGCGACGTCCGCCCGTTCGGCACCAAGCCCGCGAACGACTGATCCGATGCTCGACTTTCCCCGCTGGAAGCGCATCGCGATCTCCCTCGCCCTGGCGCTGGGCGTGCTGCTCGCCATTCCGAGCCTGATCGGCGAGACCAACGCCAGGCGTCTCCACATGGAGGTCCTCCCGCGGATCAGCCTCGGCCTCGACCTCGCCGGCGGAAGCCACATCCTGCTCGAGGCGGACATCCAGGACGTCGCCAAGCAGCGGCTCGCGGCGATGGAGGACCAGATCCGCTCGCAGATGCGGCGCGCCGAGCCGCCGATCGAGATCGGCGACGTCTCGACCAGCAACGGCTCGCTGACCTTCTTCGTCCGCGACGCCGCGCGGGTCGACGCCGCCTTCGAGCTGGTCCGCTCGCAGACCGCGGGGATCGGGACCAGCGGCCAGCGCGACTGGGACGTCCGCCTGGTCGACGGCAACCGGATCGTCATGACTCCGACCCAGGCGGGGCTTTCCAGCTTCATCAACGAGGCGATGAACGGCGCTCACGACGTGGTCATGAAGCGGATCGACGCGCTCGGCACCAGGGAGCCGAACATCCAGCGCGAAGGCTCGGACCGGATCCTCGTCCAGGTCCCGGGCTTCGGCGATCCGGCCGCGCTCAAGGCGCTGATCGGCCGCACCGCCAAGCTCGAATTCAAGCTGGTCGACCAGACCGTCTCCCGGGCCGATGTCGAAGCCGGCCGGGTCCCTCCGACCAGCCAGATACTGCATCTGGAAGGCGTCAACGGCCAGCCGGGCCCGCCGATCGCCGTCCAGCGGCGGGCGATCATCAACGGCTCGCAGCTCACCAAGGCGCAGCAATCCTACGACCAGAATAATTCGCCGGTCGTCTCGATCACCTTCAATTCCGAAGGCGGCCGCCGGTTCGCCCAGGTGACCCGCGAGAATGTCGGCAAGCCGTTCGCGATCATCCTCGACAATGTCGTCCTCTCGGCGCCGAACATCAATGAACCGATCCTCGGCGGCCAGGCGCAGATCATGGGCAGCTTCACCGTCCAATCCGCGCAGCAACTCGCCATCGCGCTGCAATCGGGCTCGCTTCCGGTCACCCTGAAGGTGGTCGAGGAGCGCACCGTCGGCCCCGGCCTCGGCCAGGATTCGATCCGCGCCGGGATCACCGCCTCGATCATCGCCTCGGTCGCGATCATCGTCTTCATGCTGATGACCTACGGCCGCTTCGGGGTCTACGCGAACTTCGCGGTGGTGCTGAACATCTTCGTCATCCTCGCGGTGATGGCGATGCTCGGCTCGGCGCTGACTCTTCCGGGAATCGCCGGCTTCGTGCTCACCATCGGCACGGCCGTCGACGCCAACGTGCTGATCAACGAGCGCATCCGCGAGGAATTGCGCCGCGGCCGAAACGTCGTGATGGCGGTCGAGCTCGGCTACAAGGAGGCGAGCCGAACCATCTTCGAGGCGAACGCCACCCATGCCATTTCGGGCGTCATCATGCTGATCCTGGGCTCGGGCCCGGTGAAGGGCTTCGCGGTGGTGCTCCTGGTCGGAATCATGACCTCGGTGTTCACCGCCGTCACCTTCACGCGCAGGCTGACCGCCGGCTACATCCGCCGCCGCCGTCCGGCGACGCTGCACATCTAGGGCCCCCGAACGATGCGCCTCCTCAAACTGGTTCCGGACAACACCAACATCGGCTTCGTCGCGCTGCGGCCCTGGGCGTTCGGCCTCACCGCTTTGCTCACCGTGATCGCCGTCTTCTTCACCCTGAGCCGCGGGCTCAACCTCGGAGTCGATTTCGTCGGCGGCCTGATGGTCGAGGCAAAGTTCGACCGGCCCGCGCCCATCGAGCAGCTGAGGAGCGACCTCGACCGGCTCGGCGTCGGCGAGGTGTCGCTCCAGCAGTTCGGCGGCGCCAACACCGTCGCGATCCGCCTGCCGCTGCCCAAGAACCCGGATCCGGCGGCGACCACGGCGGTCGTCAACAAGGTCCAGTCGACGATCAAGCAGGCCTTCCCCACCGTCCAGTTCAACCGCACCGACACCGTCTCGGCCAAGGTCTCGGACGAGCTGATCCACAAGGGCATCCTCGCCGTCGTCCTCGCCGTCTTCGCCATCGCCATCTTCGGCTGGTTCCGCTTCGAATGGCAGTTCGGCCTGTCGACCTTCGTCGCGATCGGCCACGACGTGCTGATGACGCTGGGATTCTTCGCGGTGACCCAGCTCGAGTTCGACCTCACCATCGTCGCCGCGGTCCTCACCATCGTCGGCTATTCGATCAACGACAAGATCGTCATCGACGACCGGATACGCGAGAACATGCGCAAATACCGCCAGATGGACATGCGCGGGATCGTCGACCTTTCGGTCAACGAGACCCTGCCGCGCACCGTGATGACCTCGCTGACCGTGCTGCTCGCGCTCGGCGCGCTGCTGATCTGGGGCGGCCACGTGCTTCGCGGCTTCACCGCGGCGATGATCCTGGGCGTCATCGTCGGCACCTATTCGTCGATCTACGTCTCCTCCTCGCTGCTCATCACCCTCGGCCTCAAGCCCCAGCCGCTCGCCGCCGGCAAGGTGAAGGGCGCGCCGGGCGGCGCCGAACGGACCACCCGCGAAGGCTATTGAGCGTGGCGCGGATGGACCGCGAGCCCAGGCCGGAAGGCCCGGTCGTCCACGGCTTCGCCGGCGCCGGCTTCGCGGTCGACGGCCGAGTCTACCGGTCGCTGCTGCTGACCCCCGAGAGCGCGGACGAATGGACATCGCCCGCCCTGACGCTCGAGTCGCTCGAGCCGTTGCTGAGGCTCTCTCCGCCGCCCGAATTCCTGCTCCTCGGCACCGGCCCCTCCCTGGCCCTGCCGCCCCGTCCTCTGGTCAGGGTGCTGGAGACTCGCGGGATCGGCGTCGAAGCGATGGACAGCCGCGCCGCCGCCCGCACCTGGGGACTGCTGCGCGGCGAGGGAAGATGGATCGCCGCCGCCCTGATGCCGCTCTGAAGGCCCGGTGCGCGGCAAAGGCGCAATCGACAGCACCGGCCGCACGCCATAAGCTTGGCCCGACACGGGGGAGGAGGCGGTGGCGAAGGGGCCGTTCGGTCTTACCGACAAGGAGTGCGAGGCTCTGCGCCTGCTTGCCCGGGGCCACGACGCCAAGAGCGCGGCGCAGGCGCTCGGACTCTCGGTGCACACCGTCAATGAGCGCCTCGCCGAGGCACGGCGCAAGGTCGGCGCGTCGAGCAGCCGGGCCGCCGCGCGGCGGTTTGCCGAGCACGACCCCGAAAATTTTGGGCCAGAATTTCCGGGGGTGGCAAATCCGCCCGCGGCGAAGTCCGATCCGGCAGGGAAGGGCGGCGTCCATCCGTCCGTGATCCGGTGGGGAGTTCCTGTCATGCTGTCAGCCATCCTTGTCGTCGCCGCGCTCATCGTCCGCGGCGGCTCGCCGGCCTCCGGCACCCCGGCCACGGCGCCGCGCGTGGTCGCGACCTTTCCCGCCGCCGGCGCCGTCATTCCCGCCGGGACCATCGCGCTTCGAGTGACGTTCGACCGGCCGATGCGCCCTGGGAACTATTCGTTCGTCCAAATGGCAGCGCAGACCTATCCCGATTGCGGCGACAACCGGCCCGGGCAATCGGCCGACGGGCGCACCTTCATCCTGCATTGCCGGCTGGAGCCGGGCAGGCACTACGAAATCTGGTTCAACAGCCCGCCCTATATGAATTTCGTCGACGGGACCGGAGTCCCCGCCGTGCCGTTCCAGCTCCTGTTCCGAACGAGATGACCGGGCTCTCTGGTCCTAATGCCGATCGACCGACAGTCCCGAAAGATGCTCGAACAGCTCTGCGGCGTTGCGCTGCCAGCTGAAGCTTTCGGCGGCGCGGCGTACGATTGAGCGGTCGGGCGGGGCCGCGATCAGGGACCGAACCGCCTCAGCCAGCGCCTCCGGCTCCGGCGCGACGATCCGGCCGGCCTCGGCGCTCGTCACCACCTCGCGGGCGCCGCCGGCGTCCGTGACGACCAGCGGCGTGCCGCAGGCGAGGGCTTCGACCCAGACGTTCGCCAGCCCCTCCGACCGCGACGGGAGCAGCATGACGGCGGCGGCCGAGAGATAGCTCGGCAATGCTTCGTGCGGCCGCGCGCCGGCGAAGCGGACGTTCGGCCCGGCGGAGCGCTCGAGCCGCGCCCGTTCCGGCCCGTCGCCGACGAACAGGAAGGTCGCTTCCGGGACGAGCCGCGCGACCTGGAGCACCAGCTCCGGCCGCTTGCGCGGGATGAGGGCGCCGGCGGTGACGACGAGCGGCCCTTCGATGCCGAACGCCGCCGCGGCGCCCGGATGGAAGCGATCGAGGTCGACGCCGGTATGATGGACCCGGATCGTCTCATCCGGCATGCCGAGCGCCACCATGTCCGCCTTCAGGGCCGCACTGACCGCGAGCAGCCCGTCCGCCGCCTTCGCCGCCTCGAGGATCTGAGCACCGATGCCGGGCCGGGTCGCCCAATAATGGATGTCGGCGCCCCGCGCTTTCACCGAGAAGGGAATATCGAGCGCTCCGGCGAGATGCAGGGCCGCCGGCCCGTCCGGCCAGAAGAATTCGGCATCGATGACGTCGGGGCGGAAGGCTTCCGCGATCGGCCGAACGACCCTGGCGATCGCCTCGGGCTGGAGCCGGGCCGGAAAGGGCGAAAAGCGGGGGCGATGAACCCTGAGGCCCTTCCAATCCTCGCTGAGCGCAAGCCCGCGCCGAGGCGCGTAATGCGGGTGAAGGGACAGCGGCCAGGGCGGCAGGCCGGGCGGCGAGACGACTTCCAGCGCAACGTCCGCCCGCTCGGCGAGGCCGAGCGTCTGGCGTTCGACGAACACCCCCAGGGTCGGCCGCAGCGCGTCCGGGAAAAGCGTCGCAAGGGTGAGCACCCGAAGCATCCCGTCCCCATAGGCCATAACCATTAAACCGCCGTTCATCGCCGCTCCGGCCTATCCGCTTGGCCTCGCCGGAACCCTTCGCTAAGAAGCTCGACATGCGATTTACCCACCCCCGTCCGCTTGCCGCCGCCCTGATCGTTGCTTCGGTCCTGCCCCTCGCCGCCTGCGCCAACATGCGCAAGCATACGAGAGCGGATACGCAATATGTCGCTCGCGACGTCGGCACCCTCTACAACCTCGCCAAGCGCCAGCTCGATCGCGGCGATTACGCCAACGCGGCGGCGATCTTCGACGAGGTCGAACGCCAGCATCCCTATTCGATCTGGGCCCGCCGCGCCCAACTGATGAGCGCGTTCAGCTATTATGCCGCCAAGGACTATACCAAGTCGTTGGAATCGGCGCGCCGCTTCCTCTCGATCCACCCCGGCAACCGCGACGCGCCCTACGCTTATTACCTGATCGCGCTCAGCTATTACGAGCAGATCAACGACGTAACCCGCGACCAGACGACGACCAAGCAGGCGCTCGATTCGCTGGGCGAGCTGATCCGCCGCTATCCCGACACGCGCTATGCCGCCGATGCCCGGCTCAAGGTCGACCTGGTCCGCGACCATCTCGCCGGCAAGGAGATGGAGATCGGCCGCTTCTACCAGACCCGCGGGCAATGGCTCGCCTCGGTGACCCGCTTCCGAACCGTCGTCGAGCAATATCAGACGACCAGCCACGTCCCCGAGGCGCTCGAGCGGCTGACCGAATCCTATCTGGCGCTCGGCATTCCCGAAGAGGCGCGAAAGGCGGCCGCCGTGCTCGGCGCCAATTACCCGGGCAGCAAATGGTATCAGCGCGCCTACAGCCTGATGCAAAAGCATGGCGGAGTCGGCGCGCCGGCCAGGGCTTCCACATGACGTCGCCCCAGGAGGGACCCCATCGAAGTAGTACTTCGATGGGCCCCGAAGGCTGGGGTCCATGCTGAGTCCGTGCGTGTCACCAAGGCAGCATGGATGCCAGCCTTCGCCGGCATGACGGAGCGGGGTCGTGCTCACTAGCCTCTCCATCCGCGACGTCGTGCTGATCGAGAGCCTGGAGCTCGATTTCGAGCCCGGGCTGGGCGTGCTGACCGGGGAAACCGGCGCTGGCAAGTCGATCCTGCTCGACGCCTTGGGCCTGGCGCTCGGCACGCGCGCCGATAGCGGGCTCGTCCGCCAGGGACAGGCGCAGGCGGTGGTCGGCGTCAGCTTCGACGTGCCGGCCGGCCATCCCGCCCGCGCGCTGCTCGAGGAGAACGGCCTCGAAGGCGAGCCTGGCGAGCCTCTGGTCATCCGCCGGATCGTCCGCGCCGACGGCGGCAGCCGGGCGCTGGTCAACGACCAGTCGGTTTCCGTGGGCCTGCTTCGCGACCTCGGCGCGCTGCTCGTCGAGATCCACGGCCAGCACGACGACCGCGGCCTCCTGAACCCGCGCGGCCATCGCGCCCTGCTCGACGCTTTCGGGCGGATCGAGACCGGCGCGGCGGAGCAAGCGTGGCGCGCCTGGGCCGAGGCCGAGGCGGCCTTCGTCCGCGCCCGCGAGGAGATGGAGGCGGCGGCGCGCGATCGCGAATGGCTCGAACATTCGGTCGCCGAGCTTCAGAAGCTCGCGCCCGAGCCGGGCGAAGAGCAGGCCCTGGCCGAGCTTCGCGCCAACATGCAGAAGGGCACGCGTCTCGCCGAGGACATCGCCGCGGTCGGGCAATTGCTCGACGGATCGGACGGCGGCCTCGCCTTGCTCCGCCAGGCGGCGCGGCGGCTGGAGCGGATCGGCGGCGAGCACGACAAGCTGGGCGAGGCCCTGGAAGCGCTCGACCGCGCGTTGATCGAGGCGTCGGAGGCCGAGGACCGGCTCGCCGCCGCCGCCGAGGCGCTCGCCTTCGACCCCGTCCGGCTCGAGGAAGCCGAGACCCGCCTGTTCGAAATCCGCGCTCTTGCCCGTAAGCACCGGGTCGAGCCCGACGCCCTTCCAGCCCTGACGGAGGCGCTCGCCGGCAGGCTGGCCGCGCTCGACGCCGGCGAGCAGGGACTGGAGGCGCTGGAGCGGCGGGTCGGCGAGGCGCGCGGCGCCTACGAAGCCGAAGCCGCGCGGCTGACCGAGCTTCGCGCCGCCGCCGCCGTCCGGCTCGACGAAGCCGTCATGCGCGAGCTGGCGCCGCTGAAGCTCGACGCGGCCAACTTCCGCACCGCCGTCGAGCCGCTCGCCGAGGGCCAATGGGGGGCGCGCGGGCGCGACCGCGTGGAGTTCGAAGTCTCGACCAACCCCGGATCCCCGTTCGCGCCGCTGACCCGGATCGCCAGCGGCGGCGAGCTTTCCCGCTTCATCCTGGCGCTCAAGGTGGCGCTCGCCGAGCGGGGCGCGGCGCGGACGATGATCTTCGACGAGATCGACCGCGGAGTCGGCGGCGCGGTCGCCAGCGCGGTCGGCGACCGCCTCCATCGGCTCGCGGAGGGCGCGCAGCTCCTCGTCGTCACCCACAGCCCCCAGGTCGCCGCGCGCGGCGGAACCCACTGGCTGATCGAGAAGAGCCATTCCGGCCTCGTCACCCGAACCAGCGTCCACCGCCTCGACGAGGCCCGGCGGCGGGAGGAGATCGCCCGAATGCTGTCGGGCGCCCAGGTCACCGACGAGGCGCGGGCCCAGGCCGACCGGCTGCTGGAGGCGGCTTAGGGACAAGACGGGCTTCTTCTTCGAGGCTGGGATGAGGGTCTTCTTCTTGTTATCGAGCCGCCATGGGGGTCGTCCGCCGCACCATCAGCCCGCACGCCGCACCGCTCCGGCGTCACGCCACCGACGCCGAGCAGGCCCTCTGGCGCGAGCTTCGGGCGCGCCGCCTCGGAGGGCACAAGTTCCGGAGACAGTGGACGACCGGCCCCTACGCCGCCGACTACTGCCGCCTGGAATCTCGCCTGATCGTGGAAGCCGACGGCGGCCAGCATTCGCCGGAACGCGATCGCGCCAGGAGCGACTATTTGCGGACTGAGGGCTTTCGCATACTCCGCTTCTGGAACAACGACGTGCTGACGAACTTGGAGGGAGTCTTGCAGGTGATTCTGGAGGCGCTCGGCGGGCCGAAGCAGGAAGAAGACCCTCACCCTACCCTCTCCCGCAAGCGGGAGAGGGGAAGGAAGGACGCCGCCGCCACCGCTTCTCCCGCTTGCCGGAGAAGGTTGGGATGAGGGTCTTCTTCTTTCTACCCTCCCGCCATCCCCGTCGAGATCGCTCATGACCTCCCCCTCCCCCCTTCCCATCCGCCACGAAAGCGCCGAGCTCGAAGCCTGGCTGGTCGCCGATCCCGGCGTCCCTCGCCCCTCGGTCCTCATATTCCCCACCATCATGGGCCGTTCGGAGCTGGAGCTCGGCTTCGCTCGGCGGCTGGCCGGGCTCGGCTATGCGGCGATCGTCGCCGACCTCTACGGACGCGACCATATCGGCAAGCCGAGGGAGGAGTGCCGGGCGCTGATGATGGGGCTGCTCGGCGACCGGCCGCTGCTTCAGGAGCGGCTGCTGGCGGTCCTGGAGGCGGCGCGGGCGTTGCCCGAAGTGGATTCGGGCCGGGTGGCGGCGATCGGCTATTGCTTTGGGGGTCTCTGCGCCCTCGACCTCGCCCGCACCGGCGCGGATGTGCGCGGAGTGGCGAGCTTCCACGGCCTGTTCACGCCGCCGGGAAACCGCGAAGGCACGCCGATCAAGGCGAGGGTCATCGCCTTCCACGGCTGGGACGATCCGATGGCGCCGCCGGCTTCGGTCGACGCGCTCGGGGCGGAGCTGACCCGCGCCGGCGCCGACTGGCAGATCCACGCCTATGGCGGAGTCATG
>JAXDPA010000009.1:0-62433 GCA_034668685.1 Sphingomonadales bacterium | reverse complement strand
AAGATCGGCGTCCCATGCGCGCCGATGCGCGGCTCGCCGAGCACCTTGGCGCCCTTCGCCTCGAACCAGGCCTTCGCTTCGTGGATGTCGGGCACCTCGTAGCAGAGATGGTGCTGACCGCCCGCCGGGTTCTTGGCGAGAAAGCCGTGGATCGGCGAATCCTCCCCCAGAGGCTCGATCAGCTCGATCTGGCTGTTCGGCGTGTCGACGAAGCAGACCCTGACGCCCTGCGCGGGAAGGTCGAACGGCGCCCGGATCACCTCGGCGCCCATCACGTCGCGGTAGAAGGCGATGGACTGGTCGATCGACGGAGTCGCGACCCCGACATGGTTCAGCCGCCCGAGCTTCATCGCTCATCCTCCCTCAGCATGTCGGCATCCGCGACTTGCCGCCGCCGGCGAGGGCATAGCCGCCTTCGGTTCTGACATAATGGTCGCTGAACGCCTGGCTGCCCGAATAGACGACGTCGAACGACTCGCCCTTGGCGATGTTGATCAATTTGCCCTCGATATGGGTCGTCTCGCTCCCCTCCTCCTTGGCGCCGCCGTCGTCGTAGGAGAGCGGCACGCTGGCGATCTCGGCGGGACCGGCGGGGCGCAGCTCGGTCAGGGTAAGGACCGAGCAGGTGATGCCCTGCCAGGTGCCGCCGCCCTCGGCGGCGATCACCGGCCAGTCGGAGAAGCGGGCGCTGACGCTCCACTTGCCGACCTGGCCGGACGAGCCTGTCACCACGGCCTCGGGGAAATGGCGGGCGACCGCGAAATGGTCGCCTTCCGGGCGCAGGTAGGTGACGGCGATGCGCCCGCCGCTGACGTGCGGAGCGCCGCTGATCTCGCCTTCGCTGACCAGCACCGGACCGAACGCTGCCTGGATCAGCCGGCCCGGCCGGTAGGTGACCGCGCCGCCGCCGTCGGGCGCGTCGGCCGGCGCGCTGACGGTCGCCGACCCCGCATGGTTGAACGCGGTCTCGAACGCCTTGGCGAGCTGCTGCTGCGGCGGCAGGGTGGCGACGTCGGGCGCCGCCGGCGGCTGGATCAGATTCTCGGCGGAGTCATTCTCCTCCGGAATAGCGACGTTGGCCGATATTCCATTCGAATCGCGGTTGCCGCCGACGAAGCGGCCGACCAGCAGCCCGGCGACGACGGCGACGATCAGCGCGACGCCGCCAAGGATCAGATAGAGCGGCAGCCGGGACGGCGGCGCCTCGTCGGCGACGACGATCGTCTCCTCGCGCACCGGCGCCTCGATCTCGCCATGGCCGAGCAGCCGCCGCTTCTCGATCTGGAACTCCTCCTCCGAAAGCGCCCCGCTCTCGCGCAGCCGCTGCAGCCGCTCCAACTCGTCGTAACGCGAGCTCATGCGGCGATGTCCGGCAGCGCGCGGACCAGGGGAAGGACGTGGTCGGCGGTGAGCGGGGCCAGCGCAAGCCCGGCGACGTCATCGGGCGAGCGCCACAATATCTCCTCGATCTCGGCGGCCGGTCTCACCGCTCCGGACAGAGTGACCGCGAACAGATCGGCTTCGACGGTCCACCCCTCCTCGTGCGCGGCCTGGGCGCGGAACCGGCCGAGAGGACGGCTGCTCGCGACCGTGCAGCCGAGCTCTTCCCCGATCTCGCGCGCGAGGGCCGCCGGAGCGGTCTCGTCGGGGCCGATCTTGCCTCCGGCCTGCATGAAGGCCCGGGTGCCGCGCTTGCGCACGAGCAACGTCTCCCCCCGCGCGTTCACCACCACGGCCGCCGCGATCCGGACGACCCGCTCCCCCTCACAGCGGGATGTTGTCATGCTTCTTCCACGGATTCTCGAGCTGCTTGTCGCGCAGCTTGCGGAGGCCCAGGGCGATCCGCCGCCGGGTCGAATGGGGCATGATCACCTCGTCGATGAAGCCCTTGGACGCGGCCACGAACGGGTTGGCGAAGCGGGCTTCGTATTCGGCGGTGCGGGCGGCGATCTTGTCGGGATCGCCGATATCCTTTCGGAAAATGATCTCGACCGCGCCCTTGGCGCCCATCACCGCGATCTCGGCCGAAGGCCAGGCGTAATTCAAATCGCCGCGCAGATGCTTGGACGCCATGACGTCGTAGGCCCCGCCATAGGCCTTCCGGGTGATCACCGTGATCTTGGGCACCGTCGCCTCGGCATAGGCGAACAGCAGCTTGGCGCCGTTCTTGATGATCCCGTTATGCTCCTGGGCGACTCCGGGAAGGAAGCCGGGGACGTCGACGAAGGTCAGGATGGGGATGTCGAACGCGTCGCAGAAGCGGACGAAGCGGCCCGCCTTCTTCGAGCTGTTGATGTCGAGCACGCCGGCCAGCACCATCGGCTGGTTGGCGACCACCCCCACCGTGCGCCCCTCGACCCGGCCGAAGCCGGTGATGATGTTCGCAGCGTGGGCTGGCTGAAGTTCGAAAAAATCGCCCTCATCGAGCACTTTGCGGATCAGCTCGTGCATGTCGTAGGGCTTCGACGCGCTGTCCGGGATGAGCGTGTCGAGGCTCTCGTCCACCCGGTCCCAGGGATCGTGGCAGGGCCGCTCGGGCGACAAGTGGCGGTTGGAGAGCGGCAGGAAATCGAAGAAGTCGCGCACCGCGAGCAGGGCGTCGATGTCGTTCTCGAACGCGACGTCGGCGACTCCGCTCTTGGTCGTATGGGTGACGGCGCCGCCCAATTCCTCCTGCGTGACGATCTCGTTGGTCACCGTCTTCACCACGTCCGGCCCGGTCACGAACATGTAGGACGAATCCTTCACCATGAAGATGAAGTCGGTCATCGCCGGCGAATAGACCGCTCCGCCGGCGCACGGGCCCATGATCAGGCTGATCTGCGGCACCACGCCCGAGGCCAGCACGTTCCTCTGGAACACCTCGGCATAGCCGGCGAGGCTGGCGACCCCCTCCTGGATCCGGGCGCCGCCGCTGTCGTTCAAGCCGATGACCGGCGCTCCGACCTTCATCGCCATGTCCATGACCTTGCAGATCTTCTGCGCGTGCCGCTCGGAGAGCGAGCCGCCGAACACGGTGAAATCCTGGGCGAAGGCATAGACCAGCCGGCCGTTGATCGTGCCCGACCCGGTGACGACTCCGTCGCCGGGCACCTTCTGGCTCTCCATCCCGAAGTCGGCGCAATTATGCTCGACGAACATGTCGTACTCTTCGAAGCTGCCGACATCGAGGAGGACCGAGAGCCGCTCGCGGGCGGTGAGCCGCCCCTTGGCGTGCTGGGCCGCGATCCTCTTTTCGCCGCCGCCGACCTTCGCGGCCTCCCGCCGCGCCTCGAGCTCTTCGATCCTGGTTGCCATGGCGCCCGCTTTAAGCGGACCCGGCCGGGCGCGCAAATCGCCGCCCCCCTATTTGCCCTCGAACCGGGGTTGGCGCTTTTGAAGGAAGGCCGCCACCGCGCCTTGGAAATCCGCCGTCCGCCCCGCGTCGCGTTGCGCCGCCCGCTCCGCCGCCAGCGCGTCGCTCAGCGGAAGGTGCGCGGCCTCGCGCGCCAGCCGCCGGATCAGGCCGAGGGCCACGGTGGGCCCCTGCGCCAGCCGGGTCGCCAGAGCGACGCTCTCCGTCTCCAACTCGTCGTCCTCGACCATCCGCGAAATCATCCCCCAGGCGAGCGCCTGCTCGGCGGGCACGCGCTCGCCGAACATCATCATCTCCATCGCCCGAGCCCGGCCGGCGAGGCGCGGCAGGAGCCAGGTCGCGCCGGCGTCCGGGATCAGGCCGATATTGACGAAGGCCTGGAGGAAATAGGCCGAACGCCCGGCGATCACGACGTCGGCGGCCAGCGCCAGCGAGCAGCCCGCCCCGGCGCACGGCCCGTTGACCGCCGCCACCACGGGAATGGGCAGCGCGAACAAGGCCTCGACAAGCGGGTTGAAATGCTTCTCGAGCGCCGCCCCCGCGTCGTCGGGCAGCCCGCCGCTCCCGGCGAGATCGGCGCCCGAGGAAAAGCCCCGCCCCTCCCCCGCCAACAGCAGGCACCGAGCGCCCGAGTTCGAGACCTCGCCGACCGCGGCGCGCAGCTCATCGACCGTCTCCGCCGACAGGGCGTTCAGCCGGTCGGGCCGAGCGATGGTGAGCGTCGCCACCGCGGCCGGGCTCTGTTCGAGGCGAATGTGTCTGTAGGTCACTGCGCGCCTCCCCTGGGCCATCGCTTACAGCATTGCCCGGACCCGTGCGCAACGGCCGCGATTGACAGGAAGCGAGCCGCGGCCCAGCCTCGGCCCGGGAAGGGGAGCGAAATGAAGCGCTTGTGGAAAGCCCTCGTGGCGGCTGCGCTCTTGGCGAGCCTGCCTTCGCCGGTCCTGGCGGGCGCCGCGGCCAAGGTCGGCCGCCCGGCGCCGGACGCGACACTCACCCTGTTCGACAAGACCAAGGTCAAGCTCTCGGAGCTCAGGGGCAAGGTCGTGGTGATCAACCATTGGGCGACCTGGTGCGGCCCGTGCAAGTCCGAGATGCCGATGATGAGCGCCTTCCACCGCCGCTACAAGGATTACGGATTCGAGATCTACGGGATCACGACCGAGGATTCGGTCGAGGCCTACAAGCTCAAGCGGGTCGCGGAATTGCTCTCCTATCACCTCGTGCTTCGGATGAGCGGCGACGGCTATCCGCTGATCGAAAACGGCCTGCCGACCTCCTACGTCATCGACCGCGCCGGCGTCGTCCGCTTCGCCAAGGAAGGCGCCTTCGACGCCCAGGAATTCATCGACGACATCATCCCGCTGCTCCGCGAGCCGGCCCCCGCCACCTGACGGCGCGCCTACGGAAAACGCTTTCGCCAGGGTGTGAAGGCAGGGTCACGATACCTGCCAAGCGGACCGCGCGACGAGCGCGCGTGTAACGCGGAGCGCTTCATCCAGGGTTGAGAAGAAGACCCCGTAAAAGCCTTTCCAGCCCCCTTGGGAGCGCAGATTATTGAGCGCCGCGCCCAATGGATCCGCAGGACGTCGATCAAAAGCTGGCGGTGTTCCGCGAGGCAAGCTTCGCGGCAATCCGCGCGGAAAAACCTCCTCTTCCCGCACCCGGGACTCCGGCGTGGTTTCGCCTCCGAGATCTTGTAGAGCAGGCGATCCTAGCTCGGCGGCCGGCGCGGGAAGCTCTCGACGCCCTCATCGACTTTGCAACGCGTGCGCGGCCTAATCTCTCGCCCGCTGAGGCCGAGCATGCGTTCGACATCCGTCGCGTTCACGAAGAGCTCCTGACGGCCACGAGCGACCGGCTCGTAGACCTCTTAGGCCGCCTCGCCGGCATCAAATTCGATCGCTGGCCGCCTTAAGGGTTCTGCGCCAGCGCCGGGCTCACTCGGACAGCGCGCTCTCCTCCGTGGCATGGAGCCTGAGGCGGGTCACCTGGCGCGCATCGCGGTCGGTGACCTAGAGCCGCCAGCCCGAAGGGTGCTCGAGGATCTCGTCCTGCCGCGGCATCCGGCCGGCGAGCCGAACCGAGCGGGCCTTTTCGCGGGGCCATTGAAAAGACGGCTTTTCTCCCTTCGGCAGGCTGATATCGTCATATCCGGCAAAGGGGGGCTGGCTATGACCGACGACAGGGGCCGCGCTGAAATTCCGGCGCGATATTTCGCGATCGCGCTGTTGCCGGCTGCGATGTTCCTCATCAACCTGTTCGTGCTCTGGCTTTACGCGGACCCTCCCAATCCGCTGCCTGCACGAATCGCGGAGTTCGCGGCTTACAAGGAGGCCTCCGCCCGAATCGGTGTCTTGGCAACGCTGATGCTCTTTGCCGGGGCTGCCGTGGCGGCCCTGCTCTTCTTCTTCGTCTGTCTCAGAACGATCAACCGGCAAGGCCGCCGGATCATCGGGGGCTGCTTTCTCGGGCTCGCCGTGACAGCCGCGCTATCCGGGATCCTGATCAAGAACCGAACGACCGTGGCCTATGCCGGCTCTTCCCTGACGCGCGTTGCAGCGGCTTACGACAAGGAGCGAAGCGACTCCGCGAGGGCTGCCGAGAAGAAAGGCATGGAGGCCGGCCTCCCCGGCGGACCCTCGCCGGCCGGGGCCGAAGGAAAGGTCGCGCCCAAGCCCAAGAAGCTGGCGGACGGCGTGGCGGTGGACATCCTCGCGAAACAGGGCAAGCCGGGGCAAACCCGGTTGGCGCGGATGACCGCCCTGCAAATGGTCCAGTTCATCGTCACGACGCTGGCGTTCGCGGCGCTCATCATGGCCGCCATCCTTTGCCTTGCCGAGCCTCCCGCCCGGCCTCTCGCGGAGTCCTCCTCCGACAGTGCGGGCGAATCCTCTCAACGCACCGAGTCCGAGAGGTTGGCTGCGCAAGCCGCCATGCTGCGACATTGGGAGCGCCAATCCTCCTGGCTCAATCACTGTCTCTATTTGTCGGCGCTTCTGCTCGGAACCTGCCTGCTCTTCATCAACGCCTTCCTGCGATGGCCGGGCTTCGTTCTGACGGAGCATGGCGACTATGATGCCTATATCGCCACGCTCGTTTCCTATTACGGCTTCACCTTCACCGTGATGCTGGCTTCCTTCTATATTCCGGTCGCAGCGATCCTGACGGACAGGGTGAAGAGGCTCAGCGCGAGCACACAGGGCGAAACAAAACTCCCGAATGCCTTCCAGGGACCGCTCCAGATCCTGAAGATCGTGCTCGGCCTGTTCTCAACGTCACTGGCCGGAGTGCTCCCCGCGATCATCGACAAGCTTGCATAAGACCTTAGCCGCCGAGCACGCCCTCCTCCGGCGCATGCAGCTTGAGGCGGGTCACCCGCCGGGCGTCGCGGTCGGTGACTTCGAGGCGCCAGCCGGAGGGGTGGTGGACGATCTCGCCCTGGCGCGGAACCCGGCCGGCGAGGACGGTGGCGAGGCCGCCCAGGGTGTCGACATCCTCGTCGACCACGCCGAGGCGCGCGTCGATCGTCTCGGCGACCTCGTCGAGCTCGGCTCGGCCGTCGGCGTCCCAGATGCCGTCCTCGAGGGCGATCAGCAGGCCGGGGGTCTCCTCGTCATGCTCGTCCTCGATGTCGCCGACGATCTCCTCGACGACGTCCTCGATCGTCACCAGCCCCTCGGTGCCGCCGAACTCGTCGACGACGATGGCGAGGTGGACCCGCTCCGAGCGCATCCGCGCCAAGAGGTCGAGCACCCCCATCGATTCGGGGACGTAGAGCGGCTTCCTGAGCAGGGTGGCGATGTCGGACGGCGGCTCGGCGCCGGCGACGAGAAGGGCGAAGACGTCCTTGACGTGGGCCATGCCGACGACGCTGTCGAGGCTCTCCTCAAAGACCGGCAGCCGGCTGTGGCCGGCCTCGGCGAAGGCGGTGACGAGCGCGTCGAAGGAGATGTCGCTCGGCACCGCGATGATGTCGCTCCTCGGCACCGCGATGTCGGCGACCCGGCTCTCGCCGAAATGGAGGAGGTTCCTCAGCATCTGCCGCTCGACCGGCGAGAGGTCGCCGACCGCCGGCGCCTCGCCTTCGTGGCTGTCGATCGCCTCCTCGATCTCCTCGCGGAGAGTCGCCTCGTTCTCCTCGCCGAACAGGAAGGCGCGGAGGCTTCGCCAGACGCTGGTCGGCCGCTCCTCGGCGGCGGCGGGACTATGGTCGTCGCTCATCCCGGATGGACCTCATAGGGGTCGGCGATGCCGAGCGCCGCCAGCGCCTCGCGCTCCACCTGTTCCATCGCCACCGCCTCGGCCTCTCCCTCAACGTGGTCGTAGCCTAGCAGATGGAGGGTGCCGTGCACCACCAGATGCGCGGCATGGTCGGCGAGCGGCACGCTCTTGGCCTCGGCCTCGCGCGCGCAGACGCCCTGGGCGAGCACCACGTCGCCGAGCAGCAATTCGCCGCCGTCGACGCCCGCGAGCGAGGGGAGGAGATCGGCCTCGAACATCGGGAAGGAGAGGACGTTGGTCGCCTTATCCTTGCCGCGATAGCCGGCGTTCAACGCCTCGACCTCCGCGTCGTGGGTCAGCTTGACTGACACTTCGACGGCAAGGCCAGCGTCGAGCAGCGCGGAGTGACGGCTGGCGGCCACCGCCGCGCGCACGGCGCGCTCCACCTGCACCCGCCAGTCGGTGCTACTGTCCCAGTCGTCCGAGACATCGGCCTCGACAAGGATCACCTTATCCTCCCCTGCTTTTGCAGGGGAGGGGGACCGCCCGAAGGGCGGTGGTGGGGCTTCTTGGAGGACGTGCCAAAGAGCCCCTCCGCCAGGCTTCGCCTGGTCCCCCTCCCCTCGAAATCGAGGGGAGGATTAGGTACATCCCCCCTCACGCCTGCGGCCCCTCATAGGCCTCGACGATCCGGCCGACGAGCGGGTGGCGGACGACGTCGCCGGCGGTGAAGCGGACGGTGGCGATGCCCTTGATCCCCTCCAGCCGGCCGACCGCGTCGGCGACTCCGGAGGCGCCGGGATTGGGCAAATCGACCTGCAGCGGATCGCCGCAGATCACCATGCGGCTGCGCATTCCGAAGCGGGTCAGGAACATCTTCATCTGCGCAGGCGTGGTGTTCTGCGCCTCGTCGAGGATGATGAAGGCGTCGTTCAGGGTCCGCCCGCGCATGAAGGCGATCGGCGCGATCTCGATCTCGCCGCTCGCGATCCGCCGCTCGACCTGCTCGGCCGGAAGCATGTCGTAGAGCGCGTCGTAGAGCGGGCGGAGATAGGGGTCGACCTTCTCCTTCATGTCGCCGGGGAGGAAGCCGAGCCGCTCGCCCGCCTCGACCGCCGGGCGCGACAGGATCAGCCGGTCGACCGACCCGCCGATCAGCTGCTGGACCGCCTGGGCGACGGCGAGATAGGTCTTGCCGGTGCCGGCCGGGCCGAGCGCGAAGATCATGTCGTCGCGGCCCAGCGCCTCCATGTAGACCGCCTGCATCTTGGAGCGCGGCACGATCGTCTTCTTGCGGGTTCGGATCATCACCTTGGGCGGCTCGGCCACGTCGGGCGAGATGATCCCTTCGAGCGTCGGCTGGCCCGACATGCCGATGATCGCGTTGACCGTCTCGGCGTCGATGTCCTGGCCCTCGTCGAGCCTATTGTAGAGGCCGACCATCACCTCGCGCGCGCGCGCCGCCGCCTCCGGATCGCCCTCGATCTGCACCTTGGCGCCGCGCGCCGCGATATAGACTCCGAGCGCGTCCTCGATCGCGACGAGGTTGCGGTCGAACTCGCCGAACAGCGGCCCGAGCAGGTGCGGCTGCTCGAACTCGACCTCGACCCGCGCCCGCGGCGCGGCGGCCTCGGCGGCTTTCTTCTGGGCCATTACACCGTCACCCCAGCGAAGGCTGGGGTCCATGCAGAGTCCGTATCGGGCAGGGATTCAGCATGGATGCCAGCCTTCGCCGGCATGACGTAGAGGCCCGCGAGGCTGTTCGGCCCCGCCTCGATTAGGTCGACCTCGACCAGGCTGCCGATCGGCGCGTCGGTCTCGACGTGGACCGACTGCAGCCAGGGCGACTTGCCGACGCGCTGGCCGGGGCGCTTGCCGTCGCGCTCGACGAGGATCGTCGTTGGCCGCCCGACGCTCGCCCGGTTGAAGGCGAGCTGCTGGGCGTTGAGCAGGGCCTGGAGCCTCTGGAGCCTTTCGTCCTGCACCGGCGGGGGGACCTGACCTTCCATGCCCGCCGCCGGAGTGCCCGGCCGCGGCGAATATTTGAACGAGTAGGCCTGCGCGTAGTTCACCGCCTCGACGATTTTCAGGGTCGCCTCGAAATCTTCGTCGGTCTCGCCGGGGAAGCCAGTGATGAAGTCGCCGGAGATGGCGATGTCGGGCCGCGCCTCGCGCACCCGCTCGAGGATGCGCAAATAGCTCTCGGCCGTATGGCTGCGGTTCATCGCCTTCAGCACCCGGTCGCTCCCCGACTGAACCGGCAGATGGAGGTAGGGCATCAGCGTTTCGACTTCGCCATGGGCGCGGATCAGGCCCTCGCTCATGTCGGTCGGGTGGCTGGTCGTGTAGCGGATGCGCTCGAGGCCGGGCAGCCGGTCGAGCGCCCGGATGAGGTCGTCGAGGCCGCGCCCGTCCGAATCGCGCCAGGCGTTGACGTTCTGGCCGAGCAGAATGATTTCCCGCGCGCCGGCGTCGACCAGCGAGCGCGCCTCGTCGATCACCGCGTCCCACGGCCGCGAGACCTCGGCGCCGCGCGTATAGGGGACGACGCAATAGGTGCAGAATTTGTCGCACCCTTCCTGGACGGTGAGGAAGGCCGAAGGGCCTTGCTTGCGCCGGGCGGGCAGAGCGCCGAACTTGGAAAGCGGCGGCATGTCGGTGTCGAGCGCCCGGCGCCCCGCCCCGGCTTCGGCGACAAGTTCAGGCAGACGGTGATAGGCCTGCGGCCCCACCACGATGTCGACCGACGGCGCCCGGCGCGGGATCTCGGCGCCTTCCGCCTGGGCGACGCAGCCGGCGACCGCGATCATCGGCCGGGAGCCGTCGGAGCGCTTGAGGCGGCCGATCTCGGAATAGACCTTCTCGGCGGCCTTCTCGCGGATGTGGCAGGTGTTGAGGACGACGAGCTCCGCGTCGGCGCCCGGCGCAGCCGGCGCGAGGCCTTGCTCTTCCAGCAATTCGGCCATGCGCTCGCCGTCATAGACGTTCATCTGGCAGCCGTAGGATTTGATCTGGAAGGTGCGGGGCGCGGTCATCGCCGGCGCTATAGGCGATCCGCCCCGACCCCGGAAGGGGACGAGCCGGACAAAGGCGCCCCGGAAGAGAGCGCCTCGACGATCTCCGCCCGCGCCGCTGCGGCGAGCTGCTTTCGGTCGTGGACGGTCGCCGGGTCGACCGGCTCCAGGAAGCGCAGGACGACCTCGGCCGTGCCGCGCCGGGACAGGATCCGCCTCGCGTTGGCCGGCGCGGTCTCGTCGCCGATCCAGGCGATGTCGTGCGCCGACGCGCCATAATCGATCGCCACCGGCTGCACCTTCACGCGCTCGAGCGGCGGGAAGAGCGAGGCGAGCAGGCTGGCTCGGAACGGCAATATGTCGGCGCCGCCCTCGGTCGTCCCTTCCGGAAACAGAGCGACCGGCTGGCCGGAGGCGAGCGCTCTGCGAAGCGCATCCGCCTGGCCCTTCACCTCGGAGCGGGAGGCCCGGGCTATGAACACGGTGGCGTTGAGCCTCGCCAGCCAGCCGACCACCGGCCAGCGCGCGACATCGTCCTTGGCGACGAACGCCGTCCCGCTCGCTCCGGCGAGGACGAGGATGTCGAGCCAGCTCAGATGATTGGCGAGGAACAAGACGTCGCGGGGCAGCGGCTCGCCCTCGACGCGCACCCTCATGCCCGCGGCATAGGCGGCCCAGCCGAGGAAGCGCCGCGGCCAGAGCGAGCGGCGGAGGAATAGCAGCGAGGCGTAGTGGAGCGGCACGCAAACCAGCAGCGCCAGGATGATGTGGGCGGCACGCGCGAGGAAACGGAGGTGGCTCACGAGAATCCCCCTCCCCTTGATGGGGAGGGGTAGGGGTGGGGTGGACTCTCCGCCCGCGCGGCGCACTTCATTGACTTCACCCCCACCCTGCCCTCCCCCATCAAGGGGGAGGGGGTGAGCCCGCGAGCCCGCTTTTCTGCCCTCACCCCTTCCGGTCCAGGGCCACGCCGTAGAGCTCCATCCGGTGGTCGACGAGGCGGAAGCCGAGCTTCTCGGCGATTCGGCGCTGCAGCGCCTCGAGCTCCTCGTCGACGAACTCGATGACCCGTCCGCTCTCGACGTCGATCAGATGATCGTGGTGGGTGGCGTCGGCCGCCTCGTAGCGCGAGCGGCCGTCGCCGAAATCGTGGCGCTCGAGAATGCCGGCCTCCTCGAACAGCCGCACCGTCCGGTAGACGGTGGCGATCGAGATGCCGGGATCGATCGACGAGGCGCGGGCGTGCAGCGCCTCGACGTCCGGATGATCCTCCGATTCGGAGAGGACTCGGGCGATGACCCGTCGCTGCTCGGTGATGCGCAGACCCTTTTCGGCGCAGAGCGTCTCGATGTCGATCCTGCGGGTCATCTGTCCGGGAATTGCTTTAACGGAAAACGCCCCCCGGTAAAGGCTGCCGGGGCCCACGCACCCCGGCAGGACCCTTGCTTATTTGGGCGCGCGGCCGCCGCGGCGGCGCTTGGTGCCCAGGCCGATCTTCTTGGCCAGGGTGCGGCGCTGCTCGGCATAATTGGGCGCGACCATCGGATAGTCGGCGTTGAGGCCCCACTTCTGCCGGTATTCGTCGGGCGTCATCTGATAGTGCGTCATCAGGTGCCGCTTCAGCATCTTCAATTTCTTCCCGTCCTCGAGGCAGACGATATAGTCCGGCTTGATCGAGGAGCGGATGGAGACTTTCGGCTCGGGCCGAGCCGGCGCTTCTTCCGCGCGCGCGCCCAGGCCGGCGAGGGCGCTGTGGACGTTGCCGATGAGGGTCGGGAGGTCGTTGACCGCCACGCTGTTGTTGCTGACGTGGGCCGATACGATGTCGGCGGTGAGGGTGATCAGGGTTTCGTTCAATTCGTTGCTCTCTGCCATTGCCTTGGAGACCTTATTGCCGCGGAAAATCGTGGAAGCGCTGCCCCCGTTGCGCTGCGAATGATCCATTTTGGAGGTTTTTTCAAGCCAAATTCGCAAAACCGCTAAAAATAGATCAACTCAGGGCCTTTTTCGCCAGAGTCAGGGCGTCATATAGCTGACCATCGCGGCCTTGGTAATAATTCTTTCGCCTGCCGACCTCACGAAAGCCTGAGGCCGTGTAGAGGCCAACGGCGTAATTGCCGTCGCGCACTTCTAGGTGGAGATGTTCGGCCCCTTTTCTTGAAGCAACGTCCTGAAACCGATGGAGAAGCTTTCTTCCGATGCCTCGACCCTGCGATTGGCGGCGAACGGCGAGCAAGAGCAGCTCCGCCTCGTCGCCGACCACCCGGCCGAGAGCGAAGCCGACGACATCCTCCCGACGACGCGCGAGCGACAGCCAGACTCCGGGCATGGGCAGCAGGCCGGCGCATTGCGGCGCCGTCCAGGCCTCGCCGAAAGCCGGATCGAAGCTTTCGCGCATCACGGTCATCACCGGCTCGAGATCCAGCAGGCCGCCTTCCTCTATTTCGACCACTTCGCCGCTCACGGCATCGGCCTCGCATCGGCGCCGCGCCCGTAGATCGGCCGCGGCGGAAGCGAGCGCAGCGGCTCGGGCAGGAACCGGGCGTCGGCGGCCCGAAGCTCGGCATCGACCGCGCGCCCCGAATGCCTCGCCTCGACCAAGGCGGCGGCGCCCGATCCAAGCACGACCTGCGCGCGCATCACCGCTGCCGCCGCCTCGGGCTCGAGCGACTGGAGCGCGTCGGTGGGGCGAAGCGGGTCACTGCGAAAGCTCTGGACGAACAGCTGCCCGTGTCCACCGCGCAGCGCAACCGCGATTTCCGCCTCCTCGGCGCCGGCGGCGGCGAGCGCCATCGACGAGTAGCCGGCGAGCGGCACGCCCCAGCCGATCCTGAGGCCGTGCGCGGCCGCGAGCCCGACCCGAACGCCGGTGAAGCTGCCCGGCCCGCAATCGACGAGCAGCGCCTGCGGCCGTCTTCCGGCCAGCAGCTCGCGCACCATCGGCAGCAGACGCTCGGCATGGCCGCGGCCGACCATCTCGTGCCGCTCGGCGATCACCTCCCCGCCGGCGATCAGCGCCGCCGAGCAGGCAGCGGACGCGGTTTCCATGACGAGGGTGAGGCGCTCGAATCCAGGCACATCGCCGCTTTCGCGGGAATGACGGCAAACATCAAACCGCTTCGACGCCCTCGACTTCGGGGACATAGTGCCTGAGCAGGCTCTCGATGCCGTGCTTCAGAGTCATCGTCGAGGAGGGACAGCCCGAACAGGCGCCGTGCATGGCGAGATAGACCCGGCCCTGTTTGAACCCGCGATAGACGATGTCGCCGCCGTCCTGCGCCACCGCCGGCCGCACCCTTGTATCGATCAGCTCGCGGATCTGGGCGACGATCTCCGCATCGGCGGGATCGTCGCCGAAATCGCCTTCAGGCTCCACGGCGATGCCGCCGGCGCTCGCCGGGCGAAACAGCGGCGCGCCACCGGCGAAATGGTCGAGCAGGACCGAAAGGACCTGCGGCTTGAGCTCTTTCCAATCGGTCCCGGGCGCCGCCGTCACCGAGATGAAGTCGCGCCCGAAGAAAACGCCCTCGACCCCTCCGGCGGCAAACAGCGCCTCCGCGAGCGGCGAGGCCTCCGCCTGCTCGGGCGTCGCGAAGTCGCGGGTTCCCGCGTCCATCACCCGTCCTCCCGGCAGGAATTTGAGGGTGGAGGGATTGGGGGTCGTCTCGGTCTGGATCAGCATGGTCCCGATGTGGGCCGGAGGGGAGGCCGGATCAAGCCTCCCCCCTGCCCCCCGGTCAGAAACCCAGCTTGAATCCGGCAGAGCCGTTGAAGTCTTCGCCGCCGTCCCGGCCGACCGAGGCGCTCCCCTGCACCTGCAGCGAGACCGCGCCGCCGAGCGCGAAATCGACTCCGCCGCCGATGCGGCCGTAGACGTCGCGCTTGCCGTCGGGGATCACCCATGTGTTGACGATGGTCGGCGAGGCGGTGCCCGCATAGGCGACCGCCCGGCCGTTGCCGGAAAGCTCCTTCTCCGCGGTCAGCGTCACATAGGGTCGGACGGCGAGGCCGCCGGCGGAGAAATCGCCGCGCGCCTCGATCCCGGCGCTGCCGATCAGCGCCTTGGCCCGCTGCGGCCCGACGCCGTTGGTCAGCACCGGATCGCCCGTCTCGGTGTAGCCGTCGAGCCGGGCGCGAGCATAGTCGATCGAGACCACCGGACCGACCTTGAGGCCGCCGAAGCCGGCAAGGTAGCCGGCCTTGGCGCCGGCGACGATGTTGTGGCCGCTGGTATCGCCGTGAATGTCGTCGATCACCGCCTGGCGGCGGAAGCGATAGTCGACCCAGCCGTATCCGGCATAGGCCTGGCCGAACAGGCCGCCGGCCGAGACTCCGCCGTAGACGCCGGCGTGCCAGGCCGTCGCGCGCACCCCGCCGGTGCCGATCGCGATGTCGGCCTTGGGACGGCTGTAGTTGACCGCGGCGCCGATGACGCCCGGCCCGGCGGCGATCTCGGCGCCGGCGCTGACCCCGACATCCTTCAGCGCGTAACCGAGGCTGGTGTTGGTCGGAGCGACGTCGCGGCGCGCGGTGTTGCCGGTGACGTAGAAGGAAAGGCCGTGCGAGGGGCCGCCGGCGCGCGCCGCCGAGAGGTCGAGCCGCCCCTGCAGGGTCGCCCCGAAGGCGAGGCCGGCCTCGAGCCCGGTCTCCGACTGGGCCTGGAGGTGGAGCGGCGCCTCGAGCTGGCGGACCGCGTAGCGGCCGACGATGGCGAACCCGGCCGAGGTCAGGTGGACCTGGTCGACGTAGAAAAGATATTGATCGAGCAGGGTCGGATCGGTGGTGACGCAGGCGATCGGACAGGCGCCGGCGCTGACCAGCCCGAACTTTGAGAGGTTGGCCGCGACGACGTCGCCGACCTTGTTGAGATCGAGATAGTTCACGATCACGCCGTGGCTGGCGAAGTTGGCCAGCGAAGCCTGCATCCCCCCGTTGAACGCCGAGGCGTAGGCGCTTCCGACCTGGGAGATGGGAAGGCCCTGGACCTCCGGCATCCGGCCGACGTCGCCGCCGATGAAGGTGATGTTTCGCGCGCCGGCGTTGACGAGGGCGGTCAGCCCGGCGGTGGCCTGGCTGACCTTGAGCGACGCCTGGGCCGGCACCCCGGCGAGCAGGCCGGATATCTGGGACGCGGTCGGCGTGTTGCCGAGGCTCTTCTCATAGGCGCGCGCATCGTTGCCGCCGATCGAGATGACGAGCAGGTCGGACGGGGCGAAGGTGCCGCTGACCCTCGGGAAGGTGGCCGGGCCCCCGCCGGCGAGGAACGACTGGTATTCGGTGACGAAGCCGCCGCCGATGCCGTTGATGTTGCCGTTGTCGGTGAAGGCGCCGCCGATCGCGAAATTGTCGTCGCGAACGCCGAGCAGCTGCGACATCGTGTCGACGAAGTTGCTGAAGTTGGAGAAGCGTCCGTTCGGGTAGATGGACGCCCGCGGGATGCCGGTGAGGTTCCAGAAATTGCCGGTGTCGGCATAGGAATCGCCGAAGGCGACGATGCGGCCGACCCTCTGGGCCGAGGCCGGCGCGGCGGAAAGGCCGGCGGCGGCGAGCGCGGCCAGCCCGGCGCCGGTACGAAGAAGACGCGAAAGACGTGACATAATCCCTCCCCTGGCCGCGCCCCGGCGGCCCCGGGGGCAAGGATGCAATGGGCGGGGCCTCACTGACAAGACGGTAAACACGGTTTTCTCGCGGGGCTGGTGCTAGGAAAAGTCCTATGGTAAAAGGGCGCATGACGGACGTGAACCAGCGGGCGGTGCTCGAGCGGCTGATCGAGGAGCGGCGGGAGGATTATGCCGGCCTTTCCCGGCTGATCGGGCGCAACGCCGCCTACATCCAGCAATTCGTCAAGCGCGGCGTCCCCCGCCAGCTTGCGGAGCGCGACCGTCGGACGCTCGCCCGCTATTTCAACGTGCCGGACGAAGCGCTCGGCGGCCCTCCCCCGCTCGCCTCGGGGGGCGGTGCGATCGTCCCGCTGCCCCGGCTCGACGTGCGCGCCTCGGCCGGGCCGGGAGCCAATCCCGACGGCGAGACGGTCACCGGAACGGTCGTCTTCGACGGCCCCTGGCTGAAGCGGCTCACCGGCGGGCGGACGGCGGACCTTTCGATCATCACGGTCACCGGCGATTCGATGGCGCCGACGCTGATCGACGGCGACGACATCCTGGTCGACCGCGGCGATGCCGCCGAACGGCTGCGCGACGGCCTCTACGTGCTGAGGCGCGACGAGGCCCTGCTGGTCAAGCGGCTGGCGATAAGCCCGGCGACCCGGCTCATCACGGTACGCAGCGACAATCCGGCCTATCCGGTCTGGCCCGACTGCGATCCGAAGAGCCTGGCGATCGTGGGCCGGGTGGTCTGGGCCGGTCGCCGCTTCGCCTGAGACCGTTCGCGGCCTTCCCAATCGAGGACCGATCGGCTCGTGCCGGCCCAAGACGGCTGAAAGGACAGGTCCATGGCGCGATTCTCTATCAAGGCGCAGCGTCTCGATCCCTACAGGAACTTCAAGTTCAAGATTAAATGGGAGGGCCGCTATGTCGCCGGCGTGAGCAAGGTGTCGGCGCTGAAGCACGCGACCCGCGTGGTCGGCCAGCGCGAAGGCGACGACCCGTCGACGACGCGCAAGTCCCCGGGCCGCACCAAATTCGACGCCATCACGATCGAGCGGGGAGTCACCCACGACCCGGAGTTCGAGGCGTGGGCGAACAAGGCCTGGAGCTTCCGGCCGGGCGC
Organism: Sphingomonadales bacterium; assembly: GCA_034668685.1. Taxonomy (GTDB): domain Bacteria; phylum Pseudomonadota; class Alphaproteobacteria; order Sphingomonadales; family Sphingomonadaceae; genus Allosphingosinicella. Next base: position 45,111 of record JAXDPA010000009.1, on the reverse strand, counting down.
CGAGACACCCGTTGAGGATTTCCGAAAGGACCTGATCATCGAGCTCTACGACGAGGCCGGCCGGCTCGCGATTGCCTACAAGCTGCTGCGTTGCCGGGTCTCGGAATTCCAGGCGCTGCCGGACCTCGACGCGAGCGCCAACGCCGTCGCGATCGCGCACATGAAGCTGGAAAACGAAGGCTGGGAGCGCGCCGATCCTGAACCACCGCACCGTCCGTGAAAGCCCGTACGGCTAGGTTAGTCTTGGTGGTCGTGAGGCTAGATCGCTCCGACTAGGATTCCAGGGGCGGAATTCGATCCAAGTAAAACCCATCGGTAACGGGGCGTACCATGTCGCGGTACCCGCATCGAATGGCGATAAGCTAGACAACCCACCTGTAGACCAGGATCATGCTCGGAAGCGCGATGAGGAAGGTGGCGAGGGCATAGTTCAGGACCTTGGTGCCCGAGGGTGTCGCGTCTTCCATGCTCAGCCCGCCGCCGTGCGGAGCTGCCAGGTGAGACCGGGCAGCTTGATCATCGGGCGGTCGCACACCGTGCAGCGGCTGACGAAGCTGCCGCGTTCCCAGTGGCTCCACTTGAGATCGGCGACATGGCGTCCGAACCAGTCGTGCAGGCTCATGCGCCGTCTCCCGTCGAATGGAGGCGGTTGGTCGCAACCGCGCGGGCGGTCTCGGCGCAAAGGGCCGTCCGCACCGCCGCCAGTCCGGTGGCGCTCGCCACGGCGAGATCGAGCGGGCGTCCGCCGAGGCCGGGATGATGGCTGTTGAGGAAGCCGAGCACGGCAACGGAGTCCGGGAGGGCGGCGGAGGCGGCCCTCACGGCATGCCCCTGTCGCGCGAATTCGTCGCGGGACAGGACCCGCCCGGAACTGCGCTTCTTGAAGAAGCCGCGGCTCATCGGCCCTGCTCCCGGTCCATGTCGGGGTCGGTTCTGGCTTCCAGGCCCTCCTCCGGCCCGGAAGCTGCCGGAACCGGGCCGAGCCATGCGGGACTGGGCAAGTGCAACATGGCTCTTTCCGCCTCGGCCGCCGGCCTGGCGGCCGCGACGCACTCCGCTGCCTTGATGCTGTAGCGGCCCGCGAGATCGTAGTGAATGAGCCGGGCTTCGGCGCTCGCCGCCCCGCGCGCCATCCCCATCGAGGCGCGCTTGCGCCCGATCCAATATGTCTTTTCCATTGCAGGTCACCTCGGCTGTGCAAGCGGGAGCACGAAGGGTCTCCCTGTCACAGGGCGCTTGCGGGAAACGCAGGTGATGACCCTGATATGGGCATCCGAGCCCTTGGAATCCAGAACTATGTTGAAATAATTATAGAGAATTCAAAGAGTAAAACTTTGAGTGCGCAAACGGATATTCTGTTAAAGCATGTTTCGTGGATGCTTTCGCTCGTGGAGAGATAGGCGGATTGGCCGCAGGCAATCGCCCCGCAACGCCCTGGAAGCGGCTCGCCTCGGCAGTCGCGTTCGTCCTTCTCGTTTCGTGTCGGACAATGTCTGTCCCGCAGCCTCTCGCGGTCCCGGCTCCGGCGATCGCCTACCATCAGCACCTTGTCAGCCCGGCGACCGCGGCCCTGCTCAAAGGCCCGGTGATCGACGGCGCCGCCTTGCTTCGAATGCTCGACGAGGCGGGAATCCGGCGCGGAGTCGTCCTGTCGATGGCCTACACCTTCGCCGACGAGCGCAAGAATGTGCCGGACCCGGATCGGCGGGTGAGGGAGGAGAATGACTGGACCGCGGGCCAGATCGCCCGATCGCACGGGCGGCTGAAGGGCTTCTGCAGCGTCAATCCGTTGCGCGACGCCGCGCTGGCCGAGTTCGAGCGGTGCAGCCGCTTGCCCGGGATGCTCGGCCTCAAGCTCCATTTCGGGAATTCCGGGGTGGACCTGCGCGACCCCGCTCACCTCGCGCGCGTGAGGCGAATCTTCGCCGCCGCCAATGCGCGGCACGCGGCCATCGTGGTCCACATGCGCTCCCGTACCACGACCCCCTACGGCGCGGAGTTCGGCCGGATGTTCCTGGACCAGCTGCTTCCGGCTGCGCCGGACGTGGTCGTTCAAGTGGCGCATCTCGCCGGCAACGGCGGCTACGCGGACGATGCCGACGCAGTGATGGGAGTGTTCGCCGATGCCATCGCAAGGCACGACCCGCGGACTCGCAACCTCTATTTCGACGTGGCGGCGGTGGTCCTGCCCGACACGATTCAAGCGGACCTCGCGCGCATCGCCGGCCGCATCCGGGAGGTTGGGCCACGGCGAATCCTGTTCGGCTCGGACCTGCCCGTGCTGGGCAATCTCACCGCCGGCCGATCGTGGGCGGTGTTCCGGGCCAGATTGAAGCTGACCGAAGCGGAGTTCCGCCAGATCGCCGGGAACCGGGCTCCGTACATGCCCGCTGACCTTCCGGCGCCATGGTGACCCCAACGGGAGGAGCCGCTATGGCCGATTGTTCCAGTAATATCAGTAGCTTATCTGCGCCAAGCCGATCTTGAATTCGGGGCCTTTGTACTACATTTTCGTACCCGCCGGGGCAAGCTCCCGGCTGCCATCGCATTCACCCGCACCGGCTGCCGGAGAATCATCGTCAGGCCGGCAACTTCAGCGCTTTGGAACGAGCCGCTTGAGCGCCCCGTGGTCTTGGCCGCCGTACGGTGCCTTCCTCGGCGTGTGGAAGAACGATGCCGAGTTCAGGAAACGGCAGCCAGGTTTCGATCGTGCCGTCGAAGCGCGAGCCCGCTAAAGGTGAAGCTCGCTTCGCTGTTGGCGGATAAGATCGATGAACGCGCGCAGCCGGGCCGACATATTGCGGCGGCTCGGATAATAGAGGCAAAGACCCGGATATGCCGGCGACCAATCGTCGAGGACCGGCATCAAGAGACCGGCTTCGATCGCCTCCGCGGTGGCGACGTCGGAGAGATAGGTCAGACCCTCACCGGCCAGTGCGGCCTTCAGCATCAACTCCTCCTCATCCAGGATGAGCTGCCCCGGGACGTCAACCGCCAGGACTTCGCCGCGCTTTTCAAACTCCCAGCGATAGATCGTCCCGCCCCCGGTGCGCCGGCGGATGCAGCGGTGCTCAGCCAGTTCCGCCGGCTTCTTTGGTCGTTTTCGTTCTGCAAAGTAAGCGGGCGAGCCGACGACGATCGATCGTATCCGACGGGTGATCGGCACCGCGATCATGTCGGGCGGGACGAACTCTTCGAGCCGAACGCCGGCGTCGAAGCCCTGTCCGACGATGTCCACCATCGCCGCTTCGGTGACCAGGTCGACCGAAACCTGCGGATGAAGGCGCATATACTCGAAGATCAGCGGCGACAGGATCATGCGCGCCGCGCCGTGCGTGAGATTGAGGCGCAGGACGCCGGCTGGTTCGGCCCGGTGCTCGTCGATCCGTTCCATGGCCGTCCGGATCGTGGCCAGCGCCGGAGCAACCTCGCTCACGAACTGCTCGCCCTCGGCGGACAAAGCGACGCTTCGCGTCGTTCGGTTGAACAGGCGAACGCCCAGTCGCGCCTCCAGCGCTGCCACCGCATGGCTCAACGCCGAGGACGACATTTCGAGTTCGCGCGCTGCAACCCGGAAGCCGCCGTGACGGGCAACCGCGACCACGGCTTCGAGCTCGAGCTGGCTCGCCCTCATTGCACGATTTTTCGCATCAGCCTGTGTCACTTTGATCGGCTTATCAGATCAGTCTCGGGATGTCATATCGCCCGCACATCCACAGGAGGCGCGGCATGCGTACCATCGACAAGATCTACATCGACGGCCAGTTCGTCACCCCGCACGGGCAGGAAATGTTCGACCTGTTCAATCCCGCCACAGAAGAGAAGATCGGCGAGGTGCGCCTGGGCGACGCAGTGGACGCCAGGGCCGCCGTCGCAGCGGCCAGGCGGGCTTTTCCGGCCTACTCCCGCACCTCGAAGAGCGAGCGCATCGCCCTTCTCAAGCGGCTGCATGACGCCGTCGCCCGCAGGACCGACGTGCTCGCCGCGGCCATGATCGAGGAATATGGCGCGCCGCAGGCCTTCGTGGAATTCTCCGCCGAACACGCCGCCAATCTCTTCCTCGACATGGTCGAGACTCTGGACTCGTTCGAGTTCACCCAGAGGATTGGCGGAGCCGAGGTTAATCTGCAGCCGATGGGGGTCGTCGCCGCGATCAGTCCCTGGAACAGCAATTTCGGCTCCATTTGCGGCAAGCTTGCCACCGCTCTCGCCGCCGGCTGTACAATCGTCATCAAGCCCAGCGAGATGAGCGCGATTCAAACGCAGGTTCTTGCCGAGGCGCTGCATGAGGCCGGTCTGCCCGCCGGCGTGTTCAACATCGTCAACGGTCGTGGCGATGTCGTGGGTGCCGAACTCTCTTCCCCACCCGGACGTCGCGAAGGTGACCTTCACCGGCTCGACGGCTGTGGGACGTTCGATCATGCGGTCGGCTGCGGAGACGATGAAGCGCGTGACCCTGGAGCTGGGCGGCAAGGGCCCGAACATCATCCTCCCGGACGCCGACCTGGATAGCGCGATCCCGACCGTCGTGAGCGTCGGTTTCCTCAACAGCGGCCAGGCCTGCATTGCCGGGACCCGCGTCCTGGCGCCGCGGTCGCGCCTGCCCGAAATTCTCGAGCGGCTGAAGGCCGCAGTTGCGGTCATCAAGGTCGGCGAGTCCACCGATTCCGCCGTCAAGATCGGGCCGATGGTCAGCCGGAAGCAATGGGACCGAGTGCAGAGCTATATCCGAGTGGGCCTGGAAGAGGGCGCAGAATTGCTGGTGGGCGGCGAAGGCCGGCCCGCGGGCCTCGAGCGCGGATGGTTCGTGCAGCCCACAATGTTCGTCGGAACCAACGACATGCGCATCGCCCGCGAAGAGATTTTCGGCCCGGTGCTCTGCGTCATTCCCTATCGCGACGAGGACGAGGCGATCGCCATCGCCAACGACACGGCCTACGGCCTGCAGGCCTATGTCGAGAGCGCCGATGTGGCGCACGCGCATCGGGTGGCCGAGCGGCTGGAGTCCGGCCGGGTGGTGATCAATGGCGCCCCCCATGCGCCTCTGGCACCCTTCGGGGGGTTCAAGCAGTCAGGGATCGGCCGCGAATACGGGCGGTACGGGCTGGAGGCGCATCTGGAGGTCCGTGCCATTCTCGGATGAAGCGGGTGAGCGCCCCTACACCCGCCAAGGCGAGCTCTCGACTGCCCTCGCATTCGCTCACTGGCTGCCGGAGAATCGTCGTCACTAGCCGGCAGCTCCGGCGCTTTAGGGTACGGAGGTGGAACGGATGTGCAATCCAGCTGGTCTCATGCGGGACGCCGGGCGCTTGCGACCTGGAAAGCGGGGCGCTCGCGAATACGCGCGAGATAGTTGAGCAGCACCGGGTCGAGCTGGTCTTCGACACCCAACATGAAGGCAAGGCCGAGCGGGTACGCACAGGATATATCCGCGGCGGTAAAGATGTCGCCGGCTACATAAGGGTGGTGCCTGAGAGGATGGATGAGGGCCGCGGATTTTCGCACGAAGAGGTCGATCGCAAATTGCGCGCCCCAATTCTGCTTCTGATCCTCCCGAGCGGAGAACCGAGAGGCGATCGTAACGTTGAGCGGCGCAGCGAGCGAGGCCTCTCCGAAGTGGAGGAACGACAGATAGGTCGGCCAGCCGGGATCATCCTGCTCGGGAACGAGAGGGGTGGGCCCATACCGGGCACCCAGATATTCGAGGATCGCTACGGACTCCATCATCCGGACGTCGCCATCAACAATCCCGGGCATCGCACCGGTGGGGCTTGCCTCAATGAAGCCTACGTCGTCGAACCTGTTGGCAAAGTCGACTCCGCGCACCTCATAGGCAAGTCCCATTTCCTCGAGCATCCACAAGACTCGCACTGCTCTCGAGGGTGACGTACCATAGACGATAACCATCGCGGTGACTCCCCGTTTCCCCCGGATTACGTCCGGTAGCCGAGCGGCGGCGGCCGGAGAAAAACACGGACCCTGAGTCCTTCAGTTAGTCTGGCGGGCAAGCGCACGACTAACGTGGACATCGCTCGTTTCGACCTGCTGGCCTCCCGGAATGCTCCCCAACCCATATCTTTTCGGCCTCGAGGACCTGCAATGCGCCAGGACAGCCAGAAGTTGACCAGCCCCGCCAGTCCGGCGGTCGTCAGCCTGATTGGCAGTATCATGACGGAAAGCCCCTCCCAGAGCGTCATGCACTGGACCTGGCAACGGACGGCAGCCTGTCGGCGATGCGAAATCTGCTGCCGCCTTCATGCACCGAAGGCGACCCATGCGCGGATGATTCCGGCCAAACCGAGCAGGAGAAGCGTAAAGTTCACGAGGCCGCCAATCATCGCGCCGGCGATTCGCTTCTCGGGGTCGGCCATGTAGGCGCGCAGGTAAACCACCCTCCCAACGACCCACAAGAGACCGATCAGCGCGGGCAGCCAGGAGGGCCCCAGCGGGAACAACGTAACCGTCCAGAGCAGCGGCAAGACGATTCCCATCTGCTCGAGCGTGTTAAGCTGAATTCGGTACGCACGGTCGAATTCAGGATGGCCGTCGCAGGCCGGCGCCTTGATCCCGTGCCGGCCGCGGAGAATTCCGACCCGAAACGACGCAAAAAAATAGAATGCCACCATAAGAAGAGTTGCGGTGGCGCTATACAGAAGCCCTGTGCGTTCAATCATTCCAGCCCCCTCTTACCTGGCCCGCGCTCGAGGGTTGGGGGCCATCGGGCGGAACCTTTCCGGCGGTCGCGTCAATCGACGCTTGGCGCGCCCTGTGTCCAGGATAGTGGCTTTCGGCATGAAGCGGTCGCCTGTCCTCACGGCGAGTAGCCGTACCTGGAGGCTCACCTGCCCCATCAGTTTCTGCCCTGCCCGCGAGGCAGGGCGCGGCTTTCCTCCCAAAGCGCCTTTGTAAGCGGACCCTGCCAGTAGTCCCGGAACCACTGTTGCAGCCACAGGTCGGTCCCCGCAATCCGCCTCTGATATGGCGCGAAGGCCGACGCCAAATCCTTCGACGCCTGATCCAAACCCTCCTTCGGACCGATTGTCGCCATTCGGCCCGTTAAGTCGGAGAGCATGTCGCGCAAAAGCTTGAGATATGAGTCATCGCGCATCGGTAGGCCGTGACCCGGTATGATCGTGCGCGCGTGAAACGCGAGAAGTTTGTCCAAATCGGATCGCCACGATGCGGGATAGCAGTCGAACCCGAACGGAATTGGAGCGACCACCAGGTCCCCCGTTACGAGTATTCGCTGCTTGGGCAACCAGCCGATGAGGTCGCCGTCGGTGTGGCCGGCCCCAAGAAAACGAAGGTGCAGAGGCCGAACGGAATCGTCCAATACCCGCTCGTTTTCGAAGACACTGAGACTCTCGGGCAGAAAAACCCCCTCCATGTCCTCTTGGAAGAATACGAGCTCCTCCACCGTCGCTGCATAACCTGCGCGGATTGGATGGGGCAGCGATGAGGTCGCGGCCAAAGCCCGAAATCTGTCAAGGGTCGATCCGATCGCGTCCGAGAACCGCTTCGTCTTCGCGGCGTCGGGCGCGCCTTTCGGATACATTTGCATGGATGGCCCAAGGATGTGATCGCGCGTCGCGCTCGTGGCGATGAGCTCGGCCTTAGGCCAAGCCTCGAGCAAGGTGGTCAGGCCAAGGGTGTGATCAGCGTGCCAATGCGTAACTGCTATCGCGACGACCGGCTTCGCCGACACGGACTTGATCAGCCGGGCGATGCGCCGCGCGGATCCCACCGACGCTCCGCCGTCGATGAGTACAAGACCGCGCTTCTGGTCGATTACTTCGACATTCCCGACGGGCTGGAGATGGAATCCGCGACGCTGGTGAATCGACCAAATGCCGGGAGCTACCCGCTCGATGGTTTCCTGCCCTTGGATGGGCGCTTCCGCCAAGGCGGGCCCCGCCAGCAAGAGGATAGCGATCGTAACGAGATTGATGGCGATCGTGCGCACTTGACACTTCCCCCCGCGGGCAGCTCCGATTGGAATTAGGACGACACCAACCCCCTTCTCGTTCTTCACGGTCGTTGCGATGAGTGTACGGGCGTATGGGACGAATTTCCCTACCCCGTCGTGAGAAGCACGCTTCTCGTCCAGCGCTCCGCGGCCGCGCGTCCCAGCGCTACTTCACCGACGGGATCGCGCCGGCCTTGATCTGCTGCAGGATGAAGAGATTGCCGTACAAATCCTCGAACACTGCTTCGCGTCCGTAGAACTGGTCTCGCGGCGGAGAAACGAACTTCACTCCGTTGGCGAGCAGGCGCTTGTAGGACGCATCGAAGTCTCCTGTGCGCCAGACCCAATATGTTTCCTGTCCGATGCGGGCGTCCGGCAGGGTACGGTCGACGCTGATGTCCGTCGTTCGCGGCCGATGCAGGACCACCATCGGCGTGGCGCGCCCCACCGGCACCATCGCCACAAAGCGCTCCCCGCTTTCGGAGCGGGTGTCCAGCGCAATCCGCATCCCTAGGTTGCGCTCGTACCAATCCGCGGCTTCATCCTCGTTCCGGACGAGGATCGTAACCGCGCCGAGCTCGAAACCGGAGGGCGTGGCCGCGGGCGCCGGAGCCTTCCCCCAGGCCCACCCCGCCGGGGTCGAGGACAGCATCACAACAGCAAGTGCGATTGGAGTTCTCATCCTGGAAACCCCTTCCCTTTTTCGCGACAGCGTGCGTCGCTCGGCCTTCAGCGGCTCGAGAGGACGAACGTGTTACCATCAGGATCTTTGAACTGAACGAAGGTGCCCCAAGGCTGCTTCTCAGGAGGTCCGAGGAATTCCACGCCCCGCGCGAGGAGATACTTGTAGGCATATTCAGCATCGTCGCATCCAAAGGACCCATTGAAGAAGGTGCCGACCCTCGTTTCATGGCCTTCCGGAGTGTGGAGGACGACCGCCGTCTGCGCGCCGGGGATCGTTAGTTCGATCCACCTCCCGCCGGGACCCATGGGGCGGTCTGTCGCGACCTTGAACCCCATTTTCTCGGTCCAGAAGGCGAGCGCCCGATCCTTGTCAGACGTCGGGATCCCGACAAAATTGAGCTTCCTGATCATCGACCTCCCCTAGCGGTGGCAGGCATCCGCTTCCCTGTTCAGGCATTGACACGAGGAGGGCTGGTTAGATTCCTGCCTTGCCGGAGTGAAGCTGCGCAAGTACTGCTATAGCAATGGTTGCCGCGAAGTACACGTACGACACCTACATCATCGACACGTTGATGCGCGACCTCGTCGGGCATGACCGCCGGCCCTCGGCGTACCTCGTGTACATCACGATAGCTGCCGGCGGGGACAGCGTTCCGGCATTCTACAGTCTTTCGCATCTGGCGGAGCAAACAGGCCTCTCCAAGCGGAGCGTTCAGGGGGCGATCCGTCATCTCACCGCGCGAGGCCTGCTTGAGACCCATCGAGCCGGCCCGACCGACGTACCCCGTTATCGCGCGCTTGCGGCGTGGGGCGGTGGTGAGGCGCTCGACGAGACACGTGCGTCGCACAGGATCGGGTAGGGAAATCCGTTCCGTCCTCCCGTAATGGCAATCGTCGTATCCGGCGGTTGACAGGCGGATCTCGAGGAGGATGACGGAGGAGGATCCGGTGTCTAGTTTCGCACCCATGTCACTACGTCGCGAACGCGGTCGGCCGCCCTATCCCGATATCCTGACGCCGGCCGAGTGGCGCGTCATGGAAGCCGTCCGTCACGGCCTCACCAATCCCCGCATTGCGCAGCGTCTGGGAGTGAGCACGGACGCCGTGAAATATCACGTCGGAAATGTGCTCCAGAAGCTCGGGTTGAACAGTCGGGCAGAGCTTCGCCGATGGGCTGGGGTCCGCGCTGACAGCCTGCTTAAGGAGAGGAGACCCGTCATGGCTGAGAAAAGAGGTCGCACGGTTGACACCCCTGCAATCCGTCTCGGCACGATCGTGCAAGTCGCTCGTACAGTCCGGGACCTTCAGGCTGCCAAGCTTTTTTATGGCGAAGCGTTGGGCATGGAGCTGATCTTCGACTTCCCGCCGGACATGGCCTTCTTCAGCGCCGGCGACGTGCGTCTCTATGTCCATCGGACGGACAAGCTACAACCCGAGTCGATCCTCTATTTTCAGGTGGAAGACATCCACTCTGCGTGCGCGCAGTTGGGGGCTCGAGGAGTCCGTTTCTTCAATGCTCCCCACATGATTTATCGGCACCCCGACGGAACCGAGGAATGGATGGCCGAATTCTGTGACGATGAAGGGCGGCCCCTCGCGCTTAACGAGCGGGTACGGGCTGCATAAGGTAGCGGAGGAGACTCCGATCCGGAGTCGCCGTCGCGGCCTTCTGCACGCGGCGCAGGCGATACGTAGCGATTCCGCGGTCTCCATTTCGAGATTTGTGGGATAGCCCAGTTGGGCCGAAGGAACAGTCGACGGCAGGGGCAGCCGTCAGGATGCAACGGGAGGCAGAAGGTGTCTTTCGAATTGTCGGAACTGTTGGACTTCATGCGCGGCTCGAGGCTCGGTGTGATTTCCACCTTGTCGGGCACTGCAAGCCCTCAGTCGGCTCTTGTTGGGATAGCGACCACCGACGACCATCGTGTTATCTTCGATACCGTCTCAACCAGCCGCAAACATGCCAACCTCAAGCGTAACCCGCACATCTCATTAGTGATAGGGGGAGCTGATGAGAAAACGGTTCAATACGAGGGTCATGCAGTCGAGGTGCCGACGGATGGGCCGGACGGCTCATTGGAGCGCGAAGTATACTTTTCGACATGGCCGGAGGGTCGCGACCGGCTGAACTGGCCGAATATCACTTACTGGTGTATTTCCCCGACCTGGGCACGCTACTCGGACTTTGGCGCCTCGCCGCCGGTCATTGTGGAGTTCACCTGGTCGTAACACCAGACCTCTGGATTTGGCTGTTCTCATCAATTCACCTGGCGCGCATGGATGCCCGTCAGCGGTTATTCCGAGTCCACGAGGCGCCTGCCGCGCCAATCCGGATGGTCCTCGTCACTTGACGACATAATAGACGTAGGTGAGCCTGTCCTTTGCCTGCAACCCATCGTCCTGTCTGATGTACACTTCCCATGCGTGGGAACGGGGATGGATCTTGTGGTCGACCATCCAACCGATAAAGTCTTCATAGTCGGGGTTCAGCGCACCAAAGGGCGCGTGCGTCGCAAAGCGGATAAGGCGGCCAGTCGGCGTTCGTTCGATCCGGATTCCATCCGCCGGCAGCGGCGCAGACAGGGACTCCACCTCGAACCCCACCTCTCCACGGAGAATGCCTTCTTCCTCGTCGAAACGGAGATTGGACGCGGTCGGGAAGCTACCCGCGCGGCGACCGATATGATGCGCGGCCATATAGTCAGCGACGCGCTCGAATCCGCTGCGCATCGAGGCTGTAGCCGAGCCATTGGCCGGGTTACCCTCGAATGGTGCGAGTAGAATCACCCGCGCTGACGATTTCTGAAGGAATGTCGGAGAGGCCCGATGAGGGAGATCCGAAGGGGGAGCAAGAAGCGCCGCGCAGGCGAAGATGATTGCGAACATAGCCGTTTCCTCGAGAGGGCTACAACCTAGCTTGCGGCAGCATGGATAACCCTACCCGCCGCCGATGACCCACACCGACGTCGGCAATGTCCCATATTTGCGTTTGATGGCGCACTCTTAGAGTCCCATTCGTCTTGCTCGCTCCTTTCGGGAGGGGGCACCTTGATCCCTTGCCCCCCCCGATGCGTGCTACGACAAGATCCTGGTAAGAGGCCGCCCGCGCCCGCAAAGAGCTCCCTGCCACAATATTGAGGTTGCCAAAGGTTTACGGCCCGGGCGACGATGCGGACCTCGCGACCGTCTACGGGTTTCGCAACCGGCCGCATTGGCGATGGACCCACGGACACGTCACCAATGTTGCCGCTGCCATCGCCCTAGCGGTGATGGACGAGCGCGGCGCCGGACGAACCCATAATGTGACGATCAGTAGGAAGCCCGACTGCTCTCCATGGCCTGCACCCAGGGAAGCTCGCACCGAGGTGTCAGTGCCACCGACTGCCTTCTTTGCAGTTGTCTCGTCAGCAGTCCCTCATCATAAGCATTGAATGAGATACGTCGGTCACCGATGACGAGCATGAGCGATGTCGAGGGCCTCGCTGAGGTGCGCGGCGTGAATGAACATATCGCGCGTCACAGTCTGGACCGGCTGATCATGTTGTCGGACGGAGTCTTCGCAATCGCCATCACCCTGGCAGCTCTGGACGTCCACCTGCCGAACGGGCGCGGCGCGCTTCTCCCGCTCCTCGCAGTCGGCAGCCGCAGCCTTCTTGCCTACACTCTGAGCTTCGGTATCGCCGGTATTTTCTGGGTCAACCATCGCAACCTTTTCGCGCGGTTGCGTCGCGTGGATGCTTTCCTGACGGTTCTAACCCTGACCATGCTGTGCCTCATCGCACTCGTACCGGCCACGATCCGCACCCTTTATGCCGATGGCGCGGGAACCGCGAACCTTCGAATCTACGGCTTGACGATGTTCGCGTGCAGCATACTGAATATGCTGATGTGGTGGTATGCTTCCTTGCGCCGAGGTCTCATGCTGCCCAACATTCCCCGCGAAGAGCGGCAGGCGCGTGCGGCGCTGACAGCTTCGCTGCCGATCCTATTCCTACCCGTCCTGCTCATGCCTATGGACAGTTTCGCGTTCGCGATGCTCCCCATAGCTGTTGTGGTCATCCTAGGGCGGCGCGTCCTGTTGGCGCGCGCCGCTAGGCATCTCGACAGCGCTTGATGATGAAACATTGGTGGAAAAAAACGTAAACAGGAGGTCGGCCGAAGCCTGCGAAAAACGGCGCATATACTCGGCTTGCCTGCCGCGTTATCATCCTTGGCGAGACCGTTTGTACCAGCGGCGACAAGGCCCAGCGTCCCTCCACAAGCTTGAAACCAAATCGTCTTCTGAGCCTTGCTCGTCATACAAATGACAACGGCCGGGCCGCTGTCTCATTCGACCCCTGAACGTCCGCCCGGATGCTGTCCGGCCCGTTGGGGAAGGAGGAGGATCAGGAGGACGATCGCTGCGGCCAGCACCGCCGACGCGACGGGCCGGCTGAGATCGAGGCCGCCCTTGGCGACCGGCTTGTCGAGCAGATCGCCGACCGTGGCGCCGAGCGGCCGGGTGAGGATGAACGCGGCCCAGAACAGCAAGACGCGGGAAACCCGGGTCCACAAATAGAGGGCGGCGAGGATCGCCAGGAGGGTTCCGAAGACGGCCGCTCCGCCCAGATAACCGAGACCGTTGGTGTCTGCCATCCAGTCGCCGAGCGCCGTCCCGAGCGTCTGGGAGAAGGTGATGGTGATCCAGTAGAAGCTCTCCGCACGTCGGGTGCGGATCGTGTTCACGTCGATCGATCCCAGAGCCAGCCGCCACATTGCGAGGGAAACAAGGACGCAGCCGAGCAAGAGAGCCGAGCCGCCGGCATAGCCGATGCCGATCGACCGGGTCGCATAGTCGGCCATGGTCGTCCCCGCCGTGGTCGAGGCGATGATGGTGGCCCAGTAGAGAAAGGGGTGGAAGCGCCGGGAGACGATCTGCCACGCGGCGAACGCGACCAGCAAAGCGAGGAAGATTCCTGTGCCGATCAGATAGCCGTTCCAAGGGGATTGGGCGGCCTGGGGCGTGGTCTCGCCGAGCCACGTCATCGACGCGGTGTCGCCGCCCGTCTCGCCTAACGTGGTCGCCAGGATCTTGATGATCCAGAAGCCCAGCGTAATGGCCGGAACCTTGCTGAGCAGCTGGCGGTCCTCTTGGGTCATGTCCTGCTTTCTCGTCACGGTCTGTAAGCTCAGCGGGGTTTACGCATGTCCTCGGACGAAGTTGCCGGCATGCTCGAAGGCTCGGCCATCGAGCAAGCGGCGGTCAATGCGGATGGGATGCAGAAGCGAGCAGCTTGGGGCCTTGAGGCCATCATTCGGATGTAGATGCGCTCAATGCTTGCCGGCCTCCTTGCGCTCGGCCCGCGCCTCGCGGGTTTCGGCGGCCGGCGATTCGTGCTGCCGCGAGACGAGCTTGCCGTCGATCGCGCTGATCTGGACTTCCTCGATGCCCCGGCGGCCGGGGACCTGGATGTCGAAGCTGTAGATGAGCCGGCCCTTCTCGGTTTCGAGCTCAGCCGAGCGGATGCGCCCCTGCGGCACGTAGGCCAGCGCGTTCGCGCGAGCCGCCTTCATCGAGATTTGCGGGCGTGGGCCTTTGGCCGATGCGCCGGCGGGGAGCAGGAGCCCGGTGAACGCGGCCAGGGCTGCAATCTGCATGTTCATTTTCATCTTCATTTCCTTCGATTGCCCTGTCGACCAACTCCGCCCCAACGAGCTTTATGCCCCCCCTTTCCCGATGATTGTTTCGGGTCGCGAAGATCAGGAGGCGCACGAACAGCTCCCAACCGCCCCAATGCCCCCGGTGGCGCAAGCCCCCGAAGGCCGAAGGCCCAAGCCCTGCGCCCTTCAGCGCATCGAGAGGACCGGCAGCGGAGGAGGGCAAGTGGCTAGTGTCCGAGCGCATATCCCTTAGACGCCGCCGTGCGGCGTGACCCGCATTTGGCCTCTGCTCAGAAGGGAAGATCGATTCCGAGCCTGACGGTGCGCGGGCGCAGCGGAGTCGTCTGCATCCGGTCCGCGACCGTGAACGGATTGCCGTAGGAGAAACGGTTGCCGCGCGCGTCCGCCGCGTTTTCGACGTCGAGAGTGAGCCGGACGCGCCCCAGACCCAGCCGCAACCCGAAATCCGCCTCCGCATAGCCTCCCTGAGGCGCGTCGAGCGGAGGGCCGATGCCGAGCTTCGAACGTCCGACATAGCGCAGCGATGCGTCGATCCCGAGGGTGGCGGAGGCGCCGAGCCGGCGCTCGGCCCGCACGCCGGCGCGGGCTCCGGCTTCGGGGATGTTCGGCAGGCTGCGCTCGTCCGCCGCCGCGAACGCGGGCGCCGGCGAATCGAGCGCGCTGTCGGAGAGGAAGGCGGATGCGTCGAAAGCGAGCCAGGGCGTCGGCCTCCAAATGGCCCGCGCTTCGGCGGCGTAGATCCGGCCATTGCCGATGTTGGTGGTGAAAGGGAGGCCTCGGCTGTCGATCAGGTCGGCCTGGATGTCGCTCCAGCGGGTTCGGGAGACAGCGAGGTCTGCCGAGAAGCGGCCGGCGCTCGACCCGTAGCGGAGGCCGACTTCGGCGGAGCCGAGCTCGTCTGACTCGAAGCGCTGCGCGGCCGCCGCCGAGCCGGTGGCGGAAACGGCGAGGCCGCCGGCGCGGAAGGCGTCGGCATAGCGCGCGTAGACCAGAAGGTTGCGGGCGGGCCGCCAGGAGATCGCCAGCGTCGGGGACAGGCGGAAGTCGCTCCGCGTCGGCTCGTTCGCCTCACGATCGGGCGCGTGGAGGACGATTCCGGTGCCGCGCGACCAGGTTGCCCGGCCCCCTCCGGTGATCGTCACCCGCGCGCCGAGGGGAAAGCTCAGCTGGCCGAACAAGGCGGCTTCGCTCGTCGCGTTGCGAACCCCCGTCAGCGGCGCAGGCGCGGCCGGGGGGCCCAGCGTCCGCTCGACCCGGCTGACGTCGCGCACCGCGCTGAACCCCGCAAGCCAGCCAATTCCCCCTCTCGTCCTGCCGGAGAGCCGCGTCTCGTGGGCGATCACGCGGATGCTCAGATCCTCCCGGAACAGCTGCGTCCCGGCGATGCCCGCGCCGCCGGTGGCGTCGAAACGGCTGTCGAGACTGTGGTCGACCAGGCTCGTGGCGGAGACGAGCTCGAGGCCGTTCCAGTTGCGCCGGATCGTCAGGCCGCCGAGCAGATAATCGTTGTCGAACGGCTGGGGCAGGTGGCTCGACCGGGTCAGAGGGGGGAGGCCGCGCTCGGCATATTGGCCGTCTCGGCCGGCGATGAACTGCGCGACTCCGGCAAGCTCGATCCGCCAGCCGCCGGCGGGGGCGTAGAGCAAGGCGGCACGCCCGCCGCTGATGCGAGTCCGGTTCACGTCGCGTCGACTTCGGCCGAGGTCGTCGATCCATCCTGCCTCCGACACGGTGTACCCGACCGCCCGAAGGGCCAGCCGGCCGCGAACCAGCGGCGCGTTCAGGACGGCGGCGGCGTCTCCGCCCAAACCGCCGTGGCGCGTGGAAGCGAGGCCGGCCGAAGCCTGTCCTTCCGCTTCGTCCAGGTTCGGAGGCGTGGGCACGAGGCGAAGAATGCCGCCGAGCGAGCCGGAGCCGTAGAGCGTTCCTTGCGGCCCCTCGAGAAGCTCGACTCGGCTCATGTCGTAGAGCCGCAGGTCCGGGTCGGGCGCGTTGAAGGTGAGGCGAAGATCGCCGAGATACTCGCCGACGATCGATTGGCTGGGGCCGTTGAAGCTGCTGTCGGCGATGCCGCGGATGTAGAGCTTGTTGCGGCCGGGGCCGAGATGGGTCGAGGCGAGCATCGGAAGACGGGCCACGACCCCCTCGCTGCCGCGCCCGCCGCGGCGGGCGGCCTCGTCCGCGCTCAGGTCGATCACCCGCGCCGTGGCCGGCAACTCGGACAGCAGCACGCTTTGCTTGCTGGCGGTGACGACGATCTCCTCCGTCCGGACGGCGGGGGTGGGTACGGGGACCGGCCTTGGCGGTCGGGACTTCGGCGCAGCCCGCACCGGCCTAAGCGGGGGCGGCAGGGGGACGATCCGGACGGCATCGGGGGCGGCCATCACGAAGCCATAGCCGGTGCCGGAGAGAAGCTTCGTCAACGCCGCCCGCACGGTCATGCGGCCGCGCACCGGCCGCGCACGCAGCCGCGACAGCGTCGGGTCGTTCGCGACGATGGTGATCCGCGCCTGGCCGGCCAGGGCGATCAGTGCGCCAGAAAGGGGCCCGGCCGGGATGTCGAAGCTTGCTTCCCCCGCCGCCGAGGCCGGAGCCGCAACCAGGCAAAGCGTGACGACGCCGACGAACGGTTCAAGGACGCGCACGCCGATGAGGCTCGAGATACCACCCTCCCGCCCGTTGCGTAGCCGTTACGCCAAGCGCTTCCGCGAGCCGCCGCACCGTCGCCGCCCGGTCCGTGTCGATACGGATCGAGCCGGTAAAGGGCAATTCATCGAGGGCCGGGTCGAGCGAGACGGATGTCCCGGTGGTGCGGGAGAGATCGCTTATTACTGCGGAGAGGGGCGCGGCATCGTAGCTCAGCTGGCCGCTGCGCCACGAGGCCATGGCCGCGGGCTCGGCGCGGGAGATCGTGCGGCTGCGATTATCGCTTCGAAGAACCTGCCCGGCCGTGAGGTGCGGCCCCCCTCCGGCGACATCGTACACGACCGAACCTTCAAGCACTTCGAGCGACAGGCGATCGCCGTCGCTCAGGAGATCGAAGACCGTGCCCACGTCACGGACCGTACGGCCGCCGACACTCACCTCGAACGGATTCGAGGCGTCATGGCGAACCGTGAACAGGGCCTCGCCGGAGACCAGCTCGGCGGAGCGGCTGCCGTCGCCGGCCAGCCGGAGGCGCGTGCCGCCGTTGAGCGCGACGCGCGTGCCGTCGGGCAGCGCGACGTTGCGGTGCTCACCCGGAGCCGTGGCGAATTCCACCGGTGCGGGCGAGCGGCTCGGCAAACCGAAAATGACAGTGCCCGCGGCGGCGACGGCGATCAGGCC
Organism: Sphingomonadales bacterium; assembly: GCA_034668685.1. Taxonomy (GTDB): domain Bacteria; phylum Pseudomonadota; class Alphaproteobacteria; order Sphingomonadales; family Sphingomonadaceae; genus Allosphingosinicella. The sequence goes on along the minus strand of JAXDPA010000009.1, from coordinate 27,473 downwards.
CGCGGCGACGGCGCCCCAGCGCCGAATCGACGGCTCCCGCGCCGGAAGATCGTCATTGGCCGGAAGGCGGGGCGCAGGCAGCGCATCCTCGGACAGCTCGCTTTCCGCGGCGGCGACGCGGTCATAGGCCTCGGCGCGGACCGGGTCCTGCTCCAGCCACTGGACGAACGACTCCCAGGCCTCGCCGTCGCCGTGGCGCAGCCGGATCCGCCAGGCGATCGCCTCCGTGAGGAGGCCGGGTGCGAAATCGTGCGCCATCATCCTCCTTCCTCGTCTGGAAGACGGCACGGACCCGGGGCTTCCGCATCGAGACGCTCCCTCGCCTCCGCGAGGGCGCGGTAGGCCCGCTGGAGATGCTTCTCGACCGCGCTGACGCTGATCCCGAGCTCGGTCGCAATGTCCTTCTGGCCGACGTCGTCCAGCCGGAACCGGCGGAGAATCAGCAAGGTCCGCTCCGGCAGGACGGAAAGCGCCTTCTGCACAGCCGCCAACCGCCGGCGCGCGGCGACGATCGTTTCGGGCGACGGCCCGGGATCGATCCCGTCGCCGCTCTCGATCTGACCCCAACCATTCTCGCGCGCGGCCCGGCGGGACTGCGCGCGGCGCCGGTCGACGATCATGTGGTCGAGCGCGCGGTAGAGATAGGCGCGAGGATCGAGAACCGGGCCGCAAGGCCGCCGCGCGATCTTCAGATACAGCTCCTGAAGAAGATCCTCGGAATCCTCCGCCGCGACGCGCCGGGCCGCCAGGAAGCGCAGCAATTCCGGCCGGAATTCCAGCACCAGGGCGGCAAGCCCGCCCTCTTCAGGCTGTGCGAAAGGAGCGGTCAGAAATGCCTCTGTAGCGGCGGGGGTCCGACCTCCTACCACTGCCTTCGAGGGTGGTTCAACGCCGCTTGAACCTTACGGAAGCGCCAAAAGGCGGCGTCTCTGCCGGATCAGGTCTTTTCCCGATGAGGATTCACCCCAAGACGGATAGCGACTGTGGATGCTGCCGAGGAGGATCGCTCATCACCCGGCCGAGAAAAATCGCTGCCGAATTGCTAGGCACCTTCTGGCTGGACTTCGGCGGATGCGGCAGCGCCATCATCGCGGCGGCCTTCAGGCCATGCATGCGATCAGGGGCGACCTCGCCACGATCGTAGTGCCGGCGCCGTGGCTGCTTATCACCAAGGTTCCTCCGAGCTGCACCATGCGATCGCGCATGCCCGCCAAGCCGCTCCCCGGCGCCCGGGCGGAAGCCCACCGCCCATCGAAGCCGATGCCGTCGTCGGCGACCGTCAGGACGACCTCTGCGTCCGCGATCTCCAATGCAACCGTGACCTTGCCCGCATGGGCGTGGCGATGGACGTTGGCGAGGGCTTCCTGAAGAACTCGGAAAAGTGGCATGGATGCGAGGAAGGGCAGTTCGTACGCCTCTGGGACTATCCGCAGGTCGATCGCGATTCCGCTCCGCTGGCCGAATCCCTCAGCCAAGACCCGAAGCGCTTCGCCGAGATCGTGGCTGTCCAGCACCGGCGGATGCAAGACATAGGTCAGCACTCCGATCTCGCGCTTGATCTCCTCGATCGACGATCTGGCATCGCCGATTGCGTCATCGAGATCCTTGCCGCGGCCGGACACGTGAGGCGCGGCGAAAATCTCGAGCCGCGTCAAGGCAAGGCGGGCAGCGGCAAGATGCGGCCCGGTCGCCTCGTGCAACGTCTCCCCCAGCCGATGGCTTTGGTCGATCAGTTCCCGGCGATGGATCGTCTCGCCACCCGTCTGCTTTTCGTGAACGATATCGCGCACCATGCCAAGGACATGCGTCACCGGCCCGTCTCCCTCAAAGACCGGGATCAGTGTCGTGAACCAGGACAAGGCGCCTTCGGCCAGGTCGACGGCGCGATAATAGCTGTGGCTTTCCCGCTTCTCGATGGCAATGTGAAGATTCGTTTCCAGAAACTCGACTCCCGGCGGGGCAAGGCAGTCGCGGACCGGCCGGCCTTTCATTTCCTCGATCGGACGTCCGAGCCATTTCTCCACCGCCGGGTTGCCGTCCTCGACCAGGAATTGCCCTTCAGGCGAAATCTGGATGACAAAGAACGCAACATCGAGATGCTGTAACATTCCCCGATAGAAGGCGCCCGGGTCAACGGCGCGGCTCGATGTCGCGTCACGATCCATCCATTGTTCTCCGCCCTTTATCGGCGCCGATACGCAGCGCCGATCTCCCGCTGGCCTTCTAGGTCGGTTCGGCCTCGTGCGCTATGGGGTGACGGCCGGCCCGGCGCAGGTGCGCCGGAAATTGAATAAAGAGAGTGCGGCTCGCTAAAAATGCAGGCCTTTCAACCGAGAAGCATCAAGCACGCGCCGATTTAGTCTCGGTGCTGTCCAACGCACCTGTGGCTTGTCACGCGCTATGGGTTCGCCGGAGAGCCGGGAAGCTATTGATTTCGGCCAACTTTCTGAAAAGATGTAACTTTTCAGCGCCATGGTGACCCCAACGGGAATCGAACCCGTGTTTTCGCCGTGAAAGGGCGACGTCCTAGACCGCTAGACGATGGGGCCGCGCGAGACGGCGCCGCTTAAGGGAGGCCGGACCGACGGTCAAGCAAGGGGGGGGGCTTGCCCGCTTCCTCGGAACTCAGCGCCTGCGGGCAGGCCCTTCGAGCGCGAAGCGGCCGTGCCGCTGTCTTCGGAGAAAGAGGATTTCGATGCCGCCGCCGCGGCCGCCGCGCTCCATGCGGACCGTGTAGCCGGCCCGCGTCGGCTCGCCACAGATCAGGCGGCGGAACGGCAAGGCTCGGCCGGGAAGAACCACGTCGCCGCTCTGGAAGGGTTGGTTCGGATCGGCCAGCGGCGAGGGAAGGACGGCCCGCGCCGCGGCGGGGAGATCGGCTTTCCGGAAGACCGCGCGGGCACCGCAGGCGCGATTCAAGTCGGACGGGACCGGTTGCGCTTGCCCCGTCTCCGGCGCCAGCGACGCCAAAACGGCCGCCACGGCAAGATATCGGGCTTTACTCATCGCGCTCTCCCTGGTTGCAGAGATCGGGCGAGGCGGCTGAACCGGACCTTGCCGGCGCGCCGGGTGCTAAATCGGCCCAGGCGGCGTCCTCGAGGTGGAGCTCGGCGGAGACCCGGCCGTCCCATTCGTCGCGCTTGAGCCGCCCCGCGAGCCACACCTTGCGGTGCGGGGGCGCGGCGAGCAGCGCCTCGCCGAGGGCGCTCCCGGCCATCCGGAAAGCGATCGCCTTGATTCGCCGGCCGTCGTCTCCGGCGACGACGAGGCGCAGATGGCCGTTGCCGACCACGTCCGCCTTGACGATCCGGACCGGCCCGGCGGCGACTCGCGGCGCCGGCCAGCCGACGCCGTAGGGACCGCCGGCCTCGAGCGCGTCGCACAGGGCGGGGGCGACTCCGCCGGGCGCCAGCACCGCGTCGAGCAGCATCGCCCGCCCGTCGCGGCTGCGCGCCACGTCGTCGGCGAGCCGTTCCTCGAGGAAGTCGGCGAGCGCCTCGATCCCGCCGGCGGCGACGGTGATCCCGGCCGCCATGGCGTGGCCGCCGCCCGCGATCAGCAGGCCGGCATCCTTCGCCGCCAGCACGGCCGCGCCGAGATCGACTCCCGCGATCGAGCGGCCGGACCCCTTGCCGATGCCGTCCTCGCCGAGCGCGACGACCAGGGTCGGCCGCCCGGTCTTCTCCTTCAGCCGCCCGGCGACGATGCCGATCACGCCGGGATGCCAGCCGGCGCCGGCGACCAGCACCAGAGCGCGGTTGCCCTGGGCGGCGCAGAGCGCCTCGGCCGCCTCGCAGACTGCCGCCTCGATCGCCCGGCGCTCCTCGTTCAGGCGATCGAGCTCGGCGGCGATCGTGCGCGCTTCCTCTTGGTCCTCGGTTGTGAGGAGCCGGACTCCGAGGTCCGACTTGCCGACCCGGCCGCCGGCGTTGATCCGCGGGCCGAGCGCGAAGCCAAGATCGTGGCAGGTCGGCGGCCGGCTCAGCCGAGCCGCGTCGGCGAGCGCGGCGAGCCCGACATTGCCGCGCGCCGCCATCACCTTCAGGCCCTGGGCGACGAAGGCGCGGTTGAGTCCCCTGAGCTGGGCGACGTCGGCGACGGTGCCGAGCGCGACGAGGTCGAGCAGCTCGACCAGCCTGGGCTCCGCGCGATCCGCGAAGAAGCCGCGGCCGCGCAGCTCGCGGAGAAGAGCCGCGCCGAGCAGGAAGCAGACCCCGACGGCGGCCAGATGACCGTGCGCCGCCGCCTCGCCGGCCTCGTCGAGCCGGTTGGGATTGACCAAGGCATGGGCGGCTGGAAGCGCGCTCGCGCATTTGTGGTGGTCGACGACGATCACGTCGACTCCCGCCTCGCGCGCCATCCCCAGCGCCTCGAACGCCTGGGCGCCGCAATCGACGGTGACGATCAGTCGCGCGCCCTCGCCGGCGAGCCGCACCAGCGCCTCGCCGGACGGGCCGTAGCCTTCCATCAGCCGGTCGGGGATGTAGGCGCGCGGGTCCGCCCCGAGGCCGCGAAGCAGGCGGACGAGGAGGGCCGCCGAGGTCGCGCCGTCGACGTCGTAATCGCCGAACACGGTGATCGCCTCGCCGCCCTCGACCGCATCCGCCAGCCGCGCCGCAGCCGAGTCCATGTCGCGGAAGATCGACGGGTCCGGCATGAAGCCGCGGATCGTCGGCCGGCGGTGCGCCTCCAGCGCCTCGCGCGCCACGCCGCGGGCGAGCAGCAGCTGGTCGATCAGGTCGTCGGGCTCGAAGCCCGCGTCTGCCGGGTCCGACGCGGTTCCGCGCCACCGCCAGGGCTGGCCCAGGATCGAGCGCGAGACCGAGCAGACATGGGCGGTGGTGAGCATCTCGGCCAGCCTAGCCGATCCCCGACTCGCCGTGAATCCGCTCCGGCAGAAAGATGTGGAAAAGCCTTCAGACGCGCATCAGGATCACGCCGGCGAGAATCATCGCGGCCGCCGCCCAGCGGACCGGAGCGACCTTCTCTCCGAGCACGAAGAGGCCGATCAGCATCGCGAACAGGACGCTGGTCTCGCGCAGGGCGGCGACCATCGCGAGCGGCGCCTGGGTGAAGCCCCAGATGACGATCCAGTAGGAGCCGAGCGACATCGCCCCCGCCATCGCGCCGCCGCGCCAGCCGGGCAGCAGCCGGACCAGCCCGGCGGGCCCGCGCGCCGCCAGCGCGCAGCCGGCCATCGCCAGCCCGTCGATCGCGAACATGGTCATCGCGAAGGCCGAGGCCGAGCCGGCGACCCGCGCGCCGACTCCGTCCGCCATCGTATAGGAGGCGGTGAAGGTGGCGGTGCCGAGCGCCCAGAGCACGGCCGTGCCGCCGAGCCCGCCGCCCCGTGCCATCAGCAGGATCCCGCCGGCGATGGCGAGCACGGCGGCGATGCGGAGCGGCGGCGGCGCCTCCGCGAGGACCAGGGCGCTCACCACGGTGACGATCAGCGGCGCAGCGCCGCGCGCGAGCGGGTAGACCTGGCTCAGATCGGCGTCGCGATAGGCGCGGACCAGGAACAAGGCGTAGCCGGTGTGAAGCGCCGACCCGAGCAGCACCCACGGCCAGGCGGCGCGGGGAGGAAAACCGAAAAATGGGATGAGCAGAACCGCGATCGTCCCCTGCGCGAGCGTGAGCAGCAGCACCGAGGCGAAGCGGTCCCCGCCCGTCTTGACCAGTGCGTTCCACGACGCGTGGAGCAGGGCGGCGGCCAGGATTGCGAGGAAGACCGGCAGGCTCATTGCGGTGAGACTGGACGAGGGCCGTTCCGGAGCGGAAGCAAAATCGTCGGCTCGGGGACGCCGTCTAGTGCGGCGCGCCCGGCTCGTCGCGGTGCTCGCCGCGGACCCAGCGGATGGTGCCGGTCGAGGCGCGCATGACGACGCTTTCGGTCGAGATGCGGTCCGGGCGGCGCTTGACGCCCTTCAAGAGCGAGCCGTCGGTGACTCCGGTCGCGGCGAAGATGCAGTCGCCCTTGGCGAGGTCCTCGAGATGATAGATCCGGTCGAGATCCTCGACCCCCCACTTCGCCGCCCGGCGCTTCTCGTCGTCGTTGCGGAACAGCAGGCGGCCCTGGAACTGGCCGCCGACGCAGCGCAGGGCCGCGGCGGCGAGCACGCCTTCCGGCGCTCCGCCCGAGCCCATGTAGACGTCGACCGTCGTCTCCGGGTTGGTGACGGCGATGACCCCGGCGACGTCGCCGTCCGGGATCAGCTGGATGCCGCAGCCGAGGCCCCTCAGCTCTGCGATCAAGGCCTCGTGGCGCGGCCGGTCGAGCACGCAGGCGATGATCTCCGAAGGGTCGACGCCCTTGGCGCGGGCGATCGCCCGGATATTGTCGGTCGGCGTGGCGGCGAGTTCGATGATCCCGGCCGGGTAGCCCGGCCCGATCGCCAGCTTGTCCATGTAGACGTCAGGGGCGTTCAAGAGGCAGCCATGCTCGGCGATGGCGAGGACGGCCAGCGCGTTGGGCGCGCCCTTGGCGGTGATCGTCGTGCCCTCGAGCGGATCGAGGGCGATGTCGATCGGCGGGCCGGAGCCCTGCGCGGCGCCCACCTTCTCGCCGATGAACAGCATCGGCGCCTCGTCGCGCTCGCCCTCGCCGATCACCACCGTGCCGTCGATCTCGAGCGTGTTGAGCGCGGCGCGCATCGCCTCGACCGCCGCATGGTCCGCGGCCTTCTCGTCGCCCCGTCCGATCAGCTTCGAGGCGGCGACCGCGGCCGCTTCGGTGACCCGCACCATCTCGAGGACCAGCACCCGGTCGAGGACATGGCTTGCGCTCACCATCGTTTCTGTCACCTTCTCAAGTCCGTGGAACCGCGGGGCGATAGGCGACGCTCATGGCAAAGTCGAGATTGGCGGCGGGGCTCCTGCTGATCGCGTGGCAGGCCGAGGCCGTGGCGGCGCCCACCGCCGAGCAGGCGATGGCCCAGTATCGGAGGACCTTCCAGCCGGTGGATCAACTGCGCTGCCCGAAGGGAGCCGGGTCGGAGGACATCGTCGTGTGCGGCCGGCGCGAGGGGCGCGATCCGAACCGCGTCCCCCTCCCCGACGAACGCGAACCCGGCGAACGTGTCGCCCTGGTCGCGGGGGAGGCGCCCAGCGCCACCGAAGGCCTGGCGCGGACCGACCGCGGCCCCTGCGAGACGGCAGGCCCTAACCACTCCTGCGGCGGCGGCATCAGCTTCCTCTCGATCCTGTTCGGGATGATCAAGATCGCAAAGGCCGTCCACGACCGCCACGCCGACTGAAGTCCGGGGCCCAATTGGCGCATTGCCTTGGCGTAGGCGCGTCGCTATCTGGGCGCCTCTCGGGCCGCCGTCCGCCCCATCGGACGGCTCCACGAACGGCGCGGGGCTGTAGCTCAGATGGGAGAGCGCTGCAATCGCACTGCAGAGGTCAGGGGTTCGATTCCCCTCAGCTCCACCAGCCTTCACGGCTTCGCCGCTACGGCTGGCGAGCCAGCCGGAGTGGCGTGGCCGCGAAGGCTGTCCGCCGAAGCAGCGAAGGCGACCCCGGTGGCAAGCCGCCCCCTATTGTGTACTATCGGCGCATGAGCCGGCTCGCCATCCTCGCCCTCCTCTGCCTTGCAAGTACCGATCCCGCTCACGCTGCCCCGTCCGCTCCCAATCGCTCGGTTCGGATCTACGACGCCTATGTCTTCCAGGGCGAATATGGGACGGTAATCGACGATCCGGCCTGCCCTTTGGGGGGATTCCGAATCGAGATCGACCCCGGGCTGGACGGCTCCGCATTCATGAAGGTGCTGAGGGGAGCCGACGGCAGGCTTGGGCCGGCCATGAAGCACGTGATCGTCGACGGCCTCCTTCGGACGGATGGCCCTCTCAGCGGCGATTCCGTCCCCACGCTCGTCCGGGTATACCGGATGCGCGAGAAGGTGATCGAAGCCGCAAGCCTTCTGGGGCCCGAGACAAACCCCGGATGCGGAAGGGATCACTCCAAGCAGCTGCAGTTTCTGCAAAGACTGCAGCGGAAGCGGCAAGAGCGGCGGTAGCGGAGCCGGTTCGAGCCCGGCACGCGGCGCATTGACGCTTCCGGCGGCGCGCGATCCCGCCTAAGCGGCACGCCGATGGTAGACGATCTGACCCCCGCAATACCGGCCGCGACTCTCATCCTGATGCGCTCAGCATCGGCCGGCGGACCGCCCGAGATCCTGATGATGGAGCGTTCGGAGGCGATGGCCTTCGCCGCGGGCGCTTTGGTTTTCCCCGGCGGACGGATCGACGAGGACGACCACGAGATCGGCCGCCGCCATTACCGCTCCTGGCCGGACGCCGCCGCCCGGATCGCCGCGATCCGGGAGACGATCGAGGAAACCGGCATTGCGCCGGCGACGATTCCCGAGCCGGCCGACAGCGTGGTCGCCGAGCTTCGCGAGGCACTGGCGGGCGGCACGCTCTTCTCGCACCTGCTCGACCTGACCGGCATCGGCCTCAGGCTCGACGCGCTCACTCCTTTCGCGCGCTGGTGCCCCAATTTCCCCGAGGCGCGGCGGTTCGACACCCTCTTCTACCTGGCCGAGGCGCCGACCGCGGTCACCGGCAGCGCCGACGAGGCCGAATCGACCCGAACCTTCTGGTCGAGCGCGGCGGCGACGCTCGCGGAGATCGAGGCGGGCCGAGCCCAAGCCATCTTCCCGACCCGCCGCAACCTCGAGCGTCTCGCCCGCTTCGCCTCGATCGCCGAGGCGCGCGCCGACGCCGACGCCCATCCGGTCGAGACGATCACGCCGTGGGTCGAGGAACGGGACGGCCGCCGCTTCGTGTGCATCCCGCAAGGCCTGGGCTATCCGGTGACGGCGGAGCCCTACGAGACCGCACGCCGGCGCTGACCCTGTCACCCGGGTGGGACCCATGAACACCGCCGCGCGCAAAGAGAGCGAAGCGGCCTTCACGAATCAAAGCAAACGGCCCCGCTCCATAGGAGCGAGGCCGCTTTCGCTTCGTCCGCCGAGGCGGCCGAGCTTATTTCAGGTGGCGCGACAGGTGCTTGTTCATCTCGAACATCGAGCAGCGGTCGGTTCCGAAGACCTTGCGGAGCTTGTCGTCGGCGATGATCTCGCGCTTGTTCTGCGGGTTCTGAAGATTGTTCTTGCGGATGTGATCCCAGACCTTGCTGACGACCTGGCTGCGCGGCAACGGGTCGGAACCCGTGATCGCCGCGAGATCCGCGGACGGGGTGACCGGACGCGCAAGTCCGCCGCGAGCGCCGCCAGAAGTACCTTGAGCCATAATTCCCTCCCTGTGGTTCGTGGCCTGATACACCCCAAACGCGCGCCGAGTGCAAGTGGATTACAGAGGGGAAATCGCCTCGGCGGCCTCCAGAGGCGTCTCAACGCGAAATAGATGTGGATTAGTTGCCCGAAAGCCCCCCTCCCGGGCGCACCGAGACCCCTACCCACAGGGCCAGAAGCAGCAATCCTGCCGCCGCCGGGCTGTAGAAGGGGATGACCGAGTCGGGCGAAACCGGGGTGAGCCGGGTGAGCAGCCAGTAAGCGACCAGCAAGGCGGCGGTCGCCACCATCTCGACGGCGAAGCGGGTCCAGGCGACGCGGCGCGCGGCGCGCATCCGCGCCTCGATCCGGACGAGCCGCTCGATGCGGAGCGCGAATCCCTCGTCCGGGGCCCGATCGGGCGTCGCGAGAAGCGACTTCAGAAGGAGGTCCGGGTCATTGCTCATGCGCCATGTCCTTCGAGATGCTTCACCAGCGCCCCCTTCGCCCGGGCGACGATGCTCTTGAGCGTGCCGAGCGGCAAGTCCAGTATCTCCGCCGCTTCAGCGTGCGAATAGCCCTCCCCCAGGCAGAGCATCGCGGCGGCGCGCTCCCTTGGACCGAGCCGGTCCAGCGCCCGCTCGACGTCGAGCCGCAGGTCTCCCCCCTCGGCGCGGGCGTCGGCCATGTCGGGGATTTCCGCAGCTTCTTCGGTCCGCTTTCGCCGGCTGGAAAGGAATTGGCGCCAGGCGATGCGGAGCAGCCAGCCTTCGTAGCTCCCCTCGCCGCGATAGGCCGAAGCCATGCGCCAGGCCTTGAGGAAGGTTTCCTGGGCGAGGTCGTCGGCGCCTTCGCCGCGGGAGACCCGGGCGAGGAAGGCGCGCACCCGCCGCTCGTGCCGGCGCACGAGCGCGGTGAAGGCGGCGACGTCGCCCGCCGCCGCGTTCCCGGCAAGGTCGATGTCCGCCGCGTGGCTCAGCCCTCCGCTCCCGCCCGCCGCCGGTAGAACCAGCGTCCGAACAAGGCGGCTCCGACGAACAGCGGGAACAAAGCGATCGAGGTCAGGTTGCGGATATTCTCCGCGCTGCCCTGGATCAGCCCGAAGCCGATTGTGGCAAGGCCGATGGCGAGCAGGACCAGGCCGATCCGGTCGTCGCCGAACCCGCCGCCCGAGCCCTTCTGCTCCTCGATCCTGTCGAACAGCTCCGGGGTGAGTGCGTTGTTGTGTTCGATACCCTTGCGGATGGTGCGGTGGAGCATCATCGCCCGCAGCACCCGGCCCAGCTGGTTGACGATCAGCACCGCGGCCGTCGCCATCGCGATCATCATGACGATATCTGCTTCCATTGCCTTTTGCCTTTCCGTTGAAGCCTGTTCACCTCACCAGACGCAGTGGGCGGCCGCCTTGGATGAACGGCCCGAAAAAAACTCAGCGGCAGCGCTGCGCCACGGTCGCGGCCGGCAGCGCGCCCGAAGCGAACGCGATGCTTCGGCGGGGATAGTCGAAGACCGTGGTGAACGGCCGGAGCAGGTCGCGGCCGATCACGCCGGTGCCGCCATCGCGGCCGAGGCCGCTGGTCCGGAACTCGGCCTCGATGTTTCGGAGCCGATGCGGACCAAGCTCCAGCCAGGGGAGCCGGCCGATCCGCACGCTGTAATTGCCGCCCGCGCCGGAGGAGGTCAGCTCGCGACTCTCGGCGCCCGCGAGCAAGTCGGGCGCGGCGCCCGGATAGAATTCGACCGTCGCGGCGGACCCGGTGTCGACCTGGAACAGGCCTTCCCCTCCGGCGAAGCGGGTGCGGATCGCCGGGGCGGAGTCCATGAAGAACAATCGCTGCGGGCGCGCCCCGGCCGGGTAGCGGTAGCGCGCCGGATCGCAGATCGCGACTCGCTCGCCGGCGCCGACGAACTCGACCACCGCCCGGGCGAAGACGTCGTAGCCGATCACGCCTGCGCGCGCCGTGCCGGGCGGCGCATTGTTCTTCGACAGGTCGAGGGCGAGATAGACGGGATTGTCGACGGTGAGCCGGCCGATCCGAAAGCTCCTGCCGCGCCGGAAGGTGGCCGGGCGGGGATTGCCGTCCGCGCCGATCGAGTTGGTCCGCCCGATGACCGGCATGCCGAGCGAGTCGGCGAGCTTCTCGTCGATCATCATGCCGTCGGCGCCGGAATCGAGCAGGAACGGGCCGAGCGCTTTCCCGTCCACCTCCGGAGTCACGTAGACGTGCGGCGGAGCGCCGGCGGCGAACGGCGTGCCGTATCGGACCGTCATGAGCGCCGGCACGGCCGGGTCGAACCGGTAATCGCTCGGCGCCGGCAATGCGAACGCGGCGGACTCGCCGGCGCGAAGCGGCCGCACCGAGGTCGCCTGCCGCCGCTGCGTGTCGCGGTAGGTCGATTCGATCGTGAACGCGATCCGGCCGCCGAGCGCCGGCCGCCAGTCCAGGAAGAGCATCGTCATCGGCCCGCGGTCGTAGGGAACGACCAGCTTCGCGGGGAGGAAGGTCCGGCGGTCGATGAACAGCGTCGCCGGCACGATTCCGCCGGGGCGCTTCAGGCGCAAGGCGATCAGCTCGGCGCTGCTCTCCGAAGGCAGCAGCTCCACGGCGATCCGGCTCGCAGGGTTGAGCCACCAGCCGGAGCGGACCCAGAGCGGCCAGGCGAGCTTCTCGAGCTGGCGAAGGTTGACCGGCACGCCCGAGCGCCGCCGTTCGTCGAACCGCCAGGCGACCTCGCCGTCGTAGACCGCCTCGCCGCCGAGCTTCAGCTCACCGCGGCGCGTTCCGAGCAGCACCGGCCCACCCTCGCCCTCGATCGCGAAGCCGTCGCGAAGCCGCTCCAGCGCGGCGGCGCCGGTCGCCTTGCGCACGCCCGCGACGACAGCGCGGAGGCTCGTCGGCGCGGCGGCCTCCGCGGCCACGGACGGCGCCGCGACGGCGGACGCCGCCGTCGCGGCCAGGAGAAGGGCAAGGCTGAACCTGATCATGGGACGCTCCGAATCGAAAGTCTCGTCGCCTCCTGACGCTCCGGCGGGCCCGATTGGATGAGCCGGCGCGAGAAAAATCGCCTCCGCTCAACGCCTTCCGAACGGCACCACCTTGTTGGCTGCATCGTGGCCGATATCGGCGCGGCCCAGATACGGAATTCCGGCGCGCCCGCACCAGAAGCGGAACACCTCTTCCTCCGTTTCGCCGAAATCGGGATCGTTGACCGGCACCTCGCTGCAGCGGCCGAGGCGGATTCCGGCAACGCGCCGGACCATCGGGCTGGCGGCGACGTGGAACATCGCCCGGTCGGTCCGGTACATATATTCGGCGACGTCCTCGAGCAGCAGGACGTGCCCTTCGAGGTCAGGCTCAAGCGGCGTGCCGAGCAGGTGGCCGAAGACGGTGAGGTTGAACGCCGCCGCCGGCTCGGCGCCGAGCCCCGGCTCGAGCGCCCCCGCCGACCGCTCGGTCAGCCAGGCGAGCCCGCGCCGAACCGCCGCCCCGCCACCGTCGCGCCGCAGGTCGTTGGGCATCGGCCCGTGGGCGAGGTTCGGAAGGCCCGCGCGGTAGAGGCCGGCGAGCAGGAAGCCGGCGTCGCTGTAGCCGAGCCAGGCCTTGTCCCGCGCCGCCGGGCCGAGCCGCGCAATCGCGCCTTCCGCGATCCGGCACGAGCCGTAGCCGCCGCGGGCGAACCAGATTGCGTCGAAGCCGGGATCGTTGGCGACCTCGAGCAGAGCCTCGAGCCGTACCCGATCCTCGCCGGCGAAATGGCCGTGGCTCAGGAAGCATTGCGGGTGGAAATGGAGCTCGGCGCCGGGCGCCGCCTCCGCCGCCAGCGCGGTCACCGCCTGCGCCGTCTCCTCGAGGATCGGCGTGCTCGGCGCGACGATGGCGATCCGCATCCCTTCCCCTTTGCAACCCGTGGCCGACCTCAATAGGGCGGCGCCATGTCGGCTTCCAAATATTTCTTCTGCGGCATCGGCGGCAGCGGCATGCTGCCCCTCGCCTGCATTCTGCGCGCGTCCGGCGCCGAGGTGGCGGGCTCCGACCGGTCGCTCGACCAGGGCCGCGTGGCGGACAAGTTCGCCTTCCTCGAGGCGCAGGGCATCCGCCTGTTCCCGCAGGACGGCAGCGGCCTCGTCTCGCCCGACCAGGTGCTGGTCGCCTCGGCGGCGGTGGAGGATAGCGTGCCCGATATCGCCGCCGCCCGCCGCCTGGGCGCCGAGCGGATCACTCGCGCCGAATTGCTCGCGCGCCTGTTCAACGCCGCGCCGATGTCGATCGGAGTCGCCGGCACGTCGGGCAAGTCGACGGTCACCGGCATGATCGCCTGGATCCTCCACGAGGCGGGGTGTGACCCGACTGTGATGAACGGCGCGGTGATGAAGAATTTCGCGAGCGCCGAGAGGCCGTTCGCCAGCGCGCTCATCGGGCATGGCGACGTCTTCGTCAGCGAGGTGGACGAAAGCGACGGATCGATCGCGCTGTTCAGGCCGACCGTCGCCGTGCTCAACAATGTCAGCCTCGACCACAAGTCACTCGACGAGCTGCGCGGCCTGTTCGGCGATTTCGCGGCCGAGGCGGGGAAGGTCGTCGCGAACCTGGACGACGAGGATGTGCGACGCCTGGCCGAAACCGTCCCCGCGGACCGGCTGACCGGCTTCTCCTTCGAAGGCCGCGCGGCGGCGCTCTCGGGCGGTGCCATCGAGGCCGGCGACGGCTTCATCCGATTCGCCGTCCGCGCCGGGACCGAGGAGCGCCTTGTCACGCTACGCCTGTGGGGCGCTCACAACGCCCGCAACGCCCTCGCCGCGATCGGCGCGGCGAGGGCCGCCGGCGTTCCGCTGGACCAGGCCTCCGCCGCTCTGGAGAGCTTCAGGGGACTGCGCCGCCGCTTCGAGATCGTCGGCGAGCGCAACGGAGTCACCGTGGTCGACGATTTCGCCCATAATCCCGACAAGATCGCTGCCACCCTCGCCGCCGCGCGCGCCGGTCTGAGCGGACGCCTGCTGCTCTTCTTCCAGCCGCACGGCTATGGACCGCTCCGGCTGATGAAGGAGGCCCTCGTCGACACCTTCGTCGAGAACATGGGCGAGGACGACGTGCTGATCCTCTCCGACCCGGTCTATTATGGGGGAACGGTCGATCGGAGCGTCGGAAGCGAGGATGTCGTCGCGGCCATCCGCGCCGCGGGCCGCCGCGCCGAACATATCGCGGATCGCGCCGCCTGCGGAGACCGGCTCGTCGCGCTCGCCCGCCCGGGCGACAGAATCCTGATCATGGGCGCGCGCGACGACACGCTCAGCGATTTCGCCCGCCAGGTCCTCGCCGGCCTCTGAACGAAAACGGCGGACCCGAAGGCCCGCCGCTCCCGCTTCGAAACTGCAAGGTGCGCCTCAGCCGGCGACGGTGAGGTCCACCTTGTCGACCCATTCGGGGAAGAAGGCGGGCTCGCGGTTCGACCAGCCCGGCGCGGTCGCGGCGGCTTCGCTGATCGACTGCAGAAGGCTGCGCCGGCGCTCGGGATGAAGGTGAGGAAGCGCCGCCGCCGCGCAGAAGGCGCCGGGCAGCCACGGCCGCACCGCCGCGCCGATCAGCCGCTCGTAGAGGAAGCGGTAGGCGGCGAAATCGGGAATACGGTCCTGGCCGAGGTCGAAGGCGGTCATGGTGACCAGGGCCGCCATCATCGGCTCCATCTCCTCGAGGCCGGAATCGTCGGGAACGTGGGCGCGAATGTGGTCGAGGCGGCGGTAGACCCGCTCCTGCGCGCGGATCGAGGCGGCCTCGCCGGCGTCGCGCGACCAGCGCCGCATCGCGTCGCGGCGGCCGAGGCCGACGTCGAGCGAGCGGCGGATGTAACGCTGGGTCGCCGCCGTGAAGCTCGCGAATTCCTTCATCTCAACCAGCGTCAGCGCGCCGTCGGCTGGCTTGGTACTCGTGGCCATGAACCCACTCCCACTCTCAAACCCCGCGGAGGATCATGCACTTCAAGGAGTTACCGGCTCCTTAACCAAATCCCCGCTCCCCATTCAGAAATGAATCATGGTTCGATTCGAGCGGCAACGGAAAACACTCGTCCGAATGAGAGAGCAAGCGGAGTGTCACCCCCGGGCCACAGGCGCC
The DNA here is from genome assembly GCA_034668685.1 of Sphingomonadales bacterium. Lineage (GTDB taxonomy): Bacteria > Pseudomonadota > Alphaproteobacteria > Sphingomonadales > Sphingomonadaceae > Allosphingosinicella. The sequence goes on along the minus strand of JAXDPA010000009.1, from coordinate 12,125 downwards.
AACGCGGAATCGTGGAAAATCAGCGCTTTCGCGGCACCGAAACGACTTTTCCACAGGAAAGTCGAAGCGCGGCTTGATCGAAGTGCGAGGCGCGGAATCGGCCCCTGCGCTATTTCACATATTGCTGGATGGCGTAGCGGCATGGCTCGGCCGAGCATTTCGCCATCCGCACCTCGAGCGTGTAGGCGGCGTCGGTGGCGGGCTTCACCGCCACGATCGGATAATCGTCGGCCTGCACGTCGCTGTCGACCTGGTTGCCGGCCGAATCGTAGAGGACGAGGTCGAGGTCGGTGCAATCGGTGTCGCAGCCGCCCATGATCTGGGAGGTCATGCCGGCGCCGAGGCGGATGGTCAGCCGCTCGCTGGCCTGGTTCTTGAGGCTGCCCGAATAGGAGAAGCCGCCATAATGATAGCCGCGGTCGAAGAAGGGCTTGGCGGCGGCGTCCATGTAACGCTTGACCTGCTGGGCCCACTGATCGTCGAACGCGGCGGCCGGGCCGGCCGCGACCAGCGCTAGCGCGGCCGCCGCCCAAATCCTGGATCGCCTGATCATTCCCACCTCCCCCGATGAGAGGCCGTGACGCTCGTTCGTTACGCACGCGGAGTCAAGCGCCGCCCGGGCGCCCTTGAATCTTTCGACAAAGCCGCGCCGCTTTTCTACCAACGGCACGCGCACGACGCGCGCGGGCGAGGACAAAGGCTAAGACGGCAGGATGGACGACGCCCGCAGCCTGCCCCGCGCGCGCCTCGCCGATCTGCCGCTCGCGGCGGCGTCGATCGGCGGGTTCTGGCTGTTCTACTTCGCGACCATCGTCGTCCGAACCGCTATCGTCGACCAGGAATATGCGACGCTCGGCTACAGCGCCCTGGGCTGCCTGATCGGACTCTTCCTCACTTTCCTGGTCTGGATCGTGCTGGCCCGGGCGGCGCGAGAGAGCGTGCGTATCCAGGTGATCGCCGCCGCGATCGCCTGCATCCCGGCAGCGGCGATCTTCTCGACCTTCAACCTCGCATTCGCGGTCCACCAGCCCTTGGTCGCGCGGACCGTGATCACCGAGCACCGGGGCGACCGAACCATCGTCAAATCGGTGGAGGGCGACGAGGTGAGCGCCGAACGGGTGCGCCGGCGGCTCGCGCCGATCCCTGAGGAAGTGAAGCGCCAGCGCGTGATCCGGCTGATCGCCGACGGCCTCGTCACCTGGTATTTCTTCTTCGCCGCCTGGGCGAGCTTCTACATCGCGATGAGCAGCGCCAACCGCCTGCGCACCGCCGAGCGCCGCCTCTCCCGCGCCGAGCGCGAGGCCCAGTCCGCGCAGCTTCGGGCGCTTCGCTACCAGGTCAATCCGCACTTCCTGTTCAACACGTTGAACTCGCTCTCCTCGCTGGTCATGGCGCGGCGCGAGGAGGAAGCGGAGCGGATGATCGTCAACCTCTCGACCTTCTTCCGCTCGAGCCTCGCGCTCGATCCCACGAGCGACGTCACCCTCGATCAGGAGCTGCAATTCCAGCGCCTCTATCTCGACATCGAGACATTGCGCTTCCCGAACCGCCTCAAGGTTCGGATCGATGTGCCGCGCGACCTCGGCCCGGCGCGCCTCCCTCCCCTGCTGCTTCAGCCGCTGGTCGAGAATGCGATCAAGCACGGAGTCGCCAAGACCGCCGAGCCGGTGCTCGTCACCATCGCCGCCCGCGAAGAGGATGCTCGGCTGGTCCTGACGGTCGAGAACGACCGCGGGCCGCGCTCGGCCTCGGCGGACGAGACGGGCACCGGAGTGGGGCTCGCCAACGTCTGCGAGCGCCTCGCCGCCCGCTTCGGCCGCGGCGCGGAGTGCGAGGCGGTTCCGCTTCCGGACGGGGGCTACCGGGTGACGCTCTCGATGCCGCTGGAGATGGAATGACCGAGCCGATCCGCTTCCTGATCGTCGACGACGAGCCGCTGGCGATCGAGCGGCTGCAGCTGCTGCTCGCCCGGATGGAGGGCGTCAGCCTCGCCGGGACGGCGCTCGAGGGCGCCGCCGCCCTGCGCCTGGTCGAGGCGACCGAGCCGGACGCGGTGCTGCTCGACATCGCCATGCCGGGCATGGACGGGATCGACGTCGCTCGGGCGCTGGCTGGGGTGCCCCGCCCCCCGGTGGTGATCTTCGTCACCGCTTTCGACACGTTCGCGGTCGCCGCGTTCGACGTCGAGGCGGTCGACTATGTGATGAAGCCGGTCTCGGCCGAGCGGCTCGCTCGCGCGGTCGAGCGGGCGCGGGAACGGCTGGCGACGCGCGGCGAGGAGGGGCCCGGGGCCCCGGGCGCGCATCTCGAGGAATTCTGGGTGTCGGAAGCCCGCGGCCTCGTCCGGCTCGCCGCCGCCGACATCGACCGGATAACGGCCGAGCGCGATTACATGCGGCTCCACGTCGGCAAGAGGAGCTGGCTGATCAACCACACGATCGGCAAGCTCGAGGCCGAGCTCGACCCGGCGCGCTTCGTCCGGCTCCACCGCTCCGCGATGGTCCGGCGCGACTTCGTCGCGGGCCTGCGCCGCGACGAGACCGGCCGCTGGTGGGCGCGCCTCGCCGACGGCGAGGAGCAGAAGGTCGGCCGGCTCTATCTCAAGAACGCGAAAGGGCTCGCCGGGCGCTAGGGAGAAGTAACGCCGGCGAGCCCTGGGAGATGCGCACCGCGCTCAGTTGGCGTTGAGTGCGATCGCGGTGCCGCGGTCCTTGCCGGCGAGGGCGAGGGCGAGCTCGGCCTTGGCGTTGGCGACGACGGCGCCGCGGCAGGCGCGGACCTTCGAGAAGAGGCGGACGTCGGTTCCCGGCACCTGGCCGCAATAGTCCTCGGCCGCGGCGCGGAGCCGGCGGTCGAAGCGGGCGGCGTCGGACGGGTTCGACATGTCGAGGCCGGCATAGCTGATGAAGACGGCGTCTTCGGCGGCAGGGGCGGCCGAGGCGGGGGTGGCCAGGAACAGGGTCGAGGCGGCCATGGCCACCGCGCCCAGGGCGGAAATGCTGCGAGTAAACATCGTCGGGGTCCTTCAATTGGATCACAAGGGGGCGCGACGCAGGGGGCTTTCCCCCGGGGATGAGGCGGGATCGGTCCCTGCGCCGCTGATGTCTGGATAGACGCGCCGCGGCGCCGTCGCCCGCGCGCTTCGACGCGAGCGGCAAATCGTTCTGCGAACGGTCCGATCCGGCGACGAAAGGGGCGGCCAGGCCGACGAACGGGCGGATAATTCCTCCCCTGCATTTGCAGGGGAGGGGGACCGCCGAAGGCGGTGGAGGGGCTTCTTGGCCCGAAGGCCCCTCCACCATGCTTCGCATGGTCCCCCTCCCCCGGAAATCCGGGGGAGGATTTAGGTCAGTACAGCCCCACGGCCCCCTTCATCGCGGCGAAGATCTTCGCGGTGTCGTAGCCCACGCCCGCCTTGAACACGTAGGGGATCCGGTCGAGCGCGCGCGGGTCGCGGACCGGGTCGCCGTCGACGAGGACGAAGTCGGCGCGCTTGCCGGGCTCGATCGAGCCCACGTCGCGGTCGCGGCCGAGATAGCGGGCGCCGTTCAGGGTCGAGATGCGCACCGCCTCCGGGAAGGAGAAGCCGTCCTCGACCAACAATTGTACCTGCCGCCGCGCCGACCAGCCGGGGACGACACCGCCGTAGCCGGTCGGGTCGGTGCCGGCGAGCAGCAGGCCGCCCATCTCGACGAAACGTTTCTCCATCCGCATCAGCTTCGGAAGGAAGGCGCGCCACACCGCCGCCTGCGGTGCCGCCTGGATCGCGGTCCAGCGCTTCTCATAAGCCTCGCGAAGCTGCGGGGTGAGCAAGGCCCGCGCCGCCTCGGGCGCTTCGGGGCGGCCGGGCGTGAAGGTCTCGAAGATGGTGAGGGTCGAGGTGAGCGCGACCCGGTCGCGGATCAGCAGCCGCATCAGCGCGCCGATCTCCGGCCCGTCGGGATCGAGCGCGGCGAGCGAGGCGAAGGTCTCGCTCTGGGGCGGGCAGACGTCCGGCTGCTTTCCCTTCACGAAGTCGGTGGCGACGGCGAAGCTGTGCTCGAGATTGTCGATGCCCATCGCCGCCGCCTCGGCATAGGTGATCGAGCAGAGGTGGCCGGTGATCTTGGTACCGTGGCGGTGCGCCGCGACGATCGCGGCGCGCAGCTCGGCGCGGGTCAGGAAATTATAGGCCTTGAACGAGGTGGCGCCGGCGGCCGCCCAGAAGTCCACGGTGCGGGTCGCCTCGGCCGCGTCCTTCAGCCCCGCCATCTTCTTCGACAGGAGGGTCGTGCCTTCAAGATAGGGGCCGGTGGCGTCCATGTCCGGCCCGGGCTGCTCGCCCCGGGCGATGGCTCGGGCGGTGTTGATGTCGGCATAGGGCGCCATCGAGCCGGCGGTGCGCAGCATCGTGGTGCCGCCAGCGAGGTAGAGGCGCGAGAAGCTGTACGGATATTCCTCATATTCCCCGCCTTTGGTGGAGGGATAGAAGAAATGCTCGTGGACCATGACGAAGCCGGGCAGCAGGGTCTTGCCCCGCCCGTCGATCACCGTCGCCCCGGCGGGCGCGGGGACATTGCCGATCGCCGCGATCCGCCCGCCGCGGACCAGCACCGAGACGTCCGCGCGCGGCGAAGCGCCGGTGCCGTCGACCAGCTCGACATGCTCGATCAGCAGGTCCCCGCCCGGATAAGCGACGAACGCCTGGTCGGCCGGCGCGAATTTGGGCGCGGGAGCGGGCAGCGTCGGCGGCGCCGCCCCGAGGAGCAGGAGCGCGAGCAGGGCAAGCTTCTTCATCGGGCACCTCCGCCGGTGCCATACGCCGGATTTCCCGAAAGTGAGAGAAGGAAGAAGACGCTCATCCCGACCGTCTCCCGCAAGCGCGAGAAGGGGCACGCCGCCTTCCCCTCTCCCGCTCGCGGGAGAGGGGAGGGTGAGGGTCTTCTTCCACTTCTTTTCAGCCGAGGCCCTTTTACGGCCCCATTTCGTGGACGTGCTGGACGACGCGGTGGCGAAGCGGGCCGCCGAGGCCGAGCGCCTGAGCGAGGCGGTCGTCCCAGCCATAGGGGTCGCCGCGGAACACGACCTTGCCGCCGTCGAGATAGGCGGTGTGGTAGAGCAGGCGCACCGGGATCTTGCTGGGCAGCGGCACATTCGTCTCCTTGCCGGTGGCCAGCGCCTTCTCGAACTGGTCGGTCACGTTTTCGTCCTCGGCCAGGATTCGGGCGAAGCCCAGGGCGTCGGCGACCCGGACGCAGCCGTGGCTCTGGTGGCGCTCGGGATTGGCGAACATCGCCTTGGCCGGCGTGTCGTGGAGATAGATGGCATAGGGATCGTCGAGGTCGAACTTGACCATCCCCAGCGCCGACTTGTCGCCCGAGGCCTGGACCAGCCGCCCGTTCTTCTCGCTGATCTGCTGGGCCGCCATGTAAGCCTGGCCCTTGGGGATGATCTCCTCCTTGGCGATCTTCTCCGGGATCGTCCAGTCGGGGTTGGCGACCAGAGCCCGCATCGGCGCCGACAGCTCCGGAGTCTCCCAGTCGGGCTGGCCGGTCACCACCGCCCGTTTGTCGCGGACGGCGCCGTCGCGCCAATAGGTGAGCAATGTCGCCGCCGTGTTGACGTCGATCCGGGTCGCGGGCGGCTGGCGGTTCAGCCAGCGGCGGCGCTCGAGGTTGACGGCGAGGATCCGCGCCCGCTCGCCGGCGCCGTTGTTCAGCGCCTCCAGGGTCGAATCGCCGATCACCCCGTCGGGCGCGATCCCATAATCGAGCTGGACCCGCTCGACGGCCGAGGCCATCGCCTTGGTGTAGACCATCGGGTCCGCGGGCTTGGCCGGCTTGGCGGGCTTGGCCGTCGACTGCGGCTGAGCCTGCACCGGCTCCAGCAGGAAGCCCTCGGCCTTGAGAGCGGCGGCGATGGCGGGAACGCGCGGATCCTTGCCGCCGGGCTTGATGCCCTTGCCCGGCGGGATCGGCTCGCGCCTGGGTCCCTTCGCCTGGGCGGCGTAGCGCAGATAGGCGTCGGACAAGGCGCGATATTCGTCGTCCTGCGGCGCCAGGCTCGCCAGCCATTCGCGCACCTTGCCGCCCTGCACCGCCTGCTCGAGCCCGGCGACGACGTCCACCTTGTTCCGCTCGACCGTGTAGGGATCGAACACCTTCTTGGGGTCGGCCGCGCCGTTGGCGAGCGCGTCGGCATAATCGAGCGCGTTGAGGGTGAGGGCCGCCTCGCGCTCGGCGGGAGCGGTCTCCTTCTTCACCTCGCGCACGTAGGCGGCGCCCTGCAAAGCGTGGCGTCCGGCGTCGGCGAAGGCGCCGCTCAGATCCTTGACCAGCGCCTTGCTCCAGACCGGCGCCCAGCCCCTCGCCTCGTAGAAGCGCTTGACCCGGGGGTCCTTGACCGCCGCCTGGAGGTCCGCGGCGGTGACGTTCTCGACGTCGGTCTGGACCGCCTGGCCGTTGCCGCCGCCGCCGCCGACGACGTTACAGCCGCCGGCAAGCAGGGCCGCCAGCGACACGCACACTACAAGCTTACGCATACGCGGGAATTCCTGTCCTGGATCAGTGCTGCTCAACGCCCCCCGGCCCGTTTCCGATCCGATGAGGTGCGAGTTTACCCGCGGCCGACTGCCGTGCCGTTACGGGACAGCGGGAAATGGGGGGCAGAATGGCGCGGCGTTTCGTGTCTATCCCAGCCTCGGCGCCTTCCAGATCGGCGCCACGGGACAGGCATGGCGGCGCGCGATTCACTGGCGTTCAAGGTTATCGAAGAGGCGCTCCGGGCGCGCGGGCGCGAGATCGCGTGCGTCGCGCTGCTCCTGACCAGCGCGTCGTGCGTCCCCGCCACGGCGGCCGGGTTCGACGTCGCCATCGCCGACACGCCCGCCGCCGCGGCACGCGCCGACGCTCAGGCCGCGCTTCCGCCCGAGCCGGAGCCGATGGTCCTGAAGGACGTCTCGCCGTTCGACGCCGCCGCGATCAACGCCACCATCCCGATCGCCGGGGGGCCCAACGTGCAGGCGCCCTCGACAATCTTCCGCGCCGCCAGCGCGCTCGACCAGGCGCGTTCGCTCGATTGCCTCGCCCAGGCCATCTATTACGAGGCGCGCTCCGAGACCGAAGACGGTCAGCGCGCCGTCGCCCAGGTCGTGCTCAACCGGGTCCGCCACCCGGCCTACCCGTCCAGCGTCTGCGGGGTCGTCTACCAGGGGCCGCTGAGGGCCGGCGGCGGCTGCCAGTTCACCTTCACCTGCGACGGCTCGCTCGCCGCGCCGCCGGCCGGCGAGGCCTGGCTCCGCGCGCGCCGGATCGCCGCCGAGGCGCTGGCCGGATCGGTTTACGCGCCGGTCGGACTCGCCACCCACTACCACACCCAGCAGGTGCTTCCGATCTGGGCATTCAAGCTCGCCAAGGCCGAAGTGATCGGCAACCACATCTTCTACCGGATGCCGGGCGCCTGGGGCGAACCCACTGCCTTCACCCGCCATTATGCCGGCCGAGAGCCGGCGCCTTCGGCCGTGATCGCCGCCCGCCTCCCCGTCTTCATCCCCAGGGCCGCGCCGACGCTGACGGCGACGCTTCCGCAACTCGCGTCGGCCGATGCGCCGCGGGCCGCGGCCGCCGCGCCTCAGCCGCCTGTCGACGACCGCCTTCCCCAATCGCAGGTGAAGCCCGAATTCGCCAATTCCGGCCGCTGGATCGGCGACCCGGCGCGCTGACCGCCGCCTTGACTCCCGCCACCGCGCGGTGAAGCCTCGCTCCCGAGGGAGAGGGCAAAATGAAAAGGATCATCGCACTGGCGCTGGCGGCGGCGGTCGCCGCGCCGTCTCCGGCGCAGGACCTGACCGGATCGGAGATCGTCGTCACCGGCACGCGTCGGGAGGCCGAGGGTTACGACGCCACCATTCCGGCCATCGGCCTGAGGCGGCTTGCCGATTATGCCGTCCAGGAAGTGAAGGTCACCGGCGACACCCGCGACCAGGCGAAAAGGCGGGACGAGATATTCGAGATGATCCGGAACGCTCTCGCGCTCGCGGCGAAGCGGCCGGGGATCGAGCTCGCCACCGGCGAAATGGTGATCGAGCCGCTGACCCTGGCCAATTACCGCAACCTGGGCCTCGTCAACGACGGCCGACCGGACACCGACCGCACCGAGTTCCTGATCAAGACGAAGCTCGTTCCCGGGCTCGACGCCAAGGCCGCGCTCGACCGCATCTCCGGGTTCATCAAGGACGTGCCGACGGTCGGCCGGGCGGAGATGAAGGCGGCGGGCGACCTCACTTTGTCGGTGGTTGATCCGGACCAGTATCGCGGCCGGATCGTCGACCTCGTCGCCGCCGACGCCCACGCCACCGCCGCCCGGCTCGGCCCCGATTACCAGGTCGAAGCGAAAGGCCTCGACCGCCCGGTCGAATGGTCGCGGGCCAGCCTCACCGAGGTCTTCCTCTACGTCCCCTACAGCTATTCGGTGGTCCCCGCGCGGCGGTAGCACACAATCCTCCCTGTGGAGCGCAGCTCCATGGGGAGGGGGACCATGCGAAGCATGATGGAGGGGCTTTACGGACTCAGAACGGCCCCTCCACCGCACTTCGTGCGGTCCCCCTCCCCATCGCCTTCGGCGACAGGGAGGACAGGTTACCGCCTCTCCCCCGCGCTCTTCTCGCGGATCGGGCGGAACTCGGACGTGGGCTTCCATTGCGGCCAGTCCCGGCCGAAGGCGAGCTCGCGGCCGATCGCGTAGGCCAAGGCGACGTCCTGGGCAGCGCCGCGAAGGTCCCAGCCGGCACTCCATTCGTCGCAGGTCTGGTGATAGCAATGGGCGGTGTAGTCGCTGACCCAGGCGTCGCCGGCGGCGCGGCCGCCGTTCACCAGATCGGGTCCCGCGCCGAGCGCCATCAGCAGCAATACGGGCACTCCGCGCCTGGCCATCGGGAAATGGTCGGCGCGGTAGAAGAGCCCGCGCTCAGGGTGAGAATCGGGCGTGACGTAGCGCCCCTGGGCGGCCGCAAGCCGTGCCATCCGGTCCTCGAGCTCGCTCTGGCCCCGGCCGATCAGGATGACGTCGCGCGACGGGCCCAACGGCTCCAGCGTGTCGAGCGTGATGTTAGCGACCATCTTCTCCGGCGAGTAGATCGGGTTCGAGCCGAAAAATTCGGAGCCGAGCAGGCCCCTCTCTTCGGCCGTCCACGCCGCGAACAGCAAGGTGCGGTCCGGCCTCGGGCCCGCCTTGAAGGCGCGGGCGATCTCGAGCACGCCGGCGATCCCGAGCCCGTCGTCGGCGGCGCCGGGGCGGATCGTCCGCCCCCGCGGGTCGGCCGCGCCGATCCCGTAGGCATCCCAATGGCCGGAGAACATGATCGTCTCGTTCGGGTGCCGCGCCCCGCTCAGCTTCGCGATGACGTTGTGGCTCTCGACCCGGTGCGTGGTCACTCCGAAATCTGCGGAGAAGGTCGCGCCGAGGTCGATCGGCCGGAAGTCGGGCGTCCGCGCCTGGCGCTTCACCGTCTCGAAATCGAGGCCGGCGCGGCGGAACAGGTCCTCGGCGACGGGCCGCTGGATCCAGCCCTGGAGCAGCAAAGGCTGCTGGGCGCCGGGGCCGAGCACGATATTGTAATTCTCGCCGCCGGGCGCCTGCACCGTCGCCCAGCCATAGCCGGCGCCGGCGCTCTCGTGGACGATCAGGGCGCCGATCGCGCCGCGCCGCGCCGCTTCCTCATATTTGTAGGTCCAGCGGCCGTAATAGGTCATCGCCTGGCCGGCGAACTTGCCCGCCGCCGGCTCGCCCGGCGCGGCCTCGAAATCCGGATCGTTGACCAGGAACAAAGCGACCTTGCCGCGCAGGTCGACGCCCTTGAAATCGTCCCAGCCGCGCTCCGGCGCGTTGACCCCGTAGCCGACGAACACGACCGGAGCGTCCGCGATCCGCGCCCGGTCGGTCTCCCGCACCGTGCTCAAGTAGATGTCCGACGGGAATTTGAGTGGCACCGCCTGGCCGTGCACGTTGAGAGAGGCCGTCCCCGTCTTGTCCACCTGGGTGCGGATCAGCGGCACCGTCTGCGTCCAGCTGCCGTCCGGCCCGCCCGGCTCGAGGCCGAGCGAGCGGAACTGCTCGGTCAGGTAGGCGATCGTCTTCGCCTCGCCCGCAGTGCCCGGCCCGCGCCCCTCGAACTCGTCCGAGGCGAGGGTGCGGACGATCGCCGACATCCGCTCCGGCTGGATCGGCGCCCAGGAAACGGGGTCGGTCGGCGCCACGGTGCGCGGCGGGGATGCAGTCGCGCAGCCGGCGAGCAAAGCGAGCGGCAGGAGGACGGAAGGAAGCTTCATCGGGCGGCTCCGCGTCGCAAGAGGGACGCGGCCCCAATGACGGGTCAGCGGCACTTGTTCCAGCCCGGCCCTTTCACGAACCGCCCCGGCGTCGCACCTGTATGCTCGCCGTCCCTGAGCACCTGGACTCCGTTGACGAAGACATCGCGCATTCCGGTCGCGTAGACCTGCGGCCTCGCGAAGGTGGCGTTGTCCTGGATCGCGGCGGGATCGAAGGCGACGACGTCGGCATAATAACCGGGCCGGAGCAGCCCGCGGTCGCGGAGGCCGAGATTGTGCGCCGGCAGCGCGGCCAGCCGCCGCACCGCCTCCTGCAGCGGCACGAGATGCTCGTCGCGCACGTAGCGCGCCAGGACCCGCGCGAAATTGCCGTAGGCACGGGGATGCGTGCTCGACTTCAGGAACACGCCTTCCGGCGCCTGGCTCGATGCGTCGGAGCCGAAGCTCATCCAGGGCAGCTGCACCTCGCGGCGGACATTGTCTTCGCTCATCGAGAAATAGGCGACCTGGATCCGGCTATTGTCCTCGACGATGAGGTCCGCCGCCGTCTCCTCCGGGCTCTTGCCACGCTCGCGCGCCACCTCCTCCAGAGTCTTGCCGGTGAGCGGCTTCAGCGCGGGGTTTTTGAATCCAAGCAGGAGCACCTTGGAAGGCTCGCGCACGACGAGGTCGCCATTCTCGGAGACCGTGCCGGCGCGCATCTCGGCCAGCGCCCGCGCCCGCTGCGCCGGGTCCTTGAGGCGTGCCACCCATTTCTCGATCCCGCCCGCCTGGATCCAGAGCGGCATCGCCGCGTCGAGGCCCGTCGAGCTCGCCGCATAGGTATACATGTCGGCGGTGATCCTGAGGCCGCTCGCGCGGGCCGCCTCGACCCGGGCGATCGCGTCGCCGATCTTGCCCCAGTTCGATTTGCCCGACTGCTTGAAATGGTAGATCTCGGCCGGCCCGCGCGATCGCCGCGCGATCTCGACCAGCTCGTCGATCGCCTGAAGAAGCTTCGGCCCCTCGTCGCGGATGTGGCTGATGTACATGCCGCCGCACTTCGCCGATTCGGTCGCCAGCGCGGCGAGCTCCGGCGTCTCGGCGAAATTGTCCGGCGCGTAGATCAGCGAGGAGCCGACGCCCATCGCGCCTTCGTCCATCGCCTGCCGGACGAGCGCGCGCATCCGGTCGAGCTGGGCGGGGCTCGGGTCGACGTCGTCCTCGCCGAGCTCGTGGACGCGGACCGTCGCGGCGCCGACGAAGCTCGCCACGTTGGGCGTGACCCCCCGCCGTTCCAGCCAGCCGAGATAGTCGCCGAGAGTCGTCCATTCGATCGGGAACTTGATGTCGCCCTGCCGCGCGAGCGCGCGCTGCTTCATCGCGTCCGACCAGGGGCCCATCGAATCGCCCTCGCCCATCACTTCCAAAGTGACGCCCTGGCGGATCTCGCTCTGGCTCTTCGGGTCGGCGATGAGGCTCTCGTTCGACCAGCTCAGCATGTTGACGAAGCCCGGCGCGACGGCGAGGCCGCGCGCGTCCACCTCGCGCGCGCCGCGGCCGGCGAAATGCGGGCCGACATAGAGGATGCGGTCGCCGCGCAGCGCCACGTCGCCGGCGAACGGCGCGCCGCCGCTGCCGTCGACGATCGTCCCGCCGCGCAGCACGACGTCGGTGCGCGCCTCCGGCGCCACCCCCGCGCAGCCGCCCAGCAAGGCCGCGGCGCCGATCGCCAGCCAGGATTTAAGACGCATCGGGCTCCTCCGTTGCCGGAGGAGCCTTAGCGGGCGATGCGCTCCTTGTCCTCCCTGTCGGCGAAGCGGATGGGGAGGGGGACCATGC
>JAXDPA010000008.1:0-4947 GCA_034668685.1 Sphingomonadales bacterium | reverse complement strand
GTGCGCCCACAGACCCACGTTTGCCACCAGCAGACCTAGTCCCAGAAGTACAATTGTTATGAGTTTGGCCATAGATCACCCAGGGTAGCAGTAATGAGTGCCATCAGGATTATCAGCGACAACCGTCGTATGTGTCTGGTCAGCGTATTGTTTATCTTCCTTCGAGAGAACTTCTCCCGTATGCGTATGGTGAAAAACGTTTTCCGGCTGCGCACCGTGGACGTACCTTTGGTACATCCGACTTACGGCGTATGGGCGCTGGTTGTCCGGATAAATTTCGTCAGTCAATCTGTCCGTCCCTGGTCCATAGGCTATGACGCCACCTGACTTCGTTTCGGCTGACCAGAAGCCGAATTCGGCAAATCCGTTCCCGCCGGCCCATCCCATGGCGTCAGCCATGGCCTCCGCCTCATTCTGCTGAACATCCGGATCAGCGAGAGCCCGCTTCGCGTGAGGGTTGGTATGGCAGTTGCGCTCCTGTTTAGCGCGGTCCGAGAGTCCTTGGTCGCCTCGCGCCGCAGGCGGATTTTCTCGTGCCGGATTGTTTTGCACCGCGAAGGCCCCTGCCGGGGCCAGAGCGGCCACGCCTCTTTGCCCCGTCACACAGGGATAGCTCGGCTCGCACTTCGCCGTCCAATGATGAATATGAACCCCTGAAAGGCCCCAGGGATCGATCAAGTTTATCGGATCCGCGTCCACATAGCCGTACAGGTTCATCCCGGCCTCATAGCCCGTCGGGTCGGGCGACAGGAAGCGGCCCAAGGGGGCGGAGTAGAAGCGGGTCTTGAAGTTGGTGGCGAAGTTGTACGTCTCCTCCCCGGTGAAGCCGAAGAAGGACACGGCGCCGCTCATCCGGCCATATTCCTCGTAGCTGTTGGTCGAGTAGACGGGCGCGCCGGCCTGGGACGTCACGTTGGTCATCGAGCCGCGCAGGTCGGCGTAGAAATAGCGGCGGGTGGCGGTGCCCGAGCCCTCGTACCAGATCCTCGGTCGGGCGGCGCGTGCCGGGGAAGCAGCCTTTCCGTAGCGGCAACGAAACGACCGGTTTCGTTTCGCAACCGAATTGTTGCGCATTTGCCATAAGGGGCCGGAACCGGCGGGAAACTGCGATTTTCCGGCTGGCACCCACCCATGCTTTTCATTAGCCTTCGCCTCAAAACAAGATTGAGGAGGGGGTTATCATGAAGACCATCTGGTTGACGTCCGCCGGCGCGTTCGCGCTCATGGCAACGCCTGCTTTCGCGCAAAGCGGCACGGCCCCGAGCGGCCAGACCGGTCCGCTCGAGCAATCGGCCGAGGTCAACACCAACAAGGACGTGACTCCGACCGACGAGACCAACTCCAACAACATCGTCATTACCGCCCAGGGCCGCGCCCAGGTGCTCGAAGACGTGCCGATCGCGGTTTCCGCGGTCTCGGCCGAATCCCTCCAGAATTCCGGGGCAACCGACATCCGCCAGCTGAACCAGCTGGCGCCGTCGCTGCTCGTCTCCTCGACCGGCACCGAGGCGAACGGCTCGGCGCGCATCCGCGGCATCGGCACGGTCGGCGACAATCCGGGCCTCGAAAGCTCGGTCGCCGTGTTCATCGACGGCGTCTATCGCAGCCGCACCGGCGTCGGCCTGAACGAGCTCGGCGAGATCGAGCGCGTCGAGGTGCTGCGCGGCCCGCAGGGCACATTGTTCGGCCGCAACGCCTCGGCCGGCCTCCTCAACATCATCTCCAAGAAGCCGAACCTCAACGAGTTCGAGGGCTTCGCCGAGGCGAGCTATGGCAATTACAACATGTGGCGGCTCTCCGGCGCGCTCTCCGGCCCGATCGGCAAGAGCGGCCTCGGCTTCCGAATCGACAGCGTCTACCAGAAGCGCGACGGCTTCTACCACGTCGTCAACCCGGTCGGGGTGGAGAGCCGGGTCAACAACCGCGACCGCTTCTTCGTGCGCGGTCAATTGCTCTACGAGCCGAGCGACCAGCTCAAGGTCCGCCTGATCGGCGACTATACCAAGCGCAACGAGAGCTGCTGCGGCGCCGTCTATGTCGACCGCAGCATCAACTCGCGGATCGACGGCCTCAACGACCCGGTCAACCCGATCCTGGTCGGCGGCGCCGTCAACCCGGCCGGCAACAACATCATCAACGTTCTGCGCGACCTCGGCGAGCCGATGGCGGCGTTCAGCAACCCCTACAGCCGCAACATCTACATCAGCCCGGGCCGGACCTATAAAGGCCACACGACCGACGGCGGCGTGTCGCTCCAGATCGACTGGAAGCTCGGCGGCAACACCACCCTCACCTCGATCTCCGCCTGGCGCGACTATCGTTCCGGCCAGCCGGGCGACATCGACTACAGCGCCGTCGACATCCTCTATCGCAGCCCGACCAACGACGGTTATTCTCGGCACTTCAGGACGCTGAGCCAGGAGCTGAGACTGCAGGGCACCACGTTCAACAACCATCTCGACTGGCTGATCGGCGGCTATTACGCCGACGAGAATCTGAACCTCACCGACAATTTGCGGTTCGGCACCCAATATGGCCGGTTCGCCACCTGCCGCATCGTTTCCGGCGGCGGCTTGGCAGCCCTCTATTCGCCGACGTCACCCGGGTGCCTCGCGGCCCGTCCGGCCCTGTTCGGAGCGGCCTCGCCGATCATCTTCGCCGGGTTCGACCGGCTCGACGCGGTCAACGACAAGGGCGCCACGCTCGATCGCTATTTCCAGAACAGCCGCAACTACGCCTTCTTCACCCACAACATCTTCCACATCACCGACAAGGTCGCGTTCACGGCGGGCCTGCGCTACACCAACGAGCGCAAGCGCTTCCACGCGACCTTCGGCCAGGACAACACCGCCTGTCCGGCCCAGCAGGCAGCGCTCGATCCGTTCCTCACCAATCCGGCGCTCGCCGCGGTGGCCGGCGGGCTCCTCGCCCTCACCTGCCAAGGCAACACCACCTCGGAACTGAACGGAGTCACCATCACCGACCGGCGCAGCGAGCACAAGCTGACCGGCACCGGCGTCCTCAGCTGGAAGCCGGTCGAGGATCTGATGGTCTATGCGAGCTACTCGCGCGGCTACAAAGCGGGCGGCTTCAATCTCGACCGCTCGGCGCTCAAGTCGCCGCTGCTGCCGTTCGCGGCGACTCCGGGCGGCGCCCAGGCGCTGGTCGGCAACCTCCAGTTCGCTCCCGAGATCAACAACGCCTACGAAGTCGGCGCCAAATATTCGCACGGCGTCGTCACCGCCAATCTCGCCATCTTCCGGCAGGATTTCCGCAACTTCCAGCTGAACACGTTCAACGGCACCGTCTTCCTCGTGCAGACGATCAACGGCTGCAAGACCGACCTCGCCGGCGCCGACCGCGACCTCAGCGCCACCACCGGCGCATGCCCCGCCGGCAACGTCTCCTGGGGCGTCCGCTCGGAGGGTGTCGAACTGGAGACCGCGATCCGCCCGTCCCGCGACCTCGACATCACCGCGGGCTTCACCTACGCCAACACCAAGTACCGCTCGAACCTGGTCGGCAACAGCAGCGGCGCGCCGCTCGATCCGGCGCTGCGCGTGCTTCCGGGCAAGCATTTGTCCAACGCTCCGAGCCTGGTCGGAACCGCCTCGGTGACCTGGACTCCGCGGATCGGCGACAGCGGGCTTCACGGCCTGTTCTACGTCGATGCGCGCATGACCAACGACTACAATACCGGCTCCGACCTGTTCCCGCAGAAGCGGCAGGACGCCTATGCCGTGGTCAACGCCCGCCTTGGCATTCGCGGACCGCAGGAGCGCTGGGCAATCGAGGTGTGGGCGCAGAACCTGTTCAACCAGGATTATGCCCAGGTCGCGTTCAACTCGCCCTTCCAGGCGGGAGCGACGTCGGCGCCGTTCGTCGATCCGCAATTCCCGGGCGGCCGCCAGATCTTCTCGGCCTTCCTGGCGGAGCCGAGGACCTACGGCCTGACCGGCCGCATCCGCTTCTGAGGCGGACCCTCGCCCTCCCTGTGGAGCGAAGCTCCATGGGGAGGGGGGCCGCACGGAGTGCTGTGGAGGGGCCTACCGACTCTGCATTGCCCCTCCACCAGCCTGCGGCTGGTCCCCCTCCCCACGTGCTTCGCGCGCAGGGAGGACTGATGGAGCCGCTTTACGCGGCCCGGCGGGCAGCGGCGGCTTCGTCGCCGGCCGCGCGCAGCAGGCGGGCGTGGAGCGCCTTCAGCCGAGCCGGGCTCTCGATCTTGTGGTCGGTCGGCAAGTCGGTGAGGTAGAAGACGTCGACCGCCCGTTCGCCATAGGTCGCGACATGGGCGGAATGGACCGCGGCGCGGCTTTCGTAGAGCGCGCGGGCGAGCCCTGAAAGCAACGCCGCCCGGTCGCGGGCGTTGACCTCGACCACCGTGTAGCGGCTCGACGCGTGGTTATCGATGAACACCGCCGGATGGATATTGAAGGCCTCGGCGCGCGGCAGCGGCAGCGCCTTCGCCTCGAGCCGCTCCATCGCGGGCTCCTCGCCCGCCAGCGCCGCGAGCACCGCCTGCTCCAGCCGCTTCAGCCGGTGCCGTTCGCCGAAAGGCTGGCCGGCGGCGTCCTGGACGAGGAAATTATCGATCGCCATGCCGTCGTTGGTGGTGTGGATGCGCGCATCGATGATGTTGGCGCCGGCGAGGCTCATCGCCGCGGTCAGGCGGAAGAACAGGCCGGGCTGATCCTTGGCGTAGACGCTGACGAGGGTCGCGCCGCGCTCCGCCTGCACCGCGGTCGAGAGCGGCCGCGCGGTGGCCGGGGCGCGATCGCCCGCGTCCATCAGCCGCGCATTGGCTTCGATCACCTCGGGCGGTTCCGCCAGCCAGTAGCTGTCCGGCAGGCGCCAGGCGAGGCGCGCGAAGCGGCTTTCCTCCCAGCCGAGACGCGCGGACAGGTCCTGCTGGACGGCGGCGATACGATCGGTGCGGCCTTTCTC
>JAXDPA010000007.1:0-3011 GCA_034668685.1 Sphingomonadales bacterium | reverse complement strand
CCGTGCAGCGCCCAGCCGTTCTTCGGGTGACGCTTCAAATCCTCGCGATAGACCGCCTCGGCCTCGGCCGGCCGGCCCGCGGCGAGCAAGGCGGCGCCGAGCAGGTGCCGGGTCGGGAAGAACTCGTCCTCAGGCTCGTCGTAGGCAAGCTTGTCCTCCTTGGCGACCGCCTCGGTGAGGAGCGCCACTGCCCGCGCCTTGTCCCCTCGCGCCGAGGCGATCCTCGCCTCGGCTCGGAGCGCTCCGATCTCGTAGAGCGGCTTCGCCGGACTCTGGCCCTGAGTCGCGTCCGCCGGCGTGGCCGCGATCAGGCTGTCGAGCGCCTTTACGGCCGCCTCGGCCTCCGCCGCCCGCCCCCTGGCGGCGAGCGCCGTCGCCCGCGCCTGCAGCCAGGCGGCGGTGAGCCCTGCCAGCTTCGGGTTGGGAGCGGGCTCGGCCAGCATCTCGTCCCACATCCCGAAACGGACATAGCCGTCGTAGAGCAGCCCGGCCGACCAATCGAACCCGGGCATGCCGAGCAGCATCGAGTCCGGCATGTTGGCCCGCGCCTTGCGCGCCGCCTCCAGAGTTTCCGCGCGCCGCCCTTCCATCGCCGCGGCGAAAGCCAGGAACTGGTAATTGTGGACCGTGTACATCGGATAATAATCGGGCGGCGCGGTCGTCGCGAAATAAGCGAGGTCGGCCGCGGCGCCCTTGCGGTTGGCCTCTGCCGCTTCCTCGTAGCGGCCGACCCGCTGCATGATGTGGGCCGGCATATGTTCGAGATGGCCCGCGGCGGGCATCATGCCGGTCAGCACCTCCGCCGAAGCGACCCCCTGCTCCGGATGCGGCGAAGCTTCGACCGCGTGGATCCAATAATGGTTGGCCCCGGGATGCTTCGGGTCTCTGGCCAGCACCGACTTCAGCGCGGCGAGGATGTCCGGAGTGCCGGGCCCGGGCGTGCCGTCGGCGTTCCACAGCTTCCACGGGTTCGTGTTCATCAAGGCTTCCGCGTAGAGCGTCCGCACGTCCAGATCGTCGGGGAAGCGGTCGGCGACGGCGCGCATCGCCTCGACATAGGCCTTGAGCGGCGCGGCGCTGTTCGAAGGATCGAGCGGCGCGGGTCCGAGGAAGCGCTTGGCCAGCGCCTCGATCAGCGCCCGCTCGACGGGGGTGGCGGCCGGCGCGGCGGCGCGGGCCCTGGCGATGGCCTCCCAGCCGGCCTTGGCGCGCGCCTCGGCCATCATCGGCATGTTGTAATTCGGGCCGAGGGTGAGGGCGACGCCCCACCAGCAGGAAGCGCAGGCGGGGTCGATCTCCGCGGCCCGGGCGAAGGAGCGGGTCGCCTCGTCATGGTTGAACGCCCAGACGAAGCGCATCCCCTGGTCGAAGTAACGCTGCGCCTCGGGCGAGTTGGTCGTCACCGCGCGGTGGAAGCTGCCGAGCCCCTCGTAGAGCCGCGCGCCCTTCGCCCAATCGGCGAGCGTCTGAGGCGGGGCCGGGGCATGATCGTCATGCTGGGCCGCGGCGGGCGCGGCGGCGGCGAGGAGCAGGGCGGCGATGAGGCTGGTGGCGTGGCGCATGTCGGCAATCCCCCCGAGGCGGCGGGTGGATGTTACGCCTCCGTCTCCGCCCGCTCAACCGCTCCCCACTCCTCCTCCCCTCCCTTGCAAGGGAGGGGTCGGGGTGGGTTCCGCCGAAGGCGGCCGAAACTCGGACTCAGCAAACTCGCTTCGCTCGCACCCACCCCCAGCCCCTCCCTTGAAGGGAGGGGAGTCCGCTCGGTTTGGCCTCGAGCGGATTACCCGCTATCGGGGCGCCGCGATGGACGTGACGGGCCTCAGGATCTGCCTCTTCACGGGCAATTACAATTATACGCGGGACGGGGCCAACCAGGCCCTCAACCGGCTGGTCTCCTATCTTCTGAAGAAAGGGGCGGCGGTGCGCATCTACTCGCCGACCGTCGAGGAGCCCGCTTTCCCCCCGAACGGCGAGGTCGTCGGCATACCCTCGCTGCCGGTGCCCGGCCGGACCGAATACCGGATGCCGATCACGCTTCCGCCGCGCGCCCGGCGCAACATCGAGGCCTTCCGCCCGAACATCTTCCACGTCGCCAGCCCCGATCTGCTCGGCCACCGGGCGGTGACCTTCGCCCACCGGCTCGATCTGCCGGTCGTCGCTTCCGTCCACACCCGTTTCGAGACCTATCCGCGCTATTACGGCCTGGCCTTCCTCGAGCCGATCGTGCTCGCCGCGTTGCGCCGCTTCTACCGGCGCTGCGACGCTATCTACGCCCCCTCCGAGTCGATGGCGCAGCTGCTTCGCGACCAGCGGATGAACTACAATGTCGGCATCTGGAGCCGCGGTATCGACGCGGACATATTCGATCCCAACCGGCGCGACCTCGATTGGCGCCGGGCCTTAGGAGTCGAGGACGACGTGCCGGCGATCGGCTTCGTCGGCCGGCTGGTGATGGAGAAGGGGCTCGACGTCTTCTCCGACGCGATCGACGCGCTGGCTCGGCGCGGGGTGCGGCACAAGGTGGTGGTGGTCGGCGACGGCCCGGCACGGGACTGGTTCGAGCGGCGGCTGCCCGAGGCGGTGTTCGCCGGCTTCCAGGGCGGCGCCGATCTCGGCCGGGCGATGGCCTCGCTCGACATGCTGTTCAACCCCTCGGTCACGGAGACGTTCGGCAACGTCACCCTCGAGGCGATGGCCGTCGGCCTGCCCGTCGTCGCGGCGATCGCCACGGGCAGCGAGAGCCTGGTGACCGAGGGAGTTACCGGCCGGCTGATCCGGCCCGGGGCCGTCGAAGCCTTCGCCGACGCGCTCGCCTTCTACTGCGGCGACGAATCGGCGCGCCGCGCGGCAGGAATGGCCGGCGCTCGAGCCAGCGGGCGCTACGGCTGGGACGAGGTCAACCAGGCGCTGGTCGATTCCTATTGCCGGGTGGTTCGGCTGCACGGCTCCTGGAGCCGCCTCCCCGCCTCCAGCCCGGTGCCGTGATGTCGGGTTTGAACCCTGACCATCCT
>JAXDPA010000006.1:0-42508 GCA_034668685.1 Sphingomonadales bacterium | reverse complement strand
AGTGCGGCCAACACGCTCACCTTGTTCATCCTCTCCAACACCCCCACTCCCCGGCCCTCTCCCCTGAAGGGGAGAGGGAGGGAAGGTCATCAACCCTTGTTTTCGTCGTCGACCTCGGAGAATTCTGCGTCGACGACTTCCTCGCCGCCGCCGGCCTCGGCGCCTTCGCCGGCGGCGCCGGTCTCACCGCCGCCGGCCGCGGCGCCCGCGGCCTGCTCCTTCTCGTAGATCGCCTGGCCGAGCTTCATCGCGACCTGGGCAAGGGCCTGCGCCTTGGCCTTCATCGCCTCGACGTCCCCGCCTTCGATCGCCGACTTGGTCTCGTCGATCGCCGCCTGGATCTCGGACTTCAAGGACTCGTCGACCTTGTCGCCATGCTCGGCGATCTGCCGCTCGGTCGAGTGGACCAGCCCTTCCGCGTTGTTCTTCGCCTCGGCCGCCTCGCGGCGCTGCTTGTCCTCCTCGGCGAAGCGCTCGGCTTCCTGAACCATCTTCTCGATGTCGCTGTCGTTGAGGCCGCCCGAGGCCTGGATTCGGATCTGCTGCTCCTTGCCGGTGCCGCGATCCTTGGCCGAGACGTTGACGATGCCGTTGGCGTCGATGTCGAAGGTGACCTCGATCTGCGGCACGCCCCGCGGCGCCGGCGGGATCCCGACCAGGTCGAACTGGCCGAGCAGCTTGTTGTCCGCCGCCATCTCGCGCTCGCCCTGGAAGACGCGGATGGTGACCGCATTCTGGTTGTCCTCGGCGGTCGAATAGGTCTGCGACTTCTTGGTCGGGATGGTCGTGTTGCGGTCGATCATCCGGGTGAAGACTCCGCCCAGGGTCTCGATGCCGAGCGACAGTGGCGTGACGTCGAGCAGCAGCACGTCCTTGACGTCGCCCTGGAGGACGCCGGCCTGGATCGCCGCGCCCATCGCCACCACCTCGTCGGGGTTGACGCCGGTGTGCGGCTCCTTGCCGAAAAAGTCCTGAACCACCTGGCGGACCCGCGGCATGCGGGTCATGCCGCCGACGAGGACGACCTCGGCGATGTCCTTCGCGGCGACCCCGGCGTCGGAGAGCGCCTTCTTGCAGGGCTCGAGCGTGCGCTTGATCAGATCCTCGACCAATTTCTCGAGGTCCGCGCGGGTGAGGCTCTTCACCAGATGCTTCGGACCGTTCTGGTCGGCGGTGATGAAGGGCAGGTTGACCTCGGTGGTCTGGGCCGAAGAGAGCTCGATCTTGGCGCGCTCGGCGGCCTCCTTGAGGCGCTGAAGCGCGAGCCGGTCGCTCCTGAGGTCGATGCCCTCCTGCTTCTTGAACTCGTCGGCCAGCCAGTCGACGATCTTGGCGTCGAAATCCTCGCCGCCGAGGAAGGTGTCGCCATTGGTCGACTTAACCTCGAACACGCCGTCGCCGATCTCGAGGATCGAGACGTCGAACGTGCCGCCGCCCAGATCGTAGACGGCGATCGTCTTGCCGTCCTGCTTCTCGAGGCCGTAGGCGAGCGCCGCCGCCGTCGGCTCGTTGATGATGCGCAGCACCTCGAGGCCGGCGATCTGGCCGGCGTCCTTGGTCGCCTGGCGCTGCGCGTCGTTGAAGTAGGCGGGAACCGTGATCACTGCCTGGGTGACCGTCTCGCCGAGATAGGCCTCCGCCGTCTCCTTCATCTTCTGGAGGGTGAAGGCGCTGATCTGCGAGGGGCTGTAATCCTTGCCGCCGGCATTGACCCAGGCGTCGCCGTTGGGGCCGCGGGTGATCTTGTAGGGGACGAGCTCGGTGTCCTTCTTGGTCACCGGATCGTCGAAGCGGCGGCCGATCAGGCGCTTGACCGCGAAGACGGTGTTGTCGGGATTGGTGACCGCCTGGCGCTTGGCGGGCTGTCCCACCAGTCGCTCGCCGTCCTTCGTGAAAGCGACGATCGAGGGGGTGGTGCGGGCGCCTTCCGAATTCTCGACCACCTTGGGCTTGCCCGCTTCCATGACGGCGACGCAGCTGTTGGTGGTGCCGAGATCGATACCGATGACTTTGGCCATGTTAATCCTCTTATGCCCCAATCGATTAGTCTCACCGGGCCGCCCATTCCGGCGCGTGCCCGATGCTTGTGGAGCGATATAGGGGTCGATTCGGAGGCGACAAGAAGCGAGCCCGCCCCTAGAGGCGCATCAGCCATGGGGAAGATGCAGAAAATCCACAGTCGACCCGTCATTGCGAGCGGAGCGAAGCAATCCGGCGGCGGGGCGTCGCAAGCTGGATTGCTTCGTCGCTACGCTCCTCGCAATGACGGGAAATGGGCGGCCTTGGCGGCCCTCGCTCTGCTCCTCGCCGGGTGCGGCGAACGGAAGCCCGACGGGATCGCGGTCTCGAAAGCCTGGGTGCGGTTGCCTGCGGTGAAGGGTGAGGCCGGGGCGGCCTATTTCACGATCGAGGGCGGCGCCGAAGGCACCCGCCTCACCGGCATCTCGAGCCCGATGGCGTCGCGGATCGAGCTGCACGAGAGCATGGAGCATGGCGGGATGAGCGCGATGCGGGCGCTCAAAGCCGTCGAGTTCGACTTTCGCCGCCGGATCGAGTTCGCACCCGGCGGCAAGCACGCCATGCTGTTCGGGATCAACAAGGCCGTGAAGCCCGGCGCGTCCATCCCCCTCACCTTCGCCTTCGACACCGCCCCGCCGGTGACGGTCGACGCGGAGGTACGCGACGCGGCGGGAGATCGGTAAGTAGCCCTCAATCCTCCCTGTCGCCGAAGGCGATGGG
This sequence comes from Sphingomonadales bacterium, assembly GCA_034668685.1. GTDB lineage: Bacteria > Pseudomonadota > Alphaproteobacteria > Sphingomonadales > Sphingomonadaceae > Allosphingosinicella. Next base: position 39,769 of record JAXDPA010000006.1, on the reverse strand, counting down.
GAGGGGGACCGCGTGAAACGCGGTGGAGGGGCTTTCCGAGTCAGGCAGCCCCACCACCATGCTTCGCATGGTCCCCCTCCCCATCCGCTTCGCGGACAGGGAGGACTACCCCTCTAGAAATGCTGCCTCACCGTGACCCCGAACGTCCGCGGCTGGCCGACGTTGAACCCTAGTCGCGCTCGCCCGCCGCGTTCGCGGTCGAACGAGAGAAGAGGATTCTCATCGAAAAGGTTTGAGACGTAGGCGACGATCTCGGTTCCGCTCTTGAGGTTCACCCCGGCGCTCAGATTGACGAGGTTGTAGGCCGGCAGCTTGAGGTCGACGATCACCGGCTCGTTGCCGGTGGCGCCGCCGAACGGCAGGTTGGAGCGGAAGGTGACGGGATTGCCCTCCTGGTCGCTCGGCTGGGTGTAGCGGCTTCCGACATGCTGGAAGGTGGCGCTGAAGAAGGCCTCGTCGCCCCGCGCATTGAACGGAGTCGTGTAGGTGCCGGTCGCCGCCACCTGGAACTTGGGCACGGTCGGCAGGCGGTTGCCGTCGCGGATTCCGCCGATCACCGCGCCCGCCCCGGTCGTCACGGTCGAATCGAACTTGGCCTCCAGGAGGCTTCCGGCGATCGACAGGTCGATCTCGCGGGTCGGGTGGGCGGAAAGCTCCCACTCGACGCCGGCCGTGTGGGCCTTGGGCACGTTGAAGACGATCCGCGACGAGCAGGAGCCGGCGTCGAGGGTCACCTGCAGGTTCGAGATGTCGGTGTAGAAGGCGGCGGCGTTGAAGCTGATGCCGCGCCCGCCCGCCTTGACGCCGAGCTCGTAGTTCCACAGCGATTCGTCGCGATAGGTCTGGTACGAGCCGAAGATCGTCTTGTCCGACGGGGTGCAGAGCGGCAGGTTCAAGGGATCGTTGACCCCGCCGAGGCGGAAGCCCTTCGAGGCCTGGGCGTTGATCCGGAACTTGTCCGACGCCTCGTAGCTCAGGATCGCGCGCGGGGTGAAGCCGTGCGAGGTCGTCTTGTCGGTGCGGTTGTCGTCGTTCGAGAAGAGGCCGCCCGACTTGAACTGGCGCCGCTCGGTGAAGTCGTAATAGCGCCCGCCGGCGGTGAAGGAGAGCCGGCCGAAATCGTAGGTGCCTTCGCCGAACACCGCCTTCTGCTTGATCTTGTAGGGCAGGTCCGAATTGTAAGGCGAGTTCAGCGGGAAGCCGTTGGCGACGGCGACCGAGGTTCCGGCGCCGAAGCGGGCGTCGGTGAAGGCGTCGTAGCCCGGCGTCGGCAGCCGCTGGCGGTAGAAGCGGTCGATGTTGGAATAGAAGGCGCCGATCACCCACTGGAACGGGCCGCTTCCCGTCGAAGACAGCCGCACCTCCTGGGTCCATTGCTTGAGCTTGGTGGTATCGCGGAGGTTCGACGGAAGGGTCACCGCCGCGGCCGGATAGCCGAGGTCGACCGACACCGAGCCGGTGAGGGCGCTGGCGTCGCGGCTGGCGAGGATGTCGCGGTTGATGTAGCTCGTCACCGAGGTCAGCTGGACGCTCGAGCCGAGCGCGAACTGGCCGGTGAGGTCGGCGAGGAACGTGTCGTCCTTGAACTCCTCGGGGAGCAGCAGATATTGCTGGCGCTCCTTGAAATTGACCTTGGGCCTCGTCGTCGTGAACGGGTTGGCGAAGAGGTTGAATATCTCCTCGCGGTTGAAACCGTTGGCGCGGATCTGCTGGTAGACGACCCGCGGGGTAATCTTGATGCCGGGCGTCGGCTCGAACAGCACGGCCAGGCGCCCCCCGGCGCGGCTTCCGTCGTTGACGTTCTTGTGGTCGCCGCCCGGCCCGATATTGTCGATGAAGCCGCCGTAGCGGGTGTAATAGCCGACCGCCCGGGCGGCCGCGGTGCTGCCCATCGGGATGTTGACCGCGCCCTTGATGTGGCCGCCGACGTCGCCGCCGTCGACCAGGTTGACGTTGCCTTCGACCAGGCCCTCGCTGACCCCGATGCGCGGCTGGTTGGTGATGTAGCGGATGGTGCCGCCGACCGAGCCGGAGCCGAACAGGGTGCCCTGCGGCCCGCGCAGGGTCTCGACCCGGTTGAGGTCGAACAGGTCGAGGTCGGGCGTGAACAGCGACAGCGAGATCACCGATTCGTCGAGATAGACGCCGACCTGCTCCTTGACGCCCGGCTGGTCGCGGACGACCTGGCCGGCCGAGACTCCGCGCACCGAGACCTGGCTCTGGCCGGGGCCGAGATTCTGGACGGTGAGGCCGGCGACGTTGCGCGACAGATCCTCGATCGTGTTGGCGCCGGAGCGCTGGATGTCCGCCTCGGTCTGGGCGTTGACCGAGAAGGGCACGTCGATCAGCAATTGCTCGCGCTTGGTCGCGGTGATGACGATGGTCTGGCCGTTGTCGTTCGGCGCCGCCTCGGCGCTGGTCGCGCTGCTCGCGGTCGCGTTGCCGCTTCCGCCGCCGCCCGTACCCGAGCCGCCCTGCGCGAAGGCCGGCGTCGCCGCCAGCAAAGCCGCGAGCGAGCTGCCCGCAAGCCACAGCCTGTGAGGATGATGCGCCATACGTCCCTCCCTCCGTTGTCGCTCCGTAACAATGTCGCTTTCGGCGTCGCGAGACAAGGAAAGGCGGAAGGTGCGTTGCGGAAAGGCAATGCGTGTTGCAGCCGGGTGACAGCGGCGCGGATTGACTTTGCCCGCGCCGGGAAAGACGCTGCCCGGAACATGGCGAGGATCAGCCGACGCACCGCGCTCAAGGCCGGCGCCGCCGCGGGAGTCGCGGCCGGGCTGCCGGCCCCGGCGATCGCCCGCGGGGCGCCCGACGTAGTGGTGGTCGGCGCCGGCGTGTTCGGCGCCTGGACCGCGCACCGGCTTCAGGCGCTCGGCCGGCGGGTGACCCTGGTCGACGCCTGGGGGCCGGCCCACGCCCGCGCTTCGTCGGGCGGCGAATCCCGCCTCACCCGCGGAAGCTACGGGGCGGATGAAGTCTACACGCGGATGGCCTGGGATTCGCTCGCCGAATGGAAGGCGCTGTCGGCGCGGGCCGAGCTGCCTCTCTTCCACCGCGCCGGCATCCTGTTCTTCTTCCCCACCCGCGAGGATTATGTCGACCGCACGATCGAGGTGCACCGGCGGCTCAAGCTGCCGACCCAGGTGCTGGACCGCGCCGCCATGGCGCGGCGTTTCCCGCAGATCGACTTCGAGGGCATCGAGGTCGGGGTCTACGAGCCGGAATTCGGCGCGCTGATGGCGCGGCGATCGGTGCAGACGCTGGTCGCCGAGTTCGTCGCCGCCGGCGGCGGCTATCTCCGCGCCGCGGTGGGGCCGCTCGAGCACGGCAGCGGGCCGCTCCGACGAATCCTCCTCGGCGACGGCACCCCGCTTGCCGCGCCCCAGTTCGTCTTCGCCTGCGGCCCGTGGCTCGGCAAATTGTTCCCCGGCCTGCTCGATACCCGAATCTTCCCGACCCGCCAGGAAGTGTTCTTCTTCGCGCCGCCGCCCGGCGACCGCAGCTTCGGGCCGGACCGCCTGCCGGGCTGGGCCGACTTCAACCAGGGCGACATCTTCTACGGCTTCCCGGACCTCGAGGGGCGCGGCTTCAAGATCGCCCACGACGCCCACGGCCCGCCGATCGATCCTGACGCGGGCGACCGCACCCCCTCCCCCGCCGCCCTCGCGGAGGTCCGCGCCTTCATGGAGCGGCGTTTCCCGGGGATGCGCGGCCGGCCGCTCAGCGAGGCGCGGATCTGCCAGTACGAGAACAGCGCCAACGGCGACTTCCTTATCGACCGCCACCCGGACCGGCCGAACGTCCTGCTGGTCGGTGCCGGCTCGGGCCACGGCTTCAAGCACGGCCCGGCGGTCGGCCGCTACGCCGCCGACCTCGTCACCGGCGCCCTCGCCCGGCCCCAGCCCCGCTTCTCGCTCGCCACCAAGAGCGAGCGCCAGCACCGCTCCGTGCACTGAAAGGATCCCAAATGGACCAGCCGCTCGACACCTTCCGCTCCTCGACCTGGGGCTGGCTGAGGGGCACGATCGCCGGCTGGGGAACGCTCCTGCTCTGCCTGGCCGGAGTCGGGCTTATCATCGTCCTCGCCCAATGGCTGCGCTTCGTCGCCGCGACCTTCGAGGTAACGAACGACAGGCTGGTCATCCGCCGCGGAATCTTCTCCAAGAGCATCGACGAGATCGAGCTCTACCGCGTCAAGGACATCCGGCTCGACTACAGCCTGGTCAATCAGTGGGCCGGGATCGGGACGATCACCATCCTCTCCAGCGACGAGACCACCCGCGACGCCCCCCTGGTCATCCCCTTCGTCGAACAGGCCGAGCCCCGCCGCGAGCGGCTTCGCGACCTCGTCAACCAGGCAAGGCAGCGCCGCGGCGTCCGCGAGATCGACATGGTGCCGGAACCGCTCTGAGGACGGCGAGACGCCCGACTTTCCAGTCCTCCCTGTGCGCGAAGCGCATGGGGAGGGGGACCGCACGAAGTGCGGTGGAGGGGCAATTCTGAGTCCGTAAGGCCCCTCCACCATGCTTCGCATGGTCCCCCTCCCCATCGGCTTCGCCGACAAGGAGGACGGGAGGGAGAAAGCTCAGCCCTTCTTCGCCACTCCGACCAAAGCGGGCCGCAGCAGGCGGTCCTTGAACATGTAGCCGGCCTGCATCTCCTGAACGATCGTGCCGGGCTCGGCCTCGTTCGAGGGGATCTCGACCATCGCCTGGTGGCGGTGCGGGTCGAGCGGCTGGCCGAGCGCCTCGACCTTGGTCACGCCGTTGCGCTGGAACACCGAATCGAGCTCGCGCGAAGTCGCCTCGATGCCGGCCAGAAGGCTCTTCAGCTTTTCGTCCTGCCTCAGCTCCTCGGGAACCGCGGCGAGGGCGCGGTCGAGATTGTCCTTCACGCTCAGCATGTCGCGGGCGAAGCCGGTCGCCGCATAGGCCGCGGCGGTCTGCTTCTCCTGCTCGAGCCGGCGGCGGACATTCTGTGTCTCGGCCTGGGCGTAGAGGGCGTGCTGGCGCACCTCCTCGAGCTCCTTCGCCAACTGGACGAGGTCCTGATCCGGCGTGGTCTCGCTTTCGGCGGCTTCGATATTGTCGCCCGCCTGGTCCTTCACTTCCTGTTCGTCGATCATCCCATCAATCTCGATAATGCCTGTGCCGTGAAATCCACCATGGGTACGACCCGCGCGTAGTTCAACCGAGTCGGGCCGATCACGCCGACGACTCCGACCACCTTTCCCTCGCGGCCGCGATAGGGCGCCGCGATAACCGACGAGCCGGACAAAGCGAACAGCTTGTTCTCCGAGCCGATGAAGATTTTCATCCCCTCCCCCGCCCGGGCCGCGTCGAGCAGCCGGACGATCTCGGCCTTGCCCTCCAGCTCCTCGAGCAACTGGCGGACGCGCTCGAGGTCGGCCGCAGCGGCGTCGTCGAGGAGATTGGCCTGGCCGCGGACGATCAGTACCGGCCGCTGTGCGCCGTCCTCGGACCAGAGGGCGAGGCCGCTCTCGATCAATGCCCGCGCCGCCGAGTCGATCGCGGCGCGGCCGTCGCGTATCTCCTCGGCGAGGCGCCGCTGCGCCTCCGGCAGGGTGAGGCCGGAAAGCCGGGCGCTGACGTAATTGCCGATCTCCGCGAGCGCGGACGCGGTGATTCCGGGCGGCAGATCGACGACCCGGTTCTCGACCGAGCCTTCCGCCCCGACCATCACCGCCAGCGCCTGGGTGGGCGAGAGCTGGACGAAGCCCAATTGCCGAAGCACCGGCTCGCGCTTGGGCACCAGCACGATTCCGGCGCAGGCGGAGAGTCCGGACAGCGCGGCCGTGGCAGCGGAGAGCGCCTCCTCGACCGGACCGCCGCGCTCGATCCGAGCCTCGATCGCGGCGCGCTCCTCGGCGCTCGGCTCGGCGGCCTGCATCATTCCGTCGACGAACAGGCGGAGGCCGCTTTCGGTCGGCACCCGGCCGGCGGAGGTGTGCGGATGGCTGAGCAGGCCAAGCTCCTCGAGGTCCTGCATGACGTTTCGGATCGAGGCGGGCGAAAGGTTGAGGCCGGGCAGCCGCGACAGGGTGCGCGAGCCGACCGGGGCACCGGAGCCGAGATAGGATTCGACGAGCAGCCGGAACACCTCGCGGGCGCGTTCGGTGAGCTCGCCGACGGGGGTCGAGGTCACGGAGCCACTTCTCGAGTCTCGACGATCGGTCCCGCGACGGACCATTTCGCTACGAGCGCGTCGGCGGCGCTGACCGCCGCTTCGACGCGCTTCGCCTCGGCGGACTGGCAGCCCGTATCGAACCGGACCCGCCGCATTTCGTGTCCGATCGTCCAAGTCACCGTGCCGTAGGGAAAATCCGAGATGCGGGACCCGCAAGGCACCTCCCGATCCGCATTGCCCGCCGCCCAGGTGAGCGCGGCGTCGAGCTTCGCAAAGGCCGTCCGTCCGGCGGCGAAGCGGCGGGTGACGAGACGGTAATGCTGGAAATCCCGGCCGCCTTCGCTTTTCGTATAGGTGCCACGCCCGTCCGCGGCGACACGCCAGCTGATCAGCGGCTTCCCCCATGAGCTGACTTCGAACGCGATCGCGTCCGGACTTCGGTGATGCGGCCCGGCGGCGGCGAGCGCCACGGCGCAGGCGGAAAGGACAATCGCTCTCTTCATCGGCGGCTCCGGTTGCCTCGCGGGAAATTTAGGGGGTAGGAGCGCGCGAACTCAAGGGAAAGGAATTCCATGCGCCCGTCCGGACGCGCCCCCGACCAGATGCGTCAGATCGTCATGGAGCCGGCTTTCACCCGCCACGCGGAGGGGAGCTGCCTCGTCTCGTTCGGCGATACGCGGGTGCTGTGCACCGCTTCGGTCGAGACCAATCTCCCCTCCTGGCTGCGCGGAAAGGGCAAGGGCTGGGTGACGGCGGAATATGGCATGCTGCCGCGCGCCACTCACACCCGAGGCCGCCGAGAGGCGGCGGCGGGGAAGCAATCGGGCCGCACTCAGGAGATCCAGCGGCTGATCGGGCGCTCGCTTCGAGCGGTCGTCGACCTCGCCGCGCTCGGCGAGCGGCAGATCACGCTCGATTGCGACGTCGTCCAGGCCGACGGCGGCACCCGCACGGCGGCGATCTCCGGCGCCTGGGTGGCGCTCCGGATCGCGGTGGACAAGCTGCTCGATCAGAAACTGCTCGCCGCCGACCCGATCCGCGGCCGGGTCGCCGCCGTGAGTTGCGGGATCCATAACGGCGCCCCGGTGCTCGACCTCGATTATGAGGAGGATTCGACCGCCGGCGCCGACGGCAATTTCGTCCTCACCGACGACGGCAAGATCGTCGAGGCGCAGCTCACCGCCGAAGGCGAATGCTTCGATGAGGAGGGGCTGCTTCGCCTGCTCCGCCTCGCCCGCATCGGCTGCGCCGACATCTTCGCCGCGCAGGCCAAGGCGACCGGGCGATGAGGAAGCTCACCGGAAAGCTGGTCATCGCCAGCCATAACCAAGGCAAGGTGCGCGAGATCGCCGAATTGCTCGCCCCCCACGGCGTAGAGGGTGTGTCGGCGGCGGAGCTCGATTTGCCCGAGCCGGACGAGATCGGGGTCAGCTTCATCGAGAATGCCGATTTGAAGGCCCGGCAGGCGGCGGATCTTTCGGGATTCCCGGCGCTGGCCGACGACAGCGGCCTGTGCGTCGAGGCGCTAGGCGACCGGCCCGGCCTGTTCTCGGCGCGCTGGGCCGAGGGCGAGGACGGAAGCCGCGACTTCATGCGGGCGATGCGGCGGGTCGAGGACGAGCTCGCCTCGCTGGGACCGGAGGTCAGCCGGGACGCCCATTTCGTCTGCGCGCTCGCTTTGGTCTGGCCGGACGGCCGTGCCGAATGGTTCGAGGGCCGCGCCGACGGCTGCCTGGTCTGGCCGCCGCGCGGCGACAGGGGCTTCGGCTACGACCCGATGTTCCTCCCGCTCGGCCGCGAAGAGACGTTCGGCGAGATGGACCAGGCCGAGAAGCACCGGATCAGCCACCGCGCCGCCGCCTTCGCCAAGCTGGCCGAGGCTTTGCTGTAGAGTCGGACGTGGGAAACCCCAAACCGTTCGGGCTGAGCCTGTCGAAGCCCTTCCCTTCCGCCGCTGCGGAAGAAGAGAAGCCCTTCGACAAGCTCAGGGCGAACGGTGAGGGTGGGCCCGCCGCCCCTCTCGCTCTCTACGTCCACTGGCCGTTCTGCGTCTCGAAATGCCCCTATTGCGACTTCAACAGCCATGTGCGCGAAGCGGTCGACCAGGCGGCGTGGCGCGAGGCGCTTATCAGGGACATGGCCCATGAGGCCGAGGCCGGGCCGCCGGGCCCGCTCGGCTCGATCTTCTTCGGCGGAGGCACCCCTTCGCTGATGGCGCCCGAGACGGTCGCGGCGCTGATCGAAGCGGCCGAGCGGCACTGGGGATTCGCGCCCGACGTCGAGGTCACGCTCGAGGCCAATCCGTCGTCGGTCGAGGCGGCGCGCTTCGCCGAACTCGCCGCGGCGGGAGTGAACCGGGTCTCGCTAGGCCTCCAGTCGCTCGACGACCGGGCGCTGCGCTTCCTCGGGCGGGCCCACGATGTGGAGGAAGGCTTGGCGGCGCTGGCGACGGCGCAGCGTCATTTCGCTCGGGTCAGCTTCGACCTCATCTACGCGCTGCCCGGACAGACCGCCGACGCCTGGCGATCCGAGCTGACCCGCGCCCTCGCCGTGGGCACGGGCCACCTCTCCCTCTACCAGCTGACCATCGAGCCCGGCACCCGCTTCGCCGCCCTCGCCGCCAGGGGCGATCTGACCGAAAGCGATCCCGACTTCGCCGCCTCGCTCTACGAGCTGACCCAGGAGATGGCCGAGGCGGCGGGGCTCCCCGCCTACGAGATTTCGAACCACGCCCGGCCGGGCGAGGAGAGCCGCCACAATCTCGCTTACTGGCGCTACCGGCCCTATCTCGGAATCGGGCCCGGCGCCCACGGGCGGCGCGGCGGACTGGCGACGCTGCGCCACCGCAAGCCCGAGAACTGGCTCGCCGCGCTCACCCGCAACGGCCACGGCCTGGCCGAGGAGACTCCGCTCACGCGGGAGGAGCAGGCGCGCGAGGCGCTGCTGATGGGGCTGCGCCTCGGCGAGGGAGTCGCGATCGAGGGGCTGGAAGGGCATATCGACCGGGCGGCCGCTGAAAGGCTCGAACGGCAAGGCCTTGTCGCCCGCTCGCCCAGCCGGCTGCATGTCCTTCCGCCCGGACGGCTGCTGCTCGACCGCATCCTCGCGGAGATCGTGCTTTAGTCGAAGCCCTTCGGCGCCGGCGACAAAACCGTGGTTCCCGCAGCGGTCACTTCGCGCACCTCGAGCGAGCGCTCGGCGATGCCGCTGCCGCCGAAGCGGAAGGCGCCGTCGACTCCGGCGAACCCGCCGGGGTCCCTGAGCGCCCGCTCCGGGAAGGGGCGGCCGATCCGCCAGTCCTTCGCCACCCTGACCGCGAGCAGCACCGAATCGTAGCCGAGGCTGGCGAGACGGTACGGCGCCGCGCCGTAGCGGGCGCGGTAGCGGGTGCGCAGCTGGTCGAACATCGTGTCGGAAACCGATGCGTACCAGGTGCCGCGCAGCGCTGGAATTCGGCCGAGACCGGCTTCGGTGGCCCACAGCTCGGTGCCAAGGATCCGGGCGCGGGGCGAGGGCCCGGCGCGGACCGCCGCGACGGCGGAGGCCGCGGTGCGGCCGCTGTCCGCGACCAGCAGGGCGTCGTAGGCGCCCTGGGCGCTGACCCGCACCACCGCGGCGCGCAGGCTGGCGGCGTCGCGGGCGTAGCTCTGCATGGCGACGACCTCGCCGCCGCGCTGGGTGGCGTCGAGCAGGGCCTGGGCGGCGCGCTTGCCGTAGGTGCCTTCGGGAGTGACCGCGGCGAAGCGGTCGAGGCCCGCCGAACGGGCGTAGGAGACGACGCGGCTGATCGACTGGCCGGGCGTGAAGCCCATCAGATAGACCCCGTCGCCGGCGACGCTGACGTCGTTCGAGAAGGCGATCACCGGCACGCCGTTGCGGTGGGCGATGGCCGCCACCGAACGGACATCGTCGGCGAGAAGCGGGCCGAGGAACAGGCCGTTTCCTTCCGCCACCGCCTGGTCGGCCGCGGCCGCGGCGCCGGCCTTCGCGGTGTCGTAGACAGTGATCCGGATTCGCTCGCCGCCGGTGTCGAGCAAGGCGAGCTGGGCGGCGTTGGCGATCGATGTTCCGACCCCCGCATTGGGGCCGGAGAGCGGCACGAGGACGGCGACCCGGTTGCGGGTCTCGTCCGCCGGCAGGCCGGGGCGCTGCGTCGGCGGGGGCGGCGGCACCGGCGGCGCTTCCTGCGGCGCGGGGGGCGGCTCGGGCCTCGGCGCCGGCACCAATTGGCAGCCGGCCAGCGCGAACAAACCGCCCGCCGCGAGGAGCAGGAACGAGCGCCGCGCTTGCGGCCGATGGGAAAGCTCTGCCATGACCGCTGACCTCATGAGCGAGACATTGTCCCCCGGCCTCTACATCGTGGCGACGCCGATCGGCAATCTCTCCGATTTGAGCCCGCGCGCCGCCGCGACGCTCGCCGCCGCCGACGCGATCGCCGTCGAGGACAGCCGTGTGACGGCGAAGCTCCTCGCGCGTATCGGAACCCGGCGCCCGATGCTTCCCTATCACGACCACAATGCCGAGCGGGTGCGGCCGCAGCTGCTCGCGCGGATGGCGGACCAGGCTGTCGCCCTGGTCTCGGATGCGGGGACGCCGCTCATCTCGGATCCTGGCTACAAATTGGTGCGCGACGCGCGGGCGGCGGGAATATCGGTGACCACCATCCCCGGCCCGTCGGCCGCCGTCGCCGCCCTGACTTTGGCCGGGCTTCCCACCGACCGCTTCCTGTTCCTCGGCTTCCTCCCCGCCAGGGCCGCGGCGCGAGCGGCGGCGATCGCCGAGGTGGCGGGGGTGCGGGCGACTCTGCTGCTCTACGAGAGCGGGCCCCGGCTCGCCGCGACCCTGAAGGCGCTCGCCGACGCCCTCGGAGCGCGGGAGGCGGCGGTCGTGCGCGAGATCAGCAAGCGGTTCGAGGAGACGGTGACCGGCACCTTGCCCGAGCTGGCCGAACGCTACGTGGAGGCGCCGCCGAAAGGCGAGATCGTCGTCGTCGTCGCGCCGCCGGGCGCGGCCGAGCCCGCCGGCGACGACGCGCTCGACGCGGCGCTGGCCGAAGCAATGACCCGACTCTCCGCGTCCCGCGCCGCGGCCGAGGTAGCCGAGGCCCTGGGCGTTCCCAGGCGCCGCGCGTATGAGCGGGCCCTGCAGCTCAAATGACTCGCGAGCGTGCCGAGCGGGGCGGCCGCCGGGCCGAGAGCTACGCGGCCTGGTGGCTGCGGCTCAAGGGTTGGACCATCCTCGGCCGGCGGATCCGAACGCCGGTCGGAGAGGTCGACCTGGTCGCCCGTCGCGGCCGCACCCTCGCCTTCGTCGAGGTGAAGGCGCGCTCGGCCGCCGCCGACGCCGAGCTTGCGCTCGACGAATATCGCCTGCGCCGGGTCGCCGCCGCGGCCGAGGCTCTTTCCCACCGTTACGCCCGGGCCGGCGACGATATCCGGGTGGACGCGATGTTCATCGTCCCCCGCCGTCTCCCCCGCCACCTCGTCAACGTCTGGCAAGGATAGACATGCGCGCCTGGTTCCCCTTGTTCCTGCTCGCCCCCCTCGCCGCCTGCGACACCAGGCCGCCGCCCGCCCCAGATGCGCCGGTGCCCCCTCAGCTCTGCGCCGAGGCCAAGAAGGGGCTCGACGCGCTCGCGAGGAATGGCGGCTTCGATTATGACGACAAGGGCGAGGCCTCGGCCCTCGAGGCGGCCTGGTTGCAGATGAAGGCGGAGCAGCGCGACCAGCTCGTCAAATTGCTCGCTTATCACGCCTCGTGCGTGGCCGGCGCGCAAAACGATGCACAAAACGTCGTCATTCGCTCCGAACAGGGCGAGCCGCTGACCAGCCGCTCGGTCTCGACCCGGGTCGAAGCGGGCGCCGCTTTGGGAACCGGCGAAGACACCGCCCGGTGACAGCCGCTTCCGCCTCGCCTAGAGGCGCCCGATGACCGAGGCGATCCTGACATGAGCCTGCGCGTGGCCGTCCAGATGGACCCGTTGGAGGGAATCAACCTCGCCGGCGATTCCACATTCGCGCTCATGCTCTCCGCTCAGGAACGCGGGCACAGCCTATACCATTATCGCGCGGAGGATCTGAGCTGGGCGGACGGGCGGCTGTGGGCCGGCGCCTTCCCGGTAACGGTGCGGCGGGTCGAGGGCAGCCATTTCCGCTTCGGCGACTTCACCACCCTCGACCTCGGCCGCGACGCCGACGTCGTGCTGATGCGCCAGGACCCGCCCTTCGACCTCGCCTACATCACCGCCACCCACCTGCTCGAGCGAATCCAGCCCGAGACGCTCGTGGTCAACGATCCCGCCTCGGTGCGCAACGCGCCGGAGAAGATCTGGGTGCTGGATTTCGCCAGCTTCATGCCGCCGACCATCCTCACCCGCTCGCTCTCGCTGACCCGCAAGTTCCTCGCCGAGCAGGGCGAGATCGTCGTCAAGCCGCTCCACGGCAATGCCGGCAAGGCGGTGTTCAAGGTTGGGCGGGACGGCGCCAACCTCGCGTCGCTCATTGAGATGTTCAACACCGCCTATCGCGAGCCGCACGTCGTCCAGGCCTTCGTCCCCGAGATCAGGGACGGCGACAAGCGCATCGTGCTGGTCGACGGCGAAGTCGCGGGCGCGATCAACCGAATCCCCGGCGAAGGCGAGATACGCTCCAACCTCGCGGTCGGCGGCTCGGCGGCGAAGACCGAGCTCACCGACACAGAGCGCGAGATCTGCGCCGCCCTCGGGCCGGAGCTGAAGGCGCGCGGCCTGCTGTTCGTCGGCATCGACGTGATCGGCGGGCGCTGGCTGACCGAGATCAACGTCACGTCGCCGACCGGGATCGTCGCCATCGACGCCTTCAACGGCACCGACACGGCCGCGCTCATCTGGGACGCGATCGAGCGGCGGGCGGCGGCGCGTGGCTGACTTCCTTCCCGATTTCATCCAACACTGGGGCTATCTGGCCGTCTTCCTGCTGATGTGGGTGGAGACGTTCCTTCCGATCTTCCCCTCGGAGCTGGTCATGCCGCTCGGCGGCCTGATCGCGACGCAGGGGCGGATGGACCCGATCGGGGTCGCGCTCGCCGGGGCGGCGGGGTCGATGACCGGGGCGGTCACCTGGTATTGGGCGGCGCGCGCCCTCGGCTACGACCGGTTCAAGGGCCTCGTCACGCGCTTCGGCCGGATCACCACCGTCTCCGAGCACGAGGTGGAGTGGCTGGAGCGCGGCTTCGCCCGGTTCGGGCCGATCCTCGTCCTCGTCGGCCGATGCCTCCCCGCGATCCGCACCGCGATCTCGATCCCGGCCGGCCTCGTGCGGATGCCCTTCGGGCGGTTCTTCATCCTGTCCCTGACCGGAATCCTCATTTCCGCCGGAGTGCTCACCTGGCTCGGCACCCTGCTCGGCCCGCACTACAAGATCATCGAGCATTATGCCGGGCCCGTCTCCACAGCCATCGTCGCGGCGGCCTTCCTGGTCTGGCTGGTGCGCCTCGTGCTGCAATTGGCTCGGAACAGGCCGAGCAGCTAAACCGTCACCCCAGCGAAGGCTGGGGTCCATGCCGAGTCAGTATGGATGCCAGCCTTCGCCGGCATGACGCTAAGCCCGCGGATGGGCGTGGCGGTAGACGTCGAGGAGGTGAGCCGCGTCGACCGCGGTGTAGATCTGGGTCGAGGAGAGGCTGGCGTGGCCGAGCAGCTCCTGCAGCGAGCGCAGGTCGGCGCCCCGGCCGAGCAGGTGGGTCGCGAAGCTGTGGCGAAGCGCATGCGGCGTGGTGCGGTCGGAAAGGCCCAGCCGCACCCGCGCCCGCCGTACCGCCCGCCGCACCAGCTCTCCGTTCAACGGCCCGCCCCGCGCGCCTCGGAACAGCGGTTGGTCCTTGGCGGCCGGCCACGGGCTCAGCGCCAGATAGCGTTCGATCGCCTCGCGCACCTGAGAGAGAAGCGGCACGACGCGCGTCTTGCCGCGCTTGCCGGTGACGAGCAGCGAGTCACCAAGCGGCAGCGCCGCTCCGGTGAGGCCGAGCGCCTCGGCGACCCGCAGGCCCGAGCCGTAGAGCAGCATCAGCACGGAGAAATCGCGGGCGGCAATCCATTCCGCGCTGGCGTCCTCGCCGGTCTCCTCGGCGAGTGCCACGACTTCGTCCGGCGAGATCGGGCGCGGAACGCTTCGCGGGCGCTTTGGGCCCTTGAGGCGCGGCACTTTGCCCTCGCCGGCGGCGAAGGCGAGGAAGCCGCGCACCGCCGACAGCTCGCGCGCCGCGCTGCTGTTGCCGATCCCCTCGGCCCGGCGGCGGGTGAGGAAGGCGCGCAGGTCGGACGGAGCGAGCGTGGCCAGCGCCTCGCGATCGACGGCGCCGCCGAGATGGCCAGAGAGGAATTGGATCAGCCGGTGCGCGGTGGCGACATAGGCTCGAACGGTATGCGGCGAGCGTCGGCGGTCGCGGGCCAGGTGATGGTTCCAGGCGAGCGCGAGCTCGCCGGCGGGATGGTCTGCTAAGGTATCAGCCACCGGGCCATCGAACGGGTGAGGACTCGGCCGAGGAAGACGAGCAGCTCCGAGCCGTGGCGGGTCTCGAAGCCCTGCTCGGCGCGCTGGCCTAGGGCGAGCAGGCCGCTCGGCAGCGGCGGCGCGGTATCGAGCCGGACGAGGGCCTCGGCGCGGATCAGCGAGCAGGCGGGGCCGAACAGGGGATGGCCGCGCTCGCAGCCGCGCAGCACCACGCCGTCGAGGCCGGCGAGCGAGCGCTCGACCAGGCGCGGATCGACGAATTGCAGGCCCGAGGCATCCGCGCGAATGCCCTTGTCGCCGATGAACAAAGCGACGGCGACCGCGTCGAGGCCGAGGATCTGCGGCCATTCCTGGGTGACGATGTGGATGAGGTGATCGAAGCCCTCGGCGTCGACGGCGGCCAGCACCGCTTCGTGGATCGAGGCGACGGCGCCCGAATGGCCTCGGGCGAAGGCGATCAAATCCTGGTTCGCTTCCTCGACCGCGGCGACGCGCGCGCGAAGGTTCGCGACGGCCCGGTCCTCGAAGCTGATCACCTTTCCCATGGCGAGGAAGGTAACCCGAAGAGGGTTAAGAAGCGATGGCTTTTTCCCTCTCCTGCAGGGGAGAGGGGTCTTACCCGATCGTCTGCCCGGTCTTCTCCCAGTCGGCGAGGAAGGCCTCGAGGCCGCGGTCGGTGAGCGGGTGCTTGAACAGCTGGCGGATGACCGCGGGGGGCGCCGTCATGACGTCGGCGCCGATCAGGGCCGACTGGAGGACGTGGATCGGGTGGCGGACCGAGGCGACCAGGATCTGGGTCGAAAAATCGTAATTGTCGTAGATCTGGCGGATCTCGGAGATGATCTGCATTCCGTCGAAGCCGGTATCGTCGTGGCGGCCGACGAACGGCGAGATGAAGGTGGCGCCCGCCTTGGCGGCGAGCAGCGCCTGGTTGGCGGTGAAGCACAAGGTCACGTTGACCATCGTCCCCTCGCCGGTCAGCGCCTTGCAGGTCTTGAGGCCGTCGAGGGTCAGCGGCACCTTGATGGTGACGTTGTCGGCGATCTTCCTCAGCACCTCGGCCTCGCGAAGCATCCCGGCCTGATCGGTCGCCACCACCTCGGCCGAGACCGGGCCGTCGACGAGCCCGGCGATCTCCTTCACCACCTCGAGGAAGTTCCGGCCCGCCTTGTGGACGAGCGAGGGATTGGTGGTGACTCCGTCGAGCAGGCCGGTCTCGGCGAGGTCGCGTATTTCGGCGGTGTCGGCGGTGTCGACGAAGAATTTCATGAGATTGCCCTGGCTGGTGAAGGAGGATTCGGCCTCCTTCTAGCCAGCGGCCGGGCCCGGGGCGAGTCGGCGCGGGCGCTGCTTGGCGGAGACCGACTTGATGATGAGGCGCGGCTCGGCGGCGGGGTCGAAGGGCGGCTCCGCGCGCGCCAGTGCCTCCGAGATCAGCGCCTGGACCTCGGGCGTGTCGAGCCGCTCCGGCGGATCGAGGCGGACGTGGCGGACCCGGCTGCCCTCGCCCTTCAAAAGCCCGGCCGGATCGGGGAGGCCCTTGCCATTGAGGAAGCAGAGCGTCACCCAGCGCGGGAAGACGGCGAGCGACAGCACCGCCTGCCCCGCCTTGTCGCTGGGCCCGAAGCCGATCGCGAGCGCGTTGTAATTGTCGTAGACCAGCACCTGGGCGCCGGCGATGCGGGCGCGCATCTTGCCGATGAGGGAATGCGCCCGGGCAGCGACCTCCGGCTCGAACTTGGCGAGGAACCCGTCCAGCTCTGCCTGCGCGTCCGCCACCCCCGCTCCTTTCGTCCTATCCTACCATTTTCAGGCCGGAAGTTCCGAAGTTCCGTGTTTAGAAAAAATCCATTCGATCACAGACGTCCGTTTGATCGATTTTCCCGATCACAGCACCCAGCTTCAGCAACGCTTCCACGGTTTCAAAGAGCCGAGAACATATGTAGCACAAATGGCCGGTTGCAGCAAGCCCGCATGACCCGACCGGCGAGGGCGCCGGGCCGGCCGGGGGCGCGCCGGGTCGGCGCCGAGCGAGCGCCGTGCGAGTGCCGGAGGCGTGCCGGCCGGCTGCCATGCGGGCGCCGGGCGCGGTCCGAAGCGCCGGTTACCGGCGGCCGAACAGCCGCGCCAGCATCGGGTCGCCCGCCGCGGCGGGGTCGGCGCGGATCGCGGCTTCCTCGCGGCCGATGGCGCGGTAGACACCGAGCGCCGCCTTGCGGGTGACGTCGGCCTGGAGGCCTGGGAAATCGATGCCGGTGGCGATCAGCAGCGCCCGGGCGACGATGCCGTTGTCGGCGATGCGCAAGACCCGGCCGACGCCCGGATAGAGCGCATCGAACAGCCCCTCGCCGAGCTCGCGCTCGAGCAGCTCCGTGGCGGCGGTGGGAGAGCCGCGCAGCACGGTCCGGGCATCGTCGATCCGGACGTTGCGGATCGCCTGGTAAACGACCGGCGCTGCGTCGCGCGCCGCGTCGGAGGCGGCGTCGTTGACGATCCGGAGCAGCCGGTCCTGGACGTAGGACGATCCGAGCAGCACCGCGAAGGCGCGGGTGAAGGCGCTTCCGCCGAGCTGGGAGGGCAAGGTCACCCGGGCGAGGTCGTCGGCGAAGAAGCCGTCGCGGGTCAGTAGCCGCGCAAAGGCCCGTTGGGCGGACAGGTCGAGAAGCCGCCGCACCGTCTCGTCGAGGCCCGGCACGTCGCCGAGCCGAGTCGCGCAGCCGGCGAGCGAGAGGAACGGCAGGGCCAAAGCGGCCGCGACGAGGCTTCGGCGGGAGAGCGGCGCGTCCATGAGGCAGGTCCTCGTTATTACGGCCCCGGAATTGATGGCCCGCAGTTGAGCGGCTGAACGCCTGCCCGGCGCGGCGGTTTCAATCCAAGGCCCTTTGCTCCTAGATGAAGGCGCATGAACCGCTGCCGAGTCCTCCTGCTCAACGCCGCCCTGGGGCCGCTCGACTATCGCGTGCCCCACGGCATGGCGGTCGAGCCGGGCTCGATCGTTCTGGCGCCGCTCGGCCCCAGGCAGATGACCGGAGTGGTCTGGGAGCCCGACCGGCTCGAGGCGGAGGCGGTGGGCGACAACCGGCTCCGGCCGCTCGTCCAGGTCTACGACCTGCCGCCGCTGGCCGAGCCGCTCAGACGGCTGATCGAATGGACGGCCGATTATTACCTCGCGCCGATCGCCGCCGTTTTGCGCATGGCCCTGGCTTCGGCGAGCGCGCTCGATGGCGGGCGCACCGTCACCGAATATCGCGCCACCGGCTTCGTTCCCGACCGGCTGACGCCGCAACGCATTCAGGCACTGGAGCGGATCGGGGAGCGACAGGGGCTGGTGCGCGAGCTGGCGATGGCCGCCGACGTCTCCGACGGAGTGATCCGCGGCCTGGTCAAGGCAGGGGCGATCGAGGCGATCGAAGTGTCGGTCGACGACCCCTTCGCGCTGCCCAACCCGGACCACGACCCGCCCAAGCTCGACCTCGCCCAGGGCGCCGCCGCGCACCGGCTGGTCGAGGCGGTCCGCGCCGCCGCCTTCGCGCCGTTCCTGCTCGACGGAGTGACCGGCTCCGGCAAGACCGAGGTCTATTTCGAGGCGATCGCCGAGGCGCTTCGCCAGGGACGCCAGACTCTCGTCCTGCTCCCCGAGATCGCCCTGACCGAGCCGTTCCTGAAGCGCTTCGCCGCCCGCTTCGGGCACGAGCCGGTCGCCTGGCATTCGGGCCTCAGGCAATCGCAGCGGCGCCGCGCCTGGCGCGCCGTCGCCACCGGCCAGGCGAAGGTGGTGGTCGGCGCGCGGTCGTCGCTGTTCCTGCCCTATCCCGAGCTCGGCCTGATCGTCGTCGACGAGGCGCACGAGACCAGCTTCAAGCAGGAGGAAGGCGTCCCCTACCACGCCCGCGACGTCGCGGTGATGCGGGCGAAGCTGGAGGGTATCCCTGTCGTGCTCGCCTCGGCGACTCCGGCGATCGAGAGCCGGCAGATGGCGGAGATCGGAGTCTATGAGGAGCTGAAGCTGCCCGACCGCTTCGGCGCCGCCGAGCTGCCCGACATCCAGGCGATCGACCTCATCGCCGACCCTCCGCCGCGCGGGCGCTGGCTGGCGCCGACCCTGGTCGATGCGCTGGAAGAGACGCTGGCGGCGGGCGAGCAGGCTTTGCTCTTCCTCAACCGCCGCGGCTACGCGCCGCTCACCCTGTGCCGCCATTGCGGGCACCGCTTCCAATGCCCCAATTGCACCGCCTGGATGGTCGAGCACCGGCTGGTCCGCCGGCTCGCCTGCCACCATTGCGGACACCTGATGCCGCCGCCGGCGCACTGCCCGGAATGCCGCGAGGAGGACAGCCTGGTCCCCGTCGGCCCCGGGGTCGAGCGGATCGCGGACGAGGTCCACGCCCTCTTCCCCGAAGCGCGGACAGCGATCGTCACCTCGGACACGATCTGGTCGCCGGCCAAGGCGGCGGAGTTCATCGCACGGATGGAGTCGCGCGAGATCGACATCGTCGTCGGCACCCAGCTCGTCACCAAGGGCTATCACTTCCCGAACCTCACCCTGGTCGGCGTGGTCGACGCCGACCTCGGCCTCGCCGGCGGCGACCTCAGGGCCGCCGAGCGCAGCTTCCAGCAGATCGCCCAGGTCGCCGGCCGCGCCGGCCGCGGCGAGAAGCCCGGCCGCGTGTTCGTCCAGACCCACGACCCGGTCGCGCCGGTGATCAGCGCCCTGGTCAGCGGCGAGGCGGAGAGCTTCTACGCCGCCGAGACCGAGGCGAGGCGCGAGGCGGCGATGCCGCCGTTCGGCCGGCTCGCCGGGATCGTCATCTCCTCGGAGGACCAGGCCGAGGCGACCGAGACCGCCCGGCTGATCGGCCGCGCCGCCCCGAAGGTCGACAACATGGCGGTGTTCGGCCCCGCCCCCGCCCCGCTCGCCATGCTGCGCGGCCGCCACCGGATGCGCCTGCTCGTCCACGCCGCGCGCAGCCTCGACGTCCAGGCGGTGATCCGCGAGTGGCTCGGAGCCTTGAGCTGGCCGCGCGGCGTGCGGGTCGCCGTCGACGTCGATCCTTACTCCTTCCTTTGACTGCGAAATGGCGCTAAGCGGCTGCGGTCATTCGGGAATCGGGATGGGGCAAATGACGATATTGGGAAGGCTCGCCGCGGCTGCCGCGGCCTTGCTGCTGATGCCGGGCGCGGCGCGGGCCGAGTGGCGCGCGGTCGAGACCCAGCATTTCATCATCTACACGCAGAGCGACGACAAGGACGCCCTGCGCCTCGCGACCCGGCTCGAGACGGTCGACGGGCTGATGCGCCTCGCCAGCAACATCTCGGACAACGTCGAGCCGGTGAAGGTGCGCATCTACGAGGTCGGCACCAACGGCGATGTGGAAACGGCCCTCGGCCTTACCGACAGCGGCATCGCCGGCTTCTACAACAGCAACATCCTCGGCCCGTTCGCGGTGACCCCGCACAGCACGACCTTCCACGCCGGGGACTTCTCGCCCGAGCTCGTGCTGCACCACGAATATGCCCACCATTTCATGCTGCAATATTTCCCGGCGACCTACCCGCAATGGTATGTCGAGGGCTATGCCGAGCTGGTAGGCTCGAGCAAGATCCAGCCGGACGGCAAGATCGCCTACGGCTTCCCGGCCAGGCATCGCGGCAACCAGATCGCCGCCGAATGGATGCCGCTCGACGAGCTGTTCCTCACGCCGCCCGAAAAGCTCAGGGACTATGACGTCTACGGCCAGGGCTGGGCGATGACCCATTTCTTCACCTTCTCGAAAGAGCGGGGCCCGCAGCTCAGGGCCTATCTGCACGCTCTCAGTGTCGGCAAGTCGCCGGCCGAGGCGGCCAAGGTGTTCGGCGACCTGAAGCAGCTCAACCGGGACGCGCGCACCTACGTCCTCACCGGCGCGTTCGACTATAAACTGGTCACCGTTCCGATCGCCCAGCCGGTGATCGAGGCGACCCGGCCGGTCAGCCCCGGCGAGGCGGCGATGATCCCGGCCGTGATCGCCTTTCGCGACGACGAGCTCTCCTTCTACCGCAAGGCCGGCGACCGCGACCATGAGAAGCACCTTCGCGACGCCAATCTGGAAAAGGCCCACGATATCGCCCGCCGCTATCCCAACGACCCGTTCGTCCACGCCTTCGTTTCGGTCGCCGAGTACAGCGCCGGCAATTACGCGGCGGGCGAGGCGGCGGCCGACCGGGCGCTGGCGCTCGACGCCAACAATCTGCGGGCGCTGGTCATTAAATCGCTGACTCTCGCAAAGCAGGCGGGCGCGTTGTCGGGCCAGGCGCGGGCGGCGAAGGTGCAGCAGGCGCGCCAGCTCGCGATCAGGGCACAGCACGCGGATCAGAACGATCCGCTGCCGCTTTATGCCCTGTACGAGACCTATCACCTCGCCGGCGACACGGCGCCGCCGCAAGCGGTGGAGTGGCTGAGAGACGCGGTCGAGACGATGCCGGCCAACACGGTGATGCGTCAGGCCCTGGTCGACGAGTTCGCCTCAGAGAAGAACTGGGTGGAAGCGATCGGCTATCTGGCGCCGATCGCCAACGATCCTCACGAATCGCCGCGCAAAGCCGCCGCCAAGGGGCAGCTCGACAAATTGCTCGCCGAATTGAGGAAGGAGCGCGGCCTCCCCGCCTCCTGAGGCTCAGCCGGTCCAGCCTTCGCGCTCGAGCAGCCTGGCCTTGCGCTCAAGCCCATAAGCGTAGCCGCCGGGCGAGCCGTCGCCGCGGCGCGCGCGGTGGCAAGGGATGAGCACGGCGACCCGGTTGGCGCCGCAGGCGGTGCCCGCCGCCCGCACCGCGCCCGGCCGGCCCGCGCGGGCCGCCAGAGCGGCGTAGGACAGGCTCTCGCCGGGCGGGATCCGGGCGAGCTCGCGCCAAACCGCCTCCTGGAAGGCGGTGCCGCGGACGTCGAGCGGCAGATCGTGCGGCCGCTCAGGCGCCTCGACCGCGGCGACGGTGCGGGCGAGCAGGTCCGCCATCGCCTCGCCGCCGGGCACGATCTGCGCATGCGGGAAGCGGCGACGAAGGTCCGCCTCGCCTTCGTCGAACGAGAGGCGGCAGATGCCGCGCCCGGTCGCCGCGACCAGCATGGTGCCCAGCGAGGTCTCGGCGGTGGCCCAGCTGATCGTCTCGCCCTGGCCGCCGCCGCGCCAGCTTGTCGGAGTCATTCCGAGCCGGTCCCGGGCGTCGGCGTAGAAGCGGGCCGGGCCGGAATAGCCCGCATCATAGATGGCGTCGGTCACCCGGCCGTTGCTCTCCAAAGTCATGGTCATGCTCCTGGCGCGCTTGCCGCGCGCATAAGCGGCCGGGGTCAGCCCGGTCGCGCGCTTGAAGATCCGGTGGAAATGAAAGGGCGAATAGCCGGTCGCGCGGGCCAGCGCGTCGAGGCTGGGCGGAGTCTCGGCGGCGTCGATCAGTCGAAGCGCCTTCTCCAGCGCCGCCGCCTCCCGAGTCTGCTCGTCGGGCCTGCACCTGAGGCACGGCCTGAGGCCGGCGGCGGCGGCCTCGGCGCCGTCCTCGAAGAAGCGGACATTCTCCCGCTTCGGATGGCGGGCGGCGCAGGACGGCCTGCAATAGATGCCGGTGGTCAGCACGCCGGTGACGAAGCGCCCGTCGGCGCGGCGGTCGCGGGCGAGCACGGCGCGCCACGCGGCGTCGGGGTCGAGGGTCGTTGCAGTTGCCATGCCTGTTCGTATCGCCGGTTCGCACGCGCCGCTTCCCGGCGCTTGCGGTCAAAAGCCACTAGTCGGCCGTCGGCCTGATCGTCTCCATGAGACGACGCGCCTCGGCCAGTTCGGCCGCGACGCCGGCAGTGCCCTTGTCGGGGCCGTACACATAGACCGCCATGAACCGCCGGCCCACCACGCTCAGGCAGGCGCCGAGCGAGACCCGGGCGGCGGTTGTTTCCATCTTGACCTGCATGATCCCGCCCAAATAACCGCAGGTGGCATCCTTTCCGAGCGGCTTGAGCTCGCCGGACAGGTCGATCTCGCGTCCAATGGCGCTTCCCAGCTCCTTGGCCGCCCGCCCGTTAAGCTCGCCCGAGGACAATAGCTGCTGGAACTCGTTCGTGTCGAAGACCTTGCCGATCCCAGCAAGGGCCTGCTCGCGCGTGACGTCGGCCGTCAAGGCCGGGATCGGGGTCTTGATCAGGATGTAGTTGGCGAAGGGGTCGCCGGAGCAGGAGAAAAGGCTGAGGTCGGTGACGTTCTCCTTGTCCCCGGCGGCGATGACCTGCGCGACGTCGGCCGAATGGCCGGCAGGAAGGCAATAGCCGGCCGGGAGAGGCATCTCGAACCCTGCGCTGCCGATGTGGAAGGTCGCCACCCCCGCCTTGGACAGCGCAACGGCGGGCGTCGCGGCGGCTGAGACGACCACGACGAATGCCGCCCACATGATCCGGATGCTCATCGTTTTTCCCCTGCGAAAAGCCGAACCTAGCTTCGCTTGCATCCCCCCACAACCGATGCTAGGCGCCCCCGCATCCCATGGGGCCGCACATGCCGGCCCAATTTCGCATGGGACAAAATCCTTTCTGGAGTAAGGGCGCGCGTGGAGATTTCCGGCGGCATTCAGGCAAGCTTGGCGGGCAGGTACGCAACCGCTCTGTTCGAGCTCGCCCGCGACGAGCGGCAGCTTGAGGCGGTGGGGACCAGCCTCGCGGCGCTGCGTGAGGGGCTGCGCGACTCCGCCGACCTTGCCGAGCTCACCACCAGCCCGCTGATCGGGCAGGACGACGCCCTCAAGGCGGTGAAGGCGGTCGCGGCCGCGATGGGCCTCGATCCGATCACCTCGAACTTCCTCGGAGTGCTGGCAAAGAACCGGCGGCTGACCCAGCTCCCCGCCGTCATCCGCTTCTTCAACCTGCTGGCGGCCGCCCATCGCGGCGAGACCACCGCCGAAATCGTCTCGGCACGGCCGCTCGACGACGGCCAGGTCGCGGCGCTCCGCGCCAACCTCAAGCGGCGCGTCGGCCGCGAAGTCACGGTCGACCTCCATGTCGATCCCGCCATCCTCGGCGGACTGGTCGTCAAGATCGGCTCGCAGCAGATCGACGGCTCGATCCGCACCAAACTCAACAATCTCGCTTCGGCAATGAAGGGCTGAAAATGGACATCCGCGCCGCTGAAATTTCCAAGGTCATCCGCGACCAGATCGCGGGCTTCGGCACCGAAGCCGAAGTCTCCGAGGTCGGCACCGTGCTGTCGGTCGGCGACGGCATCGCGCGCGTCTACGGCCTCGACAACGTCCAGGCCGGCGAGATGGTCGAGTTCGCCAACTCGATCAAAGGCATGGCCCTCAACCTCGAGGCCGACAATGTCGGCATCGTCATCTTCGGCTCGGACAGCGAGATCCGCGAGGGCGACACCGTCCGCCGCACCGGAACGATCGTCGACGTTCCCGTCGGCAAGGGCCTCTTGGGCCGGGTCGTCGACGGCCTCGGCAATCCCATCGATGGAAAGGGGCCGATCGACACCACCGAGCGCCGCCGGGTCGAGGTCAAGGCGCCGGGCATCATCCCGAGAAAGTCGGTGCACGAGCCGGTGCAGACCGGCCTCAAGGCATTGGACGCGCTCGTGCCCGTCGGCCGCGGCCAGCGCGAGCTGATCATCGGCGACCGCCAGACCGGCAAGTCGGCCGTCGCGCTCGACACCTTCATCAACCAGCGGCAGGCCAACCAGGGCGACGACGAGAGCCAGAAGCTCTACTGCATCTACGTCGCCATCGGCCAGAAGCGCTCGACCGTCGCCCAGATTGTCCGCGCCCTCGAAGAGAATGGCGCGATGGACTATTCGATCGTCGTCGCCGCCACCGCCTCCGAGCCGGCGCCGCTCCAGTTCCTCGCGCCCTACACCGGCTGCACGATGGGCGAATATTTCCGCGACAACGGAATGCACGCGGTCATCGTCTACGACGACCTTTCCAAGCAGGCCGTCGCCTACCGCCAGATGTCGCTGCTGCTGCGCCGTCCGCCGGGCCGCGAGGCCTATCCCGGCGACGTCTTCTACCTCCACTCGCGCCTGCTCGAGCGCGCGGCGAAGCTCAATGAGGACAACGGCTCGGGCTCGCTCACCGCGCTGCCGATCATCGAGACCCAGGCGGGCGACGTCTCGGCCTATATCCCGACCAACGTCATCTCGATCACCGACGGCCAGATCTTCCTCGAGACAGAGCTTTTCTACCAGGGCATCCGTCCGGCCATCAACGTCGGCCTCTCGGTCAGCCGGGTCGGCTCGTCGGCGCAGACCAAGGCGATGAAGAAGGTCGCCGGCTCGATCAAGCTGGAGCTCGCCCAGTATCGCGAGATGGCCGCCTTCGCCCAGTTCGGCTCCGACCTCGACGCTTCGACCCAGCGCCTGCTGAATCGCGGCGCGCGCCTCACCGAACTGCTCAAGCAGCCGCAATTCCAGCCGATGCCGGTCGAGGAGCAGGTCGTCTCGATCTTCGCCGGCGTCAACGGCTATCTGGACGCGATCCCGACCGCCGCCGTCACCCGCTTCGAAAGCTCGCTCCTCGCCCACGTCCGCGCCGATCACGGCGACGTGCTGGCGAAGATCCGCGACACCAAGGCGCTCGACGACGACACTTCGGGGCAGCTCAAGTCGATCATCGGCGATTTCGCCAAGACGTTCGCGTAGAATTTGTGCTCCCGCGAAAGCGGGAGCCCAGCTGGGTTCCTGCTTTCGCAGGAACACTAAGGGAAGTTAAATGGCCTCTCTCAAGGCGCTCAAGGGTAGGATCGCGTCGGTCAAGTCGACGCAGAAGATCACCAAGGCGATGAAGATGGTCGCCGCGGCGAAGCTCCGGCGCGCCCAGCAGGCGGCCGAGGCCGGCCGGCCCTATGCCGAGCGCATGGCGGCCGTCATGGCCAACCTTTCGAGCCGCGTCGCCAGCAGCCCGGAGGCCCCTCGGCTGCTCGCGGGCAGCGGTGCCGACAAGACCCATTTGCTGGTCGTCTGCACCTCCGACCGGGGGCTCGCCGGCGCGTTCAACTCGAACATCGTCCGCGCCGCGCGCAAGAAAGCGGAGGATCTGGCGCGCGAGGGCAAGGACGTCCGCTTCTATCTCGTCGGCCGCAAGGGCAAGGCGGTGATCGGCCGCCTCTACCCGCGCCAGATCGTCCACGAGCACGATACCAGCGCGATGAAGCAGGCGAGCTTCGCCGACGCCCAGGCGATCGCGCGCGACCTGTGCCGGCGCTTCGAGGAGGGCGCCTTCGACGTCGCCCATCTCTTCTACGCCCACTTCCAGTCGGCCTTGGTCCAGGAACCGGTCGCCCAGCAGATCATCCCCGTGCCCGCGCCCGAGGCGAGCGGCGCAGCGACGGCCGGATCGAACGCGGCGATCGAATACGAACCGGACGAGGAGGAGATCCTGAGCGAGCTCCTGCCGCGCAACGTCGCGGTGCAGATCTTCCGCGCCTTGCTCGAGAATGCCGCGTCGGAGCAGGGCAGCCGGATGACCGCGATGGACAACGCCACCCGCAACGCCGGCGACATGATCAACCGCCTGACCATCCAGTACAACCGGACTCGCCAGGCGGCGATCACCACCGAGCTGGTCGAGATTATTTCAGGCGCCGAGGCGCTGTAACCCTTTGCGCTCCTGCGAAAGCAGGAGCCCAGAACAAGAAACTGGACCCCTGCTTTCGCAGGGGAACAAGAAGGAAGAAGAAAATGGCTACCGCCGCAACCGCCAGCAACAACAAGGGCCGAATCAGCCAGGTGATCGGCGCCGTCGTCGACGTGTCGTTCGACGGCGAGCTCCCGGAGATCCTCTCCGCGCTCGAGACCGACAATAACGGCAACCGCCTCGTCCTCGAGGTCGCTCAGCATCTCGGGCAGAGCACGGTCCGCACCATCGCGATGGATTCGACCGACGGCCTCACCCGCGGCCAGGAAGTCACCGACACCGGCTCGCAGATCCGGGTGCCGGTCGGCCCCAAGACTTTGGGCCGCATCATGAACGTCATCGGCGAGCCGATCGACGAGCGCGGACCGATCGGCGCCACCGACAGCGCGCCGATCCACGCCGAGGCCCCCCTGTTCGTCGACCAGTCGACCGACAATTCGATCCTCGTCACCGGAATCAAGGTCATCGACCTGCTCGCCCCCTACGCCAAGGGCGGCAAGATCGGCCTGTTCGGCGGCGCCGGAGTGGGCAAGACCGTGCTGATCCAGGAGCTGATCAACAACATTGCCAAGGGCCATGGCGGCACCTCGGTGTTCGCCGGCGTGGGCGAGCGCACCCGCGAGGGCAACGATCTCTATCACGAGTTCCTCGACGCCGGAGTCATCGCCAAGGACGAAGACGGCAACGCCACCTCGGAAGGCTCCAAGGTCGCGCTGGTCTTCGGGCAGATGAACGAGCCGCCGGGCGCCCGCGCCCGAGTCGCCCTCTCGGGCCTGACCATCGCCGAATATTTCCGCGACCAGGAGGGCCAGGACGTGCTCTTCTTCGTGGACAACATCTTCCGCTTCACCCAGGCGGGCTCGGAAGTGTCGGCGCTGCTCGGCCGAATCCCCTCGGCGGTGGGCTACCAGCCGACCCTGTCGACCGATATGGGCGCTCTGCAGGAGCGGATCACCTCCACCAACAAGGGCTCGATCACGAGCGTGCAGGCGATCTACGTGCCGGCCGACGATCTGACCGACCCGGCGCCGGCCACGTCCTTTGCCCACCTCGACGCGACGACCGTGCTCAGCCGCGCCATCTCCGAGCTCGGCATCTACCCGGCCGTCGACCCGCTCGACTCCACCTCCCGCGTGCTGGAGCCGCGCACGGTCGGCCAGGAGCATTACGAGACCGCCCGCGCCGTCCAGGAGATCCTGCAGCGCTACAAGAGCCTCCAGGACATCATCGCCATCCTCGGCATGGACGAGCTTTCCGAAGAGGATAAGCTGACCGTCTCGCGGGCCCGCAAGATCCAGCGCTTCCTCTCCCAGCCCTTCCACGTCGCCGAGGTGTTCACCGGAATCCCCGGCAAGTTCGTCCAGGTCGAGGACACCGTCCGCTCGTTCAAGGCGGTCGTCGACGGCGAGTACGATCACCTGCCGGAGGCCGCCTTCTACATGGTCGGCGGAATCGAGGAAGCGGTCGAGAAGGCCCAGCGCCTCGCGGCGGAAGCGGAATGATGCGGCTGCGCCCGGCAGGTCTGCTGGCTCCGGCGCTCGCGCTCGCCGCGACGGCCGCCGGGGCGCAGCTCGTGCCGGGCACCCGCGCTCCGGAGAACATCGCCGAGGCGGTCGACGATGCCCATGGCGTGGTCTGCACCCTCGCCGCGGCGGGCCGGCCGGTGGGAGGATTGAACATCCCGCTGGTCGGCGGCGAAGGCTATGCGCCGGTGGACAAGGTGCCGGACTCGCTCGCCCGCTTCGTCCCGGGCGCGCCGCAGCAGAAGATCGTCGAATATCGCGGCGAGGGCGGACCCTTGTGGATCGTCTACGATTCTGCTTCCCGCCGCTGCGCCATCTACGCCTTCGCCGATCCGGCGCCGGTGGAGGCGAGATTGCTCGAAACGCTCGACCGCTCGGCCAAGCTGCACATGTGGAAGCGGGCGAAGCAGGTCGGCCCCGGCATCGACGATCTCTATGAATGGAAGGCCGAGCCGGGCCTCCGGCTGCTGACCGAAATCTCGAAGCCGCGCGCCGCCGGCGATCCCTTCGTCGTCGTCGTCAGGCCGAGCCGCTGAGCCGCCTCCATCATCGGAAAGACTAGAACATGGCCGACCTTCATTTCGAGCTCGTCACCCCGGAACGGCTGGTCCGCTCCGAGGAGGTGTTCATGGTCGTGGTGCCGGGCAGCGAGGGCGATTTCGGAGTCCTCGCCGGCCACGCGCCCGTCATGTCGACGCTGAGGAACGGCGACATCGCCGTCTACCGGACGGGCTTCGGCGACACGCCCGAGCGGATCCCGGTCGAGGGCGGCTTCGCGGAAGTCAACGACCGGGGCCTCGTTATTCTCGCCGAGCGGGCCGAGGCCGCCGAGGCCGCCGGCTGACCCACTCCGCCCGGCCCTCCGGCCGGTTAGGCAATTGTCAAAGTTTCCCGCTTATTCACCAGCCCGGCATAGATCGGCAGGGCAAGGGTTCGAGCGGCATGAGTGCTTTCGGTAGGCGCGGCGGAGCGGGAACCAGCGGCGGCGGCAGGCCGAGCTTCGGCGTGGCGAGGCCGATGAAGGGCCCCGGCGGCCCGGCTTCCTCCCCGGTCCCGCTCGAAGGCGGCGACCAGTTCCCGCCGCTCGACACGATGGAGTTCGGCGGACCGGCCGAGGATTTCGCCATCCCCGGCGAGCGCAGCGACGCGATGACCCGCCTCGCCGAGCGCCAGGCGGCGTCGTCGGAGGCGCCGTCGAGCCGCAACGAGGGCTTCGAGGCCTCGATCCACCGAATCAAGGAGCAGGTGCTCCCCCGCCTGCTCGAGCGGGTCGACCCGGAAGCGGCGGCGACCCTCTCCAAGGACGAGCTGGCGGAGGAATTCCGCCCGATCATCGGCGAGGTGCTGGCCGAGCTCAAGATCAACCTCAACCGCCGCGAGCAGTTCGCTCTGGAGAAGGTGCTGGTCGACGAGCTGCTCGGCCTCGGGCCCCTGGAGGAATTGCTCGCCGACCCCGAGATCAGCGACATCATGGTCAACGGGCCGAACCAGACCTTCATCGAGCGCAAGGGCAAGCTCGAGATCGCCCAGATCCAGTTCCGCGACGAGGAGCATCTGTTCCAGATCGCGCAGCGGATCGTCAACAAGGTCGGCCGCCGTGTCGACCAGACCACGCCGCTCGCCGACGCCCGCCTCCAGGACGGAAGCCGCGTCAACGTCATCGTGCCGCCGCTCTCCCTGCGCGGCACCGCCATCTCGATCCGCAAATTCTCCGAGAAGCCGATCACCATCGACATGATGAAGAATTTCGGATCGATGTCGGAGAAGATGGCGACCTGCCTCAAGATCGCCGGCGCCAGCCGCTTCAACGTCATCATCTCGGGCGGCACGGGTTCCGGTAAGACGACCATGCTCAACGCCTTGTCGAAGCTGATCGACCCGGGCGAGCGCGTCATCACCATCGAGGACGCGGCCGAGCTCCGCCTGCAGCAGCCGCACTGGCTGCCTCTGGAGACCCGGCCGCCCAACCTCGAGGGCCAGGGCGCGATCACCATCCGCGACCTCGTCATCAACGCTTTGCGCATGCGTCCCGACCGGATCATCCTGGGCGAGATCCGCGGCAGCGAGTGCTTCGACCTGCTCGCCGCCATGAACACCGGCCACGACGGCTCGATGGCCACGCTCCACTCCAACTCCCCGCGCGAGTGCCTGGCGCGTATGGAGAACATGGTGATGATGTCGGACATCAAGGTGCCCAAGGAGGCGATCAGCCGCCAGATCGCCGATTCCGTCGACCTCATCGTCCAGGTCAAGCGCCTTCGCGACGGCTCGCGCCGCACCACCAACATCACCGAGGTGATCGGCATGGAGGGCGACGTCATCGTGACGCAGGAGCTCTTCAAGTTCGAGTATCTCGACGAAACCGCCGACGGCAAGATCATCGGCGAGTACCGCAGCATGGGCCTCAGGCCCTACACGCTCGAGAAAGCCAAGCAGTTCGGCTTCGACGGGCCGTATCTCGAGGCGTGCCTCTAGCCATCGTCCGAAAGTAGTACTTTCGGCCGGTTAGACGGGTGGAAGGTCGCGAAGGTGACTCCGCCCACTTTCAGACATCTCGTAAGGTGCTGAAAAGGGGCGATTATCGCGGCGGCCGTTTGCAAAGGCGCCGCGCGCAGCGTCGGCGCATCGGCGGCGGAGGCCAAGAAGCCGGTTCGGCGCAGCGGACTATTCCACTTCTTCAGGATCCAGGGGAGGCAGGTCCTCCGCCCCCCGGCCGTCGATCAGATCGTTGAAGTGCATCATAGCGTCTCGCAGTTCACCACCCCAATCCCGCACTTGCTCCCGAGCAGCGGCGATACGCTCGATTATTTCGAGCTGCTCCGCCGGACTCGGCGGGAAGGCAATCTCGAGGTCCTCGAAGTCGGCCTGTTGAGTTCGCCTCCTGTTACTGTGCCCGGTCGTGATTGCGCGAAAGGCACGCAAGAAGAACCTACTACGAAGTAGTATCTGCAAGAACTGTGGAAGGAGACGGCTGTCTACCACCTGGTAGATTGGAAACTCGGTGGTAACTAACGCACCGTCAAGCCCCTCGGGAACCACCGCTATGCATCCCTTCCAAAGGTCAATGGACGAAAATACTACGTCTCCAAAGGATGCCCGATACCAGTCCCCAGGGCTGTCGTTGAAGTAGCTCCCTCTCCACTCGGGTGGATTGTTGCCCTTGCCCGCCTCCCTCGCCCTGAGCTCACCTGTTTGGGACACCGTCAGAACGGTAAACAGCTCGTCCTCGCGACCGGCGAAGTCGACGCGCTCTTCCCGTCGTGCAAGCACATCGCCCAAGCGGGCACGTACCCAATGCGCGGGCGTCGCATCGGCCTCCCGAAGCTTGAAAAGATGATATTTTGGATCGAGACGGTGGCTCGGATGAGCGCGCCAGAGCTTAGAGAACATCATCGCGGCCGTGTCCGGTAGAGCCGTGCCCTGGTACCGGTGAGGCTGCCGCTGAAAATCACGGTATTCGCCGAGGATCGTACCTGTTTGATCATCCGTCAATTGGCTGTCCCCATCGGAGCGGTATAGGTCATTTGCCTCGCATGGGATGCCGCTTGGGGTATATCCGACATGCTCCGCCTCGCCCAGAAACACAGGATAATCCTGGCCGGTATTCTCAAGCGCCTGGGGTATTGCCTCATCAGCTCCGACCCCGGCAGCGCGCAATCGATCGAAAGCACGATCAAACAATCTCTTTTCGCCTGCTGTGAACTTCTGAAAGAATAATATCGAGGTCTTATTCTGGGCTCCCGATTTACGAAAAGCGTGATCCGGCAAGGAGACAACTCCCATCACCCGGCCTTGACGTGCGAGATAAGCTCGCAGCTGAGGCGCGTTCGAGCGAACACTCTGGTTGTTGAGCGTTCCATCCGGCAGAATTAGGCTGAGCCGTCCCCCGCCCTGAAGCAAGGACACGCATCGCTCGAGGATAAGTTGCTCGGAGTCTACCTTATTAAACCCGGTCGCAAGATGGAAACTTCGGAACGCCGTCCCACCGAGCTGCTCCTCGTCGCCATCGCGTATGTCCGTCCCGAACGGAGGGTTGCCTACGATGCACGTAAAGCCTTCACCATCGGGCGCAACCCGTGGGATGACGAACTGCGAGTCCAAGATCGATCTTCCCGACTCGATGTTCGTATGGCCATCATGGTGCAAGAGAAGGTTTATCTTACAGATACGCGCTAGAATTTCATGTATCTCGACTCCATAAACGTGCTGGAGCGCAAAATCCGTTTTTCTTCGAGCTATTAACTCAGAGGGTTGCCCCGCAAACTCGCGGTCGACGCGATGCCAGACTTGGAGGAGAGCCTCTAGAAGAAATCCGCCGCTCCCGGCCGTGGGGTCCAAGACAAAGTCATCTGCCGTGATATTCAAAACGCCCACAGCGAAGCGCGCCAGCTGCCGCATGGTAAAGTACTGTCCCAAGCCACCGCGGAAGATTGATCCGAAGAAACGCTCGAAGGCGTGCCCTATCGTGTCAATGTCAGTTCTTGTAAATGCAACGGATTGAAGTGTACGAACGACCTCCATAATTTTTGAGTCTGGAAGATTTATAAACGACGTGGCGGGAAAGATACTCGGGTCTGTTTGCCTGGCTTGGCCAAAAAGACGATGGACTCGACTGGCTACTGCTGCAGAGGTCTCGAGCGCTCCAACCTGAAATTGGCGAGGCCTACCTGTCGCAGTCCCACGCTCGTCAGCAACTTTCGCAAAGAGCAGTTTGCTCCATTCGTCAAATGCGTGAAGCGGATCACGGCGACCGCCAGCCCAGATCAGAGCGTGAGCGCGCCGAATTCGAGTTTCGAGGACGGCAGTTGTCGGCGGAGTGATATCTTCATTGGTGCCGGCAATTAGAGAAAAAACCGGAACGTTTCCGTACTGATCCGGGACGTTCGTTCGATTTCCTCGACGATTTTGTACCCGTTCAAGCGGCGCAAAGCCTGTCTCCTGGCCTCGGATGAACAGTCGGCTCTCGTCTCCCTCATCGTAAAGTACGAACGGCGCTTCGAGAACGGTTGCGTTCCCGAATGCTTGTTCTACACCTTGATTTCGATCGCGATCGCGTTGACCGGCTGCTTTGCATTCAACGACTAAATAGATTGTTGTGCACGCATCGTCGCGGTACACAACAATGTCAGCGCGGTCCACGGGAGTGCGACGAGGGACGGTGACCTCAAGCTTCATGCGCTCGGACGGATACCCTTTCCGGACGACGAGGTATGAGATGACGTACGCCCTCACCCACTCCTCTGGGTCAGCCCAAGCTTCGGATCTCTCGACGGCAAGCCGGTACTTAACGTTACGGCCTTCGACTGAGAGGACCCCACGTCGAATGGCCTCCGCAACGATCTCATCGGCTAGTATGTCGTTTGGATCGGTAAAATCAGGCACCCTTCCCCTCCGCTCGCGGCTGTCGTAGCTCCGGGTGACCACTGGTCAAGGCCTCGCGACGGAGGTCTTGCCTCGGAAGGCGATCCTGTACGCCAGCTCGGCACCGGGGCAGCACGAGTCGAAGGGCAAAGAGGCAAATGGTCACTTCACTCCCGAAATATGACGATTTCATGCTGCCGACGCTGCAGGCCATCCGGGAGCTCGGCGGCTCCGCGTCCATCGAGGAGATCCAGGATAAACTGACCGAGACGATGGGCCTGACGCAGCCACAATTGGACCTCGCCTACCCCAAGAGCGGCGCGCTGGTCGCGCCGGACCGCATGTCGTGGGCGAGGAGCCACTTAAAGATCGCTGGTCTTCTTGCCAGCGGCGGCAAGGGCATATGGGTGCTCACGGACCTCGGCCGTGACGCTGCCGATCTGACGCCGGCGCAAGTCAAGGCGCAGGTGAAGAAGCTGAGCGCGGACCATCACGCGAAGGTCGTTGCGCGACGCGCCGAAGCTTCCTCTTCGGACCGCTCGGATGAAACGGCCGCTGCCGCGGAAGACGAGGCGGCATGGAGCGAGAGGCTGCTTGAAAAGCTCAAGGCCATCTCACCCGCCGCATTCGAGCGCCTCGCCCAGCGCCTATTGAGAGAGAGCGGATTTGTCCGCGTCGAGGTCACCGGCAAGTCGGGCGATGGAGGGATCGACGGTACCGGCGTGCTCAGGCTCAATCTTCTTTCGTTTCAGGTGCTGTTCCAGTGCAAGCGCTATCAAGGCTCTTGCGGTCCAGGAATCATTCGAGATTTTCGCGGCGCCATGCAGGGACGTGCCGACAAGGGCCTGATAATCACTACCGGCACCTTCACGGCCGAGGCACGGAAGGAGGCAACCCGCGACGGCGCGCCGGCGATCGACCTGATCGACGGCGAAGGGCTCTGCCTGCTGCTCAAGGACCGGGGTCTCGGCGTTGTTGTACGGCCCGTGATCCGCGAAGAGATCGAGATCGACGACGGCTTCTTCGAAAGTATCTAACCACCGCTCCCATCGCGCCGCCCCCCTACCCCTCCGGCTGGTCGGGAATGCGCCACGTCAGGCGGCTGACGTAGCGCGCCCGCATCGGGCGGCCGTCCGCGTCGGTTCTCGGCTCGAAGCGGGCGCGCTGGGTGACGAGGCGGCAGGTGGTCGAATCGAGCAGGGGCGAGCCGCTCGAGGCGGTGACCGTGCAGCGGCGGACCCGGCCGTCCTTGCCGACGTCGAGCTCGAACTCGACAATGCCCTGCTCGTCGCGCCGGATCGCCTCGGCCGGATAATCCTCGTCGGCGAAGAAGCGGGCCACGCTCACCCGCACCGGCGAGGGCGGATCGGGCGGCGGCGCGCAGGCGGCGGCGGCCGCGGCGGCGAGCGCGACGGAGGCGAGCGAGACGGCGCGGTTCATCGCTCCGATCATGGCGCAAGCCGGCATCGCCGCCAAGCCGCGGCCGCCTTCGGATCAGCCCGGCCCGGTCAGATCGTGGTCGCAGCGGGCGCAGCGTCGGTGCGGCCAGGCGGTGGTCCGGGAGAAGACCGAGCGGCCGGCGCGGAAGGCCGAGGTCCCGCACAGCGGGCAGCGCGCGCCTCGGCCCACCCACCAGGCGGCGAGGAGGCAGGGAAGGACCGCCAGCGGCTCGAAGCCCGGCGCCTCCCGCCGCAGCCAGAGACCGAGCGGCGCAGCGACGGCGAACAGCACGATGAGGAAGGACGGCCAGGCGAGCCAGGCGCGGAAATAGGGGGACATGCCGCGCAGGATAAGCGCCTCGGCGCGCGGGAGGAAAGAGCGGGCTGGACGGCGGCGCCGCCGCTTGGCACCCCTCGGCGTCCGGAGAATCCGCATATGATCGGGAAGATGCTCGCGTTCCTCGCCCTCTCGCTGGTTCCCGCCTTCGCCGCGGCCGCCGCTGCGAGCGAGCGGCCGGCCTACGCCGAAGGGCAGGTGTGGGAGTATCGAACCCGCCCGCAGGACAGCGGGTCGCTGGTCAGGATCCAGAAGATCGAGACTCCCGGCTGGGCGAAGAAAAGCGGGCCGATCTACCACGTCACCGTCATCGGCGTGCATTTCCAGGGGCCGGCCTTCGTCGTCGGGGTGATCGGGCATCTGCCGGTCTCGCGCCAGACGCTCGACGCGAGCCTCATCCGCCTGGCGCCCGACCAGTCCACGGCCTTTCCCGGCATCGAGGAAGGCCTCGACCAGTGGCGGCGGGACAAAGGCGGAGTCTTCACACTGTCGCTGGCCGAGATCGTCGACATGGCCGAGCGGACGCTGAGCCAATCGGCCCCCGGCCAGGAAAGCAGGCCCTAGGGTCAGTCTCGTCGCTTGCCGCGGCTCGACTTCGAAACCCCTTTTCGGCGACGGCGGACGGACGATAAGAGACGACATGATCGTCGCCGCCTTCCTGCTCCTTGGCGCCCAGGCCGCGCCCGTCGGTCCTCCGCCGGCCGCGGCGGAGGCCGTCCCGACGACTGCGGAGGAACAGGAGCGGCAGGAGGAAGCGCAGGTCAATTACGGCCACGCGATCGCGCTTCCGGACCTGGCTTCGAAATACCCGATCGGGAAAGTGCACCGGCTTCTGATCGTCAACAATACCGGCCAGCGCGTGACGATCGAGGGGGCGGACTATCCGGGGCGCCACGCGACCGAGCTGCTCGCCCGAACGCTTCGCCCCGGCGGCCGGGCGACGCTGACCCTGATCGCCCCGCCGGGGGCGTGCCGGCTAAGGCTGGCGACCGAGCCGGACCTGGCGATGCCGGCGTTCGATATGTGCCGGCACCGCACGCTGACGATCGGCGGCCGGCGGCGCTGACGGGGCGCCGCGGCCGGCGGCTTCGATGACGGCGGCGCCGAGGCCGGCTTGCCCGACGCCGAAACGAGATTATGCTGCGCCGCCGCCGGGCACGCCGGCCTTGGGGGGCGTGGATGAACAGAGCCGCTTCAGCCTGGCTTCTCCTGTGCCTGCTTCCCGGCGCGGCGCTCGCGGCGCCGGCGCGGCACCATCGCGCGACTCCGACGCCCGCCGCGGCGCGCGGCGGGGGCGGGGTGAGCGAGTCGCGGCTGCTCGCCGAGGCGATTGCCGTAGATTCGACCTATTGGATCATGAACCGCTACGATGCGGGCAGCCTGACGGGCGTCGAGGTCGTCGCCCGGACTCCCGGCGGCGGCGCGACCGTGCGCGGCAATTATACGTTCAACGACGGCAGCGAGGGCTGGGTCGAGGCGGAGATCGCCGGCGGCCGGGTCTCCTGCCTGCGCTATTGGGACACCGGCTCGTGCGACCCGGTTCGCGGCGGAGGCGGGCAAGCGCGCGCGACGAGCCCTTCGGCGCCGTCGCCCTCGGCGGCGCGGCGCGATTCGACCTTCACCGCCTTCGGCAAGGCCGAGCAGGAACGGGTCGCCCGCTGCTATTTCGCTTATTCCGTCCTGAGCGCCCAAGGCTATGAAGGTTTCGAGCCCGCCGTCACGCCGGAACAGAGGCAGAGCCGTTTCGAGCGTTATCGCATCCGCTACGTCGAGATCTCCACCTCGCTGAAGAGCGGCCCGGCCTTCGGGGCGATCGTCGACGGCTATACGGCGCGAGTCAACGCGCTGGTCGACCGCGAGGACATCGACGGTCTGCACGCGCTCGTGCACAAAGCGAGCCTGGGCTGCTGACGCCTGCCCGGTCCGGAAAGTCCGTCGGGCCTCCCGAACGGTTTCGCCGCGCCGGCCCCTTGCCGGCTCGATCGCCCCAGTTCAGTCGCCCTTGTCGCCCTGGTTCTTCGGCTTCCTGGTCGAGGAATGCTGGCGCCGGTCGGCGGCGAGAGAGCGGCCGACGTCGTCGCTTTCCTTGAAGCGGCCATTGTCGTCGCGGCGGACGTAGCGTTTGTCGCCCTTGTGCGGTTCGATCAGTTCGCGCTGGGTCATGCGGGGTCTCCGGCGGGGATGGTTAAGTCGCGGAGATAACGGGTGGATTCCGCGTGTGTTCCGGAGCGCGGACGCGCCTGCCCTCACCCTGCCGTCGCGTGCGCTCCGGCTGTCCCTCTCCCGGGACGGGAGAGGGTTTACGGAGCTGCGTCGGTGCCGAGACGCTGGCGGAGGAGGACGAGCAGGCAGGTGAGACCCATTCCGAAGAGGATCCCCGAACCGTATTGGAGGAGGTCGGCGCCGTCCTGGCCGTGATGGCGGTCGGCGATCTGGAACGAAGCGCTGGCGGTGATCACCAGAGCGAAGGCGAGGCTTGTCCAGATCGGCCGCGGGCGGCCGGGGCGCGGCTTCGCCTTGAGGATGGTGAAGGCGACGACGAGCAGCATCGCCGCCTGGACCGCCAGCATGACGATGATGATCGCGCGCATGGTTTCGCCTCCCCGTAGATGGCGCGGCGAGGGTGCAACGGCGGCGGCGCGTTGGCAATGGCCCTAGGCCTTGAAGGCGAGGGCGGCGCTTAGGACGGCGAGGACGAAGGCGAGGAGCTGGACGGCGTTCCAGTCGACCAGGCCGGGACGGTCGATGTCGCGGCGCCGGCGGCGGCGATGCTCGAGCAAAAGGGCCAGAGCGGCGAGCGCGAGGAAGGCGCCGGCGGCGGCCCACAGGAGCTGGGCGGTGGAGAGGTCCATCCGAGCGCAAGTGGGACCCGCGCCGCGCGATTGGAAGAGGCGGCTATCGCGCCAGCTTGTCGACCTTGGCCTGGAGCGCGGCGAGCTCGGCGCGGAGGCGCTCGATCTCGGCTTCGCGATCGCCCGGTTTTGCCGTGGCGCCCGCCGGTCCGCTCGCGGCGCCGGCGGCGGCCTGGAACATCTCCATGTTGCGCCGCGCGAGCTCGGCGAACGGGCCGCCGGCGAAGGCGCCGGCGAGGGCGTCGCGAAGCTGCGCCTGGTTGCGCTGCAGAGCCTCCATGCTGGCCTCGAGATACTGCGGCACGAGGCCCTGCATCCGGTCGCCGTAGAGGCCGATCAGCTGCCTCAGGAAATTGATCGGGAGCATCTCGGCGCCGCCGCGCGATTCCTCGTCCATGATGATCTGGGTCAGCACCTGGCGGGTGATGTCGTCGCCCGACTTGGCGTCGACCACTTTGAACTGCCGCTTCTGGCGGACCATCTCGGCGAGGCGCTCGAGCGTGATGTAGGACGAGCTTTCGGTGTCGTAGAGCCGGCGATTGGCGTATTTCTTGACGATGACCACGTCGTCGTCCGATCCCGAACCGGCCATGGGAGGGTCCTCGCGCGCTGAGGATTCGGCCCTAGCACCGAAGCTTGCCGCACCGCAACAGAGGCCTCGCCCGCTGCCCCTGTTCCTCGATATGCTGCGCAGCGAAACCGCGGGCGATCCAGCGCGGATGCGGCGCGCGCTGGAGGGATTGCGAGGCTACCAGGAGGCGCCGCGTGCTCCTCCGACCCCGCCGCCACCGGCGATCGCCGAGAGGCTGGGCGCGACGCTGAGGGATTATGGCGGGACCGGAGTCCCGGCGGTGTTCGTGCCGTCGCTGATCAATCCGCCCTCGATCCTCGACCTCGGCGGCGAGCGTTCGCTGCTGCGCTGGCTGGCGGCGCGGGGACGGGTGCGGCCGCTGCTGGTCGACTGGGGCCGGGACGTCGCGGCGCGGCGCGCGCTGACCCTGGCCGGCCATGTCGAACAGGTGCTGAGGCCGTTGATCGCGGCTATGTCCAGCGCTGCACCCGCTCTCGTCGGATACTGCCTCGGCGGGACGATGGCGCTCGGCGCGGCGGCCGGCGGCGGCGTCGCCCGTGTCGCCACGATCGCCGCGCCATGGCGGTTCGCCGGCTTCCCCGATGAATCGCGCGCGATGCTCGCCGGCCTCTGGGCGGGATCGAAGGCCGGCGCGGAGCGGCTGGGGCTGCTGCCGATGGAGGTTTTGCAGGCGGCCTTCTGGTCGCTCGACCCGGCGCGCACGATCGGCAAGTTCGAGGCGTTCGCGGCGATGGAGGGAGAGAAAGCGCGGGCCTTCGTGACCCTGGAGGATTGGGCCAATGACGGCCCGCCTCTGCCCGAGGCCGCGGCCCGCGAGCTGTTCGAGGACCTCTTCGGCCGCGACGTCACCGGCCGCGGCGAATGGCTGGCCGCCGACCCCGCCGCCCTCCCCTGCCCGGCGCTCGAGATCGTCTCGACCGTCGACCGCATCGTCCCGGCGGCGAGCGCTGCCGGGGCGGGGGAGCGGATCGACCTCGCGCTCGGCCATGTCGGCATGGTGGTGGGCGGACGGGCCCGGGAGGCGCTGTGGGAGCCGCTCGAGGACTGGCTTTCGAGAGGTTGAGCGGATAGGGGCCGCTCAACCTTCTCCTTTTGCCGGAGTTCCCCATGCCCGCCGCAACCGACGTCGTCATCGCCGCCGCCAAGCGCACCCCCGTCGGCGCCTTCCTGGGCGCTTTCGCCGGGGTTCCGGCGCATGAGCTGGGGCGCGCGGCGATCGAGGCGGCGCTGGCGCAGGCCGGGGTCGCCCCCGAGGAGGTCGGCGAGGTGATCCTCGGCCAGGTGCTGACCGCGGCGCAGGGCCAGAACCCGGCCCGCCAGGCGGCGATGGCGGCGGGCGTGCCGAAGGAGGTGCCTGCCTGGGGCGTCAACCAGGTGTGCGGTTCC
>JAXDPA010000005.1:0-11528 GCA_034668685.1 Sphingomonadales bacterium | reverse complement strand
GCGATCTTCATCGTCGGGCGCGCGATCTACGGCGGCTGGGGCTCGGCCAGCCCGTCCGCCGTCCAGGCCTATATCGCCGCGCGCACCGAAGGCGCGGAACGCACGCGCTACCTCGCCGCGCTCGCTTCCTCCTTCGGGCTCGGAACGATCGTCGGGCCGGCCATCGCGCCTCTGTTCATCTTCGAGCCGCTGGGGCTCGCCGGGCCTTTGTTCGTCTTCGCCGGCATCGGCGCGCTCGTCCTCCTCGCCCTCGTCGCCCGCCTTCCCGACGACACGCCGAAGGGGCCCGCGCGCGGCGATGTGGCGGAATATCCTTCGATGGGCGGCCTGTTCGTCCGCGCCTCCGAGCCCCGCGACGAGGGCGCCGCGCTGCGCTGGCGCGATCCGCGGGTCCTGCCCTGGACGATCGTCGGAGTCATTGGCGGCCACGGCAACGCCGCCCTGCTCGGGGTGATCGGCTTCCTGGTCATCGACCGCTCCGGCGTGCCGCTCGGCGAGGCGCAACAGCATATCGCCATCGTGCTGATGGCCGGGGCCGGCGCGACCCTGCTCGCGCAATGGGGCCTCATCCCCTTCCTCGGCCTGACGCCCCGCCAGCTCGTCCTCTGGGGCCTCGCCCTCGCCGCCGCCGGAACCCTCGCCACCGGGCTCGCGACGACCATGTACGGCATCGTCTTGGGCTTCGCCCTCGCCGCGATGGGCTTCGGCCTCTACCGCCCCGGCTTCACCAGCGGCGCCTCGCTCGCCGTGACGCTCGACGAGCAGAACGCCGTCGCCGGAATGGTCAGCTCCGTGAACGGCATCCCCTACGTCGCCGCTCCGGCGATCGGAGTCGCCCTCTACGGCCTTTGGAGGCCGCTGCCCTTCGTCGCGATCGCGGCGCTGATGGCGGGTATCGCGATCTGGACGTGGTTCCGAGTCACCCCTTCGGGCCTCGCGGAGTGAGCATTCCGGGGGCGATGAAGCCGATCCCCCCGGCGCTCATCGCGTCCTGCTTGAGGCGCTTGCGCATCTCCTCATAGTCGCGCTCCATGTCCTCGGTCACCGAGGCGCGGGTCTCTTCGAGCGCGCGCTCGAAATCGGCCAT
The DNA here is from genome assembly GCA_034668685.1 of Sphingomonadales bacterium. Taxonomy (GTDB): domain Bacteria; phylum Pseudomonadota; class Alphaproteobacteria; order Sphingomonadales; family Sphingomonadaceae; genus Allosphingosinicella. The sequence goes on along the minus strand of JAXDPA010000005.1, from coordinate 10,441 downwards.
CGTCACGTCCTTGGCCTCCAGCGAGCCGCGCAGCGCGAACAGGCCGGCGCGGCGGACGAGGTCCTCGAGGTCGGCGCCGGTGAACCGCTCGGTTCGGCGGGCGAGCGCGTCGACGTCGACGTCGCCGGCGAGCGGCATCCGCGCCGTGTGGATGCCGAGGATGTGGCGCCGCCCCTCCTCGTCGGGCACCGCGACGTAGATCAATTCGTCGAAGCGGCCGGGCCGGAGCAGGGCGGGGTCGATGAGGTTGGGCCGGTTGGTCGCTCCGATCACCACCACCGAGCCCAGTTCCTCGAGCCCGTCCAGCTCGGCGAGGATGGCGTTGACCACCCGCTCGGTGACCTGCGGCTCGCCGAGGCCGCCGCCGCGCGCCGGGACGAGGCTGTCGAGCTCGTCGATGAAAATGACGGTCGGCGCCACCTGGCGCGCGCGGGCGAACAGGCGGGCGATCTGCTGCTCGCTCTCGCCATACCATTTGGAGAGCAGGTCCGAGGATTTGGTGGCGATGAAATTGGCCTCCGCCTCGCGCGCCGTCGCCTTGGCGAGAAGGGTCTTGCCGGTGCCGGGCGGGCCGAACAGCAGGAAGCCCTTGGCGGGGCGGATGCCGAGGCGCTTGAACGCCTCGGGATGCTTCAGCGGCAGCTCGACCCCTTCGCGCAGCCGCTCCCGCGCCTCGTCCACCCCGCCGACATCGTCCCAGCCGATGGTCGGCGCCTGGACCATCACCTCGCGCATCGCCGAGGGCTGCACCCGCTTCAGCGCCTCGTCGAAATCGGGGCCGTGGACGGCGAGATTGTCGAGCACCTCGGGCGGGATCGTCCCTTCGCCGAGGTTGATCTGCGGCATGATCCGCCGGACCGCCTCGATCGCCGCCTCGCGCGCCAAGGCGGCGAGGTCGGCGCCGACGAAGCCGTAGGTGCGCCGCGCCAGCTCGGGCAGGTTGACTCCGCCGTCCAAGGGCATGCCGCGGGTGTGGATGGCGAGGATCTCCCGCCGGCCGCGCTCGTCGGGGACTCCGATGACGATCTCGCGGTCGAACCGGCCGGGCCGCCGAAGCGCCTCGTCGATCGCCTCGGGCCGGTTGGTGGCGGCGATGACGATCAGATTCTGCCGCGGCTCGAGCCCGTCGAGCAAGGTGAGCAGCTGGGCGACGAGGCGCTTCTCGGTCTCGCCCTGCACCTGGCCGCGCTTGGGGGCGATCGAATCGATCTCGTCGATGAAGATGATCGAAGGGGCGGCCTTGGCGGCCTGCTCGAACACGTCGCGAAGCCGCCGCTCGCTCTCGCCATAGGCCGAGCCCATGATCTCGGGGCCGGCGATGTGGAAGAAATTGGCGTCGCTCTCGTTGGCCACTGCGCGGGCGAGGCGCGTCTTGCCGGTGCCCGGCGGGCCGTAGAGCAGGACGCCCTTGGGCGGATCGACCCCGAGCCGCTCGAATATCTCCGGGTAGCGAAGCGGCAGCTCGATCATCTCGCGGATCTGGTCGATCGTCGAGCCGATGCCGCCCAGGTCGTCGTAGGTGACGTCGGCGCGGCGCTGGTCGGCCGCCTCGCTATATTCGGGCCGGAGCTCGACCTCGGTATTGGCGTCGATATGGACGATGCCCTTGGGCGCGGTCGACAGGACGGTGAGCCGGATCTCCTGCAGCGCGTAGGCCGGGGCGTGGAGCAATTGCCTCAGCTCGGGCGGGATGTCGCCGCGCTGGACCTGCTGCTGGCCGGTGGTGGCGACGACGTCGCCGGCGGTGAGCGGCTTCAGGCCGAAGCTGCGCTTCAGCGCCTGGGCGGAGCCGTGCAGTCGGAGATTCTTCTGGGCCGGAGCGAAGACGACCCGCTGCGCCGGCTTCGATTCGGTCTTGCGCACGGTCACGAAATCGCCCGAGCCGATCTCCGCATTGGCGCGCTGCAGGCCGTCGAGGCGGATGATGTCGAGCCCCTCGTCCTCGGGATAGGGGCCGACGGCGCGTGCCGGAGTTGCCCGCTTGCCGCCGATCTCGATGACGTCGCCCTCCGCGAGGCCGAGCTCCTTCATCAGCCGCCGCGGCAGGCGGGCGAGGCCGCGGCCGCTGTCCTCGGGCCGCATCGTCGCCACCTGCAGCCGGGCCGGCTGCCTCTCCTCGTCGGCCATGTCGTTTCGTCTCCGTCGCTGCGCGGGGCAGATAGGGACAACAAAGCTTGAAGCCCCGAGGGTCCGGGCCGAGGACGGCGTGGGCAAAAAATGGCGAGGGACATCGATTGCGCCCGGCTGGTCCAAATCGCCGACCAATACGACCGTAGGGCCGATGAGCTGCTCGACGAAACTAACCTAGGTGATGGTCCCGCCGAGTCGGAAGCCTAAACGCGGCCGACTCATGCCCCGCTTCTATTTCCACATCTGCAACGGACACGGCTTCATCGAGGATGAAGAAGGAGTCGATCTTCCCGACGAGCCGGCGGCGCGAAGGAACGCGGTCGAGGCCGCCCGGGATGTCATGGCCGGCGACCTGCGCGAAGGCCGGCTCGACCTGACCTCGTTCATCGAGGTCGAGGACGAGGCCCACCGACTGCTGTTCACCCTCACCTTCGCCGAGGCCGTGAGGGTGAACACAGTCCCCGATCCGGCTAGGCGGCGGCCGCAGCGCTGACCGGGTCGTTGGCGACCTTGGCGAGGCGCAGATAGTCGCTGTCGAAGTCGCCGATCTCGACCAGCCGCTTCCAGTCGAGGATCCGGACCATTCGGGACCGGACATCGACGACGTTGTCGTTCCTGAGGACCCGGAGCGAACGGTTGACGTGCACCGACGTCAGCCCGGTCATGTCGGCAAGGTGGGTCTGGCTGGCCGGGAACGGGAATTCGGATCCGACATTCTCACCGGCGCCCGCCTCGCGGCAGGCGATCTCGCAGATGAGATGGGCCAGCCGCGACCTGGCGTCGCGCCGTCCGACATTGACCACCCATTCCGCGAGAACCGCGGCATCGACCACGCATTCGCGCCAGAAGGCCTCGGCGATGGCGGGGTAGCGGCGAGCGGCCTCGCGCAACGCTTCGTGCGGCACCCTGAGGATCGTCGTGACGGACAGCGCCTGCAAGGCCGAGCAGGCGTCCGGCGCGACGACCGAATGAAGGTCCACCATGTCCGTCGGGATATGGACGGCGGTGATCTGGCGGCTTCCGTCGCGATTCTGGCCGAAACGGCCCACCAGGCCGGCCACGACGAAACAGGCATGATGGACCCGTTCGCCCTGGCGAACGAAATCGCGGTTGGTCTGGATTTGATCGGGACGCGCCGGCAGCGCCAGAATTGCGCGCTGCTCGGCGTCATTGAGGTTCGAGCGTGAGACCAGCTTGTCCAAAAAGGGCTGGAGCGGGGAGGAATCGGAGAGGCTCATATCATGGCTCCGGCTTTGCAAGCGGGAGTGTGACGATCTACTCTCAGCCATCGACGCCTGCGGGCGTTTGCCGATGATGGATCAGCCTTAGCACAGCCTGGATCAGAAGTCGCCTGATTTAAATCAGTCGGCCTTCGGGGCCGGATCGCGTCGAAAAAAAGGGCCGGTCCCGAAGGGCCGGCCCAAGTCTGTTAGGAGAGGATGCCTGAAAGGCGGGACCTTTCTCGGCCCGGGCCGGTTATTGTGCAAGTGCGAAGAACTATGCTACGAGTGCAGGTACTGCATCTGTACGTCCAAGCAATTCCGAGTATCGTTACATCCATGTGATGCATGTGCAGTGCACAATAGGAGGCCGATCTGCGCCGACTGCCGCCCCTTACCGCGATCGAAGCGTTCGTTCAGGTCGCCCGGCTCGGCTCCCTGAAGGCGGCGGCCGAGGCGCTGGCCCTGTCGTCGCCGGCGCTGACCCGGCGGATCCAGGGCTTGGAGCGGTTCATCGGCCATCCCCTCTTCGACCGCCGCCACCAGTCGGTCCATCTCAACCCGGACGGCGAGCGGCTGATGGCCGAGATCGGACCGGCGGTCGACGCCCTCGCTTTGGCCATGGAGCGGGCGACGGGGCCGCTCGAGGTGATGCGGCTGCGGCTCGCCGTGCCCTCGCTCTTCGCCTCGCAGCGGCTGATGCCGGCGCTGCCGACGCTTCGCGCCCGCCATCCCGACCTCCACATCGACATCGATACCGGCGCGAACCGCCTCGCCCGGCTCGACGAGGGGCTCGATGCCGCGATCGCCATCACCACCGAGGTCGACCCCGTATTCTATTCGCGGAGGATCGACAGCAATTGCGCGATCGCCATCGCCTCGCGCGACCTTCGCGACGGGCCGAACGGGCTCAAGACCCCCGCCGACCTCGCCCGCGCCACCATCTTCCTCCACACCGACATGCCGGGCACGTTCGATTACTGGCGCGAGGCGGTCGGGCTTCCGGACCTGCAGCCCGCCGCGGTCGATCATTTCGATTCGGGCCAGCTGATCCTCGACGCGGCCGCCCAGGGCCTCGGAGTCGCCTTCATGCTCGAAAGCCATCTCAAGGGATCGCAGGACGACCGGCTCGTCCAGCTGTTCGATGCCAGGGTGGAGAGCCCCTACAGCTATTGGTTCGCCTGCCGCCGCTCGGCGCTGAAGCGCCGCCCGGTCAAGATCTTCCACGACTGGCTGTTCGCCACCTTCCCGTCGCCTTAGCCGCAAACGCGTGAGCCGCTCTGCCGTTCGGGCTGAGCTTGTCGAAGCCCTGCTTTTGAGGGGCAAGAGGTGAAGGGCTTCGACAGGCTCAGCCCGAACGGGCGAATTTCCGGGATCGACAACTAAGCCTTCAGCTTGGCGACGATGCGGCGCATGGTCGAGCGGGGGAGGAGCCGGCTGGCGAAGGCGCCGGCGCGGTTGGCGCCGCCGGGGATGACGATCGCCTTGTTCTTCGCCAGGCCTTCGAGGCCCGCGGTTACCACCGCTTTGGGATCCGTCGCCCGCTTCGCCAGCTTGCCGTCCGGACTTCCCGCCACCTCGAAGAATTCGGTCGCGGTCGGCCCCGGGCAGAGCGCGCTGACATGAACGCCGCGGCCCTTCGCTTCCTCGTGCAGGGCCTCGCTGAGCGACAGGACATAGGCCTTGGAGGCGTAATAGACGGCCGAATAGGGGCCGGCCTGGAAGGCGGCGGTCGAGGCTACGTTGAGGATGCCGCCTTTGCCGCGCTCCAGCATCGGCGGCAGCGCGATATGGCAAAGTTCGGTGAGGGCGCGGACGTTGAGGCCGATCATCTCCAGCTGGCGGCCCAAGTCCAGCTCCGCGAAGCGGCCGGTAAGTCCGAAGCCGGCATTGTTGATCAGGATCTCGACCTCGACGCCGAGCGCCGCGACGTCGTCGAACAGCCTGGCGGCCGCGCCCGGCTCGCCGAGGTCGGCGGCGAGGACGTGGCTTTGCCCGAGCTCGGCCGCGAGAGCCTCGAGCCGGTCTTTGCGCCGCGCCACCAGCACCAGGGTGTCCCCGCGCGCCCTGCACTGGCGCGCGAACTCGGCGCCGAGCCCCGCCGAGGCGCCGGTGATCAAAGTGGCGCCGCGCGTGGTCACGCCCTCATGTCCTGAGGCTCGCCTTGACGATCCGTCCCGGCTGGCGCGGCGGCTCGCCCTTGGGGAGGGCGTCGACATGCTCCATTCCTTCGGTGACCTCGCCCCAGACGGTATACTGGCCGTCGAGGAAGCGGGCGTCGTCGAAGCAGATGAAGAACTGGCTGTTGGCGCTGTGGGGATTCTGCGAGCGCGCCATCGACGCGACCCCGCGAACGTGCGGCGCGCTGGAGAATTCGGCCTTCAAATTGGGCTTGCTCGATCCGCTCATTCCGGTTCCGGTCGGGTCGCCGCCCTGGGCCATGAAGCCCGGGATCACACGGTGGAACACGACCCCGTCGTAGAAGCCCTCCTGGGCCAGCTCCCTGATGCGTTCGACATGGCCGGGCGCGAGGTCCGGCCGAAGGCGGATGACCACGTCTTTCCCCTCCCCGTCGCCAGTGTCGAGGGTGAGGACGAGGGTATTGAGTTCGTCGGTCATGCGGGTCTCCTGGTGCGAGCACGCCTTAGACCCCCGATGCCGGCCTTCGCAACTCGACAGGCGGAAGCGCCCGGCCTAGGAAGCGTGCGGCAGCACACATCCGGCAGGAGAGGGCGATGAGCGAGAGCGATCCCGAAGCGCCCGGCCTCGCCGTGTCCGCCCCTCCCGAGACCCGGCTGGACGAGGATGACCGGCTGAAGCCGGAGTTCGTCCGCGAGGTGATCGAGCGGGTCGAGGCGGGCGATTCCGCGGCCGCCCAGGCGATGGTCGAGCCGCTCCACCCAGCCGACGTCGCGGACCTCTTCGAGCTGCTCGATTCGGACGATCGCCGAGCGCTTGCGGCGGCGCTCGCCGGCCTTCTCGACGGCGACGTGCTCGCCGAGATGAACGAGCATGTCCGCGAGGAGCTGATCGACGCGCTCGATCCGCGTCAGGTCGCCGACATCGCCGGCGAGATGGAGACGGACGACGCCGTCGCCATGATCGAGGACCTCGAGGAGGAGGAGCAGCGCGCCGTCCTTCGCGAGCTCGACCCCGACGATCGCGCCGCGATCGAGGAGGCGCTCGCTTATCCGGAGGAATCGGCCGGCCGGCTGATGCAGCGCGAGCTGATCGCGGTGCCCGAGCATTGGACGGTCGGGCGGGTGATCGATTACCTGCGCGCCGGCGACGACCTCACCACCGATTTCTGGGAAATCTTCGTCGTCGACCCGCAGCATCGCCCGATCGGCACCTGCATGCTGTCCTGGGTGCTTCGCGCCCGGCGGACCATGGCCGTGGCCGACATCATGAAGCGCGAGCAGACCCTGATCCCGGTCGACATGGACCAGGAGGAAGTGGCTCTGCGCTTCCAGAAATACGCTTTGATCTCGGCGGCGGTGGTCGACGGCGCCGGCCGGCTGGTCGGAATGATCACGGTCGACGACATCGTCCACATCATCCAGGAGGAAGCGTCCGAAGACGTCCTGCTCCTGTCGGGCGCCGGCGAAGGCGACATCAACGAGCCGATCTGGGAGACGGTGCGCCGCCGCCTCACCTGGCTGGTCGTGAACCTCGGCACCGCGATCGTCGCGGCCAGCGTCGTCAGCCTGTTCCAGGGCGAGATTTCGCGGCTTGTCGTCCTCGCAGTGCTGATGCCGATCGTCGCGGGCATGGGCGGCAATGCCGGCACCCAGACGATGGCGGTGACGGTCCGCGCGCTGGCCACCAACCAGCTTACCAGCTCCAACACACGCCGGATGATCTTCCGCGAGCTGCGCATCGCGGCGGCCAACGGCCTGGCGCTCGGCGCGCTGATCGGCACCGGCGTCTGGCTGCGCTACGGGATGGCCGATCTCGGCCTCGTCATCGCGCTGGCGATGCTGATCAACAACCTCATCGCCGGCCTGTCCGGAATCCTCATTCCGGTGACGCTGGACAAGGCGAACATCGATCCCGCCGTTTCGTCGGCGGTGTTCGTGACGATGGCCACGGACGTGATGGGTTTCTTCTCCTTCCTCGGCCTTGCCACCCTCTGGGGCCTTCACGGCTAGGCCGTTGATCCCGCCGGGTTAGTCCGGCAAAGCACGGACATGGCCAGCCTCAACATCTCAAAGGTCGCGGTGGGTTGCGCGAGCCTGGAGACGCTGGCGCGCCGCCAGCAGGCGCGGCTCAGCGAGGGCGTCGTGCCGCTCGTCACCCGCTTCCGGCCGAAGCGCGCGGAGGAGCTGGTCGGCGGCTCGGTCTACTGGATCGTCAAGCACCGCCTCGCCGCGCGCCAGACCATCCTCGGTTTCGCCGAGCGGGAGGACCGGCGGACGATCATCCGCCTCGCGCCCGAGCTGGTGCCGGTGCGCGCCGTGCCGCGCCGCGCCCACCAGGGCTGGCGCTACCTCGCCCCGGCCGACGCGCCGGCGGATCTGAAGGATGAAGGTGACGGCGTCGTGCTGCTGCCGCCCGATCTGGTGGCGAAGCTTTCCGCGCTGATGTTGATCTAGCGGCCGCGGCCGCAATGGACCGGGCCGGAGCCGGTCGCCTCGACGGTGCAGGCGGCGGGGCCGGTGACGGTCACCTCGCCGGCGCCCAGCGCCTTCACCTTCGCCGTCCGGGTGGCCTGGAAGGCGATGCTCCCCGACGTGTCGGTGGCGAGCTGGGCGTCGTCGACCTTGAGATTGGCGGCGTCGAGGTCGCCATTGCCCTGGATCGTCGCCCGCATCTGCTTGGCGGTGCCGGCGAGGCTGATCCGGCCGGCGCCGAGCAGGCCGAGGTTGAGGTTGTCCGCTTCCACCGCGGCCACCGACAGCCTTCCGTTTCCGGCGAGCGAGAGGTCGACCCGAAGGCCGCGCGCGCGGTCGATGGCGAGGCTGCCGGAGCCGCGCACGACCGCGGAACGCAGGTCGCGGGTGGCGAGGAAGATCTTGGCGGTGCCGGGCGTCTGGCCCGGATAGCCGCCCCCGGCCGAGCGGTTGGCGTGGACGCGCAAAGTCCCGCTCTCGACCTCCACCGTCACCGCGTCGAGCGCCTGCTGGGAGCCGCTGGCGCGCGCCGAGGACGAGCGGCCGGTGGTCAGCGCCACCTCGTACGGCCCGTCGACCTGGATCCGGTCGAAGTCCGTGACCGCGTAGGTGCGCTCCGCCGCCGCGGCCGGCGCGGCGAGGAGGCAGAAGGCGAGGGCGGGCACGATCCGGTTCATCGCCGCGACCATGGGCGCGCGATGGTTAACAGCGCCTAAGCGCCGGTGCCGCTCAGCCGCAATTGGCGCTGCCCGAGCCCATTTTGCTGACCTGGCACTTGCCGCCGCCGGTCACCGTGACGTTGCCCGACCCCATGATATTGACGTCGGCGCTTTCCACCGCCTTGATCGCCGCGTTGCCGGAGCCGACCATCGAGACGGTCGCCGTGCGAACTTCCAGGTTGCCGAGGTCGAGGTCGCCGGAACCGGCGATCGAGAGCGACGCGTGCTGGGCCTTGCCGCCGGCGGTGATGCTGCCGGAGCCGGCAATCGACGCGCTGGCCTCGCCCGTCTGCAGGCTGGCGATCTGCATGTCGCCCGATCCGCCGATCGAGGCGGCGAAGCTGCCGCCCTGCACCTTGTCGATCTTCATGTCGCCCGATCCGCCGATCTCCGCGGCGGCGAGCGAGGGCATTGTGACGTAGACGGTCACGCGCCCGCCCCCGTCGTTCCAGTGCCAGCCGTGGCGCTTGCTGCCGATCATCAGCCGGTCGCCGTCCACGCGGATGTCCATCCGGCCGATCCGCTCGGCGTCGCCCTCGGCCCGGACCGACGGGGGGCCGCCGACGGTGACGACGACGTCGGCCGAGCCGCCGAGCGCGACCTTGGTGAAGGCGCCGACCGGGAAGCTCTGGCTGATCTTGCGATGATCGCCGTCGTGGGTTCCGCCCTGGGCATGGTTGCAGGCCCCGAGCATCATCGCCGGTATCAAAGCCAAAGCTGCGCGCATCGTCCATCTCCCCAACTGTATTGTGAAACTAATACACCGGTGCCCGCAGTGCCGCAAGCATGAAAAAAGGCGGCCCCCGCGCCGCGCGGGAGCCGCCGTGTTTCGTCGGAAAGAGCCGCGGGTCAGACCGCCGCCGCTTTCTCCTTGTTGTAGATCGCGGCGGCCTTGTTGAGGATCTCGAGGATCTTCACCAGGGCGGTCGGCTCGTCGACCTGCTCCATCGCGGCGAGCTCGCGGGCGAGGCGGCTCGAGGCGGCCTCGAAGATCTGCCGCTCCGAATAGCTCTGCTCGGGCTGGTCGTCGGCGCGGAACAGGTCGCGGGTCACCTCGGCGATCGACACGAGGTCGCCCGAGTTGATCTTCGCCTCATATTCCTGCGCGCGGCGCGACCACATGGTGCGCTTCACCTTCGGCTTGCCCCTCAGCGTGGCGAGCGCCTCCTGCATCGTCTTGTCCGAGGAGAGCTTGCGCATGCCGACGCTTTCCGCCTTGTTGGTCGGAACGCGCAGGGTCATCTTTTCCTTCTCGAACCGGAGCACGTACAGCTCCAGCTGCATGCCGGCGATGTCGGTGCTCTGGAGCTCGATCACCCGGCCTACGCCGTGCTTGGGGTAAACGACATAATCGCCAACGTCGAAGCTCAACGCCTTCGCTGCCATCTATTCAACCTTCCTCGTGGAAAAAGCCGCGCAACGCGCCGGTTCGCATCCGCCCCCCAAGTGACGCTTGCCCATCGACGATGTGCGGCTATTCTTCTTCAAGACCATGTCTGCGGTTTGCGCTTTCGCAACCGCTTCGATGGGGCCTTATACCCCAAAAGGTCCGGAAAAGCTACCCTTTTGGACCGACCTCGCGCAGGAAGGCGCGATCAGTCGCCCTGGCCGGGCTCGGCGCTGAAATATTTGTCGAACTTGCCGTCCTCGCCCTTGTGCTCGTCGGCGTCGGCCGGCGATTCGCGCTTGCGGGTGTTGTTGGGCAATTCCGCCGTTTAGTTCTCGTTTAACTAATGGAATTTTTGTATGCCGTTTTATT
>JAXDPA010000004.1:0-22048 GCA_034668685.1 Sphingomonadales bacterium | reverse complement strand
CCGGCCGCCTGTCGATCCAGGTCGGTGCCACCGCGTTGCAGAAGGCGGGCGGCGGGCGCGGCGTGCTGCTTGGCGGCGTGCCGGGCGTGCTCCCGGGCCGCGTGCTGGTGATCGGAGGCGGAGTGGTCGGCTTCAACGCGGCGCAAATGGCAGTGGGCATGGGCGCCGACGTGACGATCCTCGACCAAGACCCGGCGACGCTGGAGCGGCTCGCCAACCACTTCGAAGGCCGCGCCAAGACCCGCTTCTCCAACCGCTCGACGGTTCGCCAGATGATCTGCGAGGCCGAGCTGGTGATCGGCGCCGTGCTCGTCCCCGGCGCGGCCGCGCCGAAGCTGGTCACGCGCGACATGCTCAAGACGATGAAGCGCGGCTCAGTGCTGGTCGACATCGCCATCGACCAGGGCGGCTGCTTCGAGACCTCGCACGCCACGACCCACGAGAATCCGGTCTACGAGGTGGACGGGGTCATCCATTATTGCGTCGCCAACATGCCGGGCGCGGTGGCGCGCACCTCCGCGTTTGCGCTCAACAACGCCACCCTCCCCTTCGTCCTGCGCATCGCCAGCGAGGGCGCGGAGGCGGCGATGAAGGCCGACCCGCATCTCGCCGCGGGCCTCAACGTCTCGGGCGGCAAGATCCGCCACCAGGCGGTCGCCGAAGCCCTCGACCTCGCCTTCGACCCGGCCTGAACGAAAGGAACGAAGACGGAACACGCCCGTTGATGGCGCGAGCCATCGATGGAGACGAGACGTGACCGACGACGTGAAGGCGAACCCGGCGGGCAATGCCGAGAAGGACCCGGACGACTGGATCACCGGCGACGAATCGATGACCGGCGCCCAGGCCTCCTACCTCAAGACTCTGAGCGAGGAGGCGGGCGAGCCGTTCGACGACGGCCTCTCCAAGGCCGAGGCTTCGAAGAAAATCGACGCACTCCAGGACAGGACCGGCCGCGGGGTGGATCATTAAGGGCGGACAGCCGAAAACTCGTCACCCCGGACTTGATCCGGGGTCCACCTTCTTTGGGCGGCCAAACATGAAGGTGGATGCCGGATCACGTCCGGCATGACGACTATTGCAGCGACGCCCCCTCCTGAAGCGCTTACTGCCCCTGCCCCGCCGCCCGAGCCTGCTCGAGGAGCTGGAGCTGCTGCTCGACCTGGGCGCGCCATTGGGCGTCGGGCGGGGCGGTGGCGAGCAGGTCGCGCCAGACCTTCTCGGCGTCGGCCAGGCGCCCGCTCTGCGCGAGCGACAGTCCGTAGAAGAATTTGGGCCCCGGATGGTCGGGCGCGAGCTTCGCGGCGCGGTCGAAGGCGAGCTGCGCGGCCGGGGTCATCAGCCCGCCGGCGTGGATGACCAGGGCGTTGCCGTAGCCGACCCAGAGGGCGGCGTTGTCGGGATGCGCCTTGAGCCCGGCGCGGATGATGTCGGCGGCGCCTCGCGTATCGCCGTCGCGCGAATAGGATTCGGCCATGGTCAGCCATTGGTCGGCCGAGTCGAACCGGCCGAGCATGTTGCGGCGCATCGAGGCAAAGGCGCTTTCCGGCACCGTCTTCTGCTCGACGGCGCGCTTGGGGCTGCCGGGGAGGCCGGGCTGACCCTGCCAGGCGTAGCCGGCGACGGCGAGCAGCAGCGCCGCGCCGAGGATCTGCAGCCCCGCCTTATCGAGCCGGCCGAAACGCCAGACGGCGACGAACACCGAAGCGGCGAGCAGCAGCATGACGATCCACCCCATCAGCGCCGCCTCCGCCGGAATCGCCCGCGAGCCAGCACCAGGCCGAGGCCGAGCAGCAGCAAGGGAGCCGCCCACAAGGGCCAGGTCAGCGGCTCGACCGGCGGCTTGTAGCTCACCCAGTCGCCGTAGCGCTCGATCAGCCAGCGGCGGATCGCCTCCGGCTTCTCCCCGGCCTTGATCCGCTGGCGGACCAGAGCGCGCATGTCCCCGGCCATGTCGGCGTCGCTGTCGGCGATCGACTGGCCCTGGCAGACGAGGCAGCGCAGGCTCTCCATCAGCGCCTTCGCCTCGGCCTCCTGCTTCGGGTCCTCGAGCTGGGTGTAGGCGTAAGGCGACGGCGGCAGGGCCGACTGGGCGAAGACGGGAGCGGCGGCGAGCAGGAAAAGAAGGCCTATCCCGTCATTGCGAGCGAAGCGAAGCAATCCAGCGAGGATTCGGAGGCCCGCTGGATTGCCGCGTCGCTTCGCGCCTCGCAATGACGGCATCACTTCGCCTGCTCCCAGGCCCGGTAGACGCTGTCCACCTCCTCCGGCCGGATCTCGCCGATATGCTGGAGCCGGATCACGCCCCGGCCGTCGACGACGAAAGTCTCGGGCACGCCCGACGAGCCGAGGTCGAACTGGACCTGGCTGCGCGGGTCGGAGCCGATCCGCTCGAACGGGTCGCCATATTCGCCGAGGAACCGGGCGACGTCCTCGCTCTTGTCACGGACCGCGATCCCGACGATCGGCACGCCGCGCGCCTTCAGCTCGGCGAGCTGGCCGGCCTCGGTCCGGCAGGGAATGCACCAGCTGGCGAAAACGTTGATCAGGTGAGGCCGGCCCGAGCGCAGATCGGCGAGCGACAGGCCGGGATGGCTCGCCACCGCCGGCTGCAGCACGAAATCGGGCATCGGCTTGCCGATCATCTGCGAAGGGATGGTGGTGTCGTCCGGGCGCCGAAGGCCCCAGACCACCAGGCCGACGATGAGGAGGAACAGCGCGAGCGGCGCCCAGAGGAGCGGCCGCCTCATGCTTTGGCTTCCTCGTGCCGGAGGCGAGTCCGTCGTTCCCGCCGCACCCGGCCGACGAGGGCGAGGAAACCGCCGATCGCGACCATCGCGCCGCCGGCCCAGATCAGGGTGACGAACGGCTTCCACCACAGGCGCAGCTGCCAGCGGCCCTCGGCATCGGGCTTGCCGATCACGGTATAGAGCTGGCCGTCGAGGCGCGTGGCGATCGCCGCTTCGCTGGTCTCGGTCGGAGGCGCGCTGAACGCCCGAGCCTCGGGCTTCAGGACGAAGCTGCCGCCGCCGCGCGAGGCGACCAGCGTCGCCTCGACCGCGGTCCAGTTGGGCCCCGCCACCGGCTCGACGCCGGCGAAGCGCAGGCTGTAGGGGCCGACCCGCACGCTCTCGCCGGGCCGGGCCGCGACCAAGGTCTCCCGCGTGAAGGCCGCGTTCGAGGCCATTCCGGCAAGGCTCACCGCGATTCCGAGATGCGAGATGACCATCCCGTAGGTGAAGAGCGGCGTTCGGCGCAGGTTGCGCTTCCACAGCGGCGCGAGGCTCGCCGCGCCGACGCCCAGCGCGAGCATCAGTCCGAGGAAAGGGAAGATAGGAAGGCCCGGCGCCAGCAGCACCAGCGCAAGCAGCGCCAGCGCGGTGAGGAGGATCGGCAGAGCGATCCGCCCCGCCACCGCCCTCAGCCGGTCGCGCCGCCAGCGCATCAGCGGCCCCGCCGCCATCGCCACGACCAGGAGGAGGGCCAGCGGCCCGGTGACGAGGTTGAAATAGGGGGCGCCGACCGAGACCTTCACCCCCATCGCCTCGGTCGCCAGCGGGTAGAGGGTACCGATCAGCACCAGGCCGAGGATGACGGTGAGCAGGAGGTTGTTGAGGACCAGCGCGCCTTCGCGGCTGACCGGCTCGAAGGTCGAGCCCTCCTTCACCGTGCCGACGCGCACCGCGAACAGGGTCAGCGCCCCGCCGATATACAGAGCGAGCAAGGCGAGGATGAAGGCGCCGCGCCGCGGATCGATGGCGAAGGCGTGGACGCTGGTGAGGATGCCCGAGCGGACCAGAAAGGTCCCGACCATCGACATCGAGAAGGCGACGACGGCCAGCATCACCGTCCAGGCGCGCAGCGAATCGCGGGTCGCCAGCACCGTCGCCGAGTGCAGCAGGGCGGTGGTCGCGAGCCACGGCATCAGCGAGGCGTTCTCGACCGGGTCCCAGAACCACCAGCCGCCCCAGCCGAGCTCGTAATAGGCCCAGTAGGAACCGGCGGTGATTCCGAGGGTGAGGAAGATCCACGCCGTCAGCACCCACGGCCGCATCGCCCGGGCGAAAGCGGGGCCGACGTTGCGGGTGACGAGGGCGCCGACCGCGAAGGAGAAAGCGATCGAGACCCCGACATAGCCGAAATAGAGGGTCGGCGGATGGAAGGCCAGGCCCGGGTCCTGGAGCAACGGGTTGAGCCCATTGCCCTCGACAGGCACCGGAAATAGGCGCCGGAACGGGTTCGAGGCGAAAAGAAGGAAAGCATAGAAACCGAGCCCGATTGCGGCCTGCGCCGCCAGCGTCGCGAGCAGCGTCCGCTCCTCGAGGCTGCGTTCGAACAAGGCGACCGCCGCTCCGGCGAGGGCGAGCACGGTTACCCAGAGCAGCATCGAGCCTTCGTGATTCCCCCACGCACCAGCGAACTTGTAGAGCCAGGGCTTCAGGGAATGGCTGTTCGAGGCGACCAGCTCGACCGACAGATCGGTACGCAGGAAGAGCTGGATGAGGATCAGGAAGGAAAGGCCGGCGAGGACGGCCTGAGCCACCGCGACCGGCCGGACGGCGCGGGCGTAGGAAGAACTCGTCCTCCCTGCGTCGAAGCCGTGGGGAGGAGGACCGCCGAAGGCGGTGGAGGGGCCGACGGCGGAATTCGCCCCTCCACCACCCTTCGGGCGGTCCCCCTCCCCATGAGCTTCGCTCACAGGGAGGATTGGTGTTCCCGTCAACGCCATCGCTCCGAAGAACAGCTGGAGCAGCGACAAGGCGGCGGCGATCCACAAAGCGGCGAGGCCGGCTTCGGCGATCATCTGAGGCTCTCGCTCTTGTGCTCGCCTTTGGCTCCGACCAGCTCGGGCGGACGGTAATTCTCGTCGTGCTTGGCGAGAATCTCGTCGGCGACGAACAGCCCACCGGGCGCGAACCGTCCCTCGGCGACGACTCCGCTCCCCTCCTTGAACAGGTCCGGCACGATCCCCCGGTAGCGGACTCGCAGACGGTTCGGAGTTTCGTCGGTCACCACGAACTCGATGGTTACCCCGTCGGGCGCGCGGCGGATCGAGCCCTTCTGGACCATTCCGCCGATCCGGACCGCGCCGGTCGGGAGCGTCCCCTGCCGGGCGAGGTCGCCGGGCGCGTAGAAGTAGGCGGCCTGGTCCTTCAGCGCCGACATGGCGAGCAGTACCGCGCCCAGCACGGCGGCCGCCGCGAGGAGGAGCAGGGTCAGCCGCTGGCTCTTGGGCTTCACCGATCGCTCCCCAGCGCCTCGGCCGCCCGTTCGGCCCCGCGCATGGCGGCATAGCTCCATAGCAGCAGCCCCGCCGTCCCGAGCAGGGCGGCCGCGTAGGCGGCGGCGACGAACGGCCAGGGGTTCACGCCGCCATCCGCTTCAACCGCGCCTCGACTTTCTGCCGCGCGAGCGCCGCCCGCATCCGCATGAGGACGGCGGCGCAGAACAGAGCGGTGAAGCCGAGCGCCGACCCGAACAGGGGCCACAGCATCGAAGCGTCGATCGACGAACCGCTAAGCCCGATCGACTGCCCCTGGTGGAGCGAGTTCCACCAGGTGACCGAGAAGTGAATCACCGGGAGGTTGATTGCACCGACCAGGGCGAAGATGGCGGCGAGCCGTCCTTCCCCGTCCCGCTCGCGTTCCGCGTCCGCGAGCGCGATGTAGCCGAAGTACAGGAAGAGGAGGACGAGCATGGACGTCATTCGTCCGTCCCACTGCCACCACGTGCCCCAGGTCGGCCGCCCCCAGAGGGAGCCCGTGGCCAGACAGATGGCGGTGAACACCGCGCCCGGCACGGCGATCGCGCGCCCGGCGATCCCGGCGAGCGGGTGCCGCCAGACGATCTGCATCAGGCCGGCGACCGCGAGGCCGGCCCAACCCGCCATGGCGAGCCACGCCGCCGGCACGTGCACGTACATGATCCTGACGCTTTCGCCCTGGAGATAGTCGCGGGGCGCGACGAACAGGCCGATGGCGAGCGCGGCCAGGGTCAGCACTGCTCCGCCCCAGCCCAGCCAGGGGGTCAGAGGACGGGCGAGCCTCAGAAAGCGGGCGGGATTCGCGAAAGCGTGCATGGACGGTCGCTGTCTAGCCGAGCCGCGCGCCGCCTTAAAGCTCAGCAAATGCCGGTAGCGCCCTTTGTCCCGCTGCGGACATCAGCGCGAGTGGGACGAGCATCTCCTCCGCCAGTCTCGGGAAGACGATAGCACCAAAACGGATAATGAACGGCCGTGCTCGGCATTGACATAGCAAGTCGTGACGCCTCCACTGCACAATTGATCGCCGCCCCGTGAAGATTTTCGCGGTACTGTACGGGACGGAGCCTAAGTGGGGAAGGAAAGATGATGAACGCTGTCGGGAAGAGCGTCAACGCGTGGATCTTTCTGCTCGAGGACGAGCCGTCTGGCACTAGCTACAAATCGCCGAACAGCTGCTACCAGTCTCTAATCGAATACGGTGTGTACAACTACACCGACATGTTGAGCATCTGCTGGGTCAACACGGTGCCCACCAGCGCCACCACCATCCCCTCCGGCGACGGATCCACCTACACGATCCAGCTCCAGCAGGACGCCCATCATGACGGCACGCCGAACCAGGATTATATGGACTGGCTGATCCAGGACGCCCGCAATACCAACCCGAACATCAAGTTGCTGGTTTGCCTCGGCTATGGGTCCGACGAGCTCACCCAGATTTTCTCCTCGGACAGCTCGAAGTGGCAGCAGAATGCCACTGATTATGCGAACAACGTCATGGCCTATCTGAAATATTACGACCTCGACGGCTTCGACGTGGACTGGGAATACCCCCTTGCCGGCAATGGTACGTCAGAGCAGTTCGCCCTGGTGTTCACGGCGATCCGCGCCGCCTTCAACGCCGAAGGCAGGCCCTATTATCTGACGCTGTCACCCGCTTCGGTCGGGACCCTGGACGCCCCGACGATCAACGCGGCCTTCGATTTCGTCGCCCTTCAGCTCTATTCCGGCTTCACCTCTCCGGGGGAATTCACGGCGGCGGGCGTCTCGCAAGACCTCCTCGCTTACGGCGCGAAGTTCGAATCCGCCGGCAACGGCGATCCGTGCCCGTACCAGGACGCGCAACACGCCTACGCCGAATATACGGGAGGGAGCTACAGCGTCGCACAGCAGTGGCGGCTGAATTCGGGCAATTTCCAGTTCGAGCAGGCCCAGCAGATGATCCTTCATCAGCTGGTCCAGGGGACGTCGCCCTCGACGTTCGACGATTCGCCGATCGTCGGCGCCGCCGGTAACCCGCCCATCACCCAGCTGGTCGTCCGTTCCGGCGAAGTGCTTGACGGCCTGCAGACGACGAACACCGGAAGCTATACGGGCTGCAGCAACCCGCTCCGCTACGTGCTGCCGCAGCACGGCGGAAACGGCGGCCAGCCGACCACCGTCAGCATCGCGGACGGTGACTCGGTGATCGAAATTTCGGGTTACACCGGAATCTGGTTCGGCTGGCAGTGCGTCCTGCAGCTCACCGTCACCACGCGGGGCGGGCAAGTGTTCGGCCCGTTCGGAACGATGAACAACGCTTGGTCCCAGACGCCGTTCAGCTTTTCCGCGCCGCCGGGGCAATCGATCGTGGCGTTCTCCGGCACGGCCGTCGAGGTGCCGCTGGCCGGAGGAGGGACGACCTACGTCATCGCGAGCATCACGCCCGCCTTCGGCTGAGCACGCCGCCGGGCCTTGCCTTTTGCGGGCGGGCGGCCTTGGGGCAAGTCATGTCCCCCGGTCATCCGCGCCAGAACCGCCTGCTCGGAATCGCGCTGAGGATCGCGGCGGCGAGCTGCTTCGGCTGCATGGGCGCGGCGATCAAGCTCGGCTACGCCGCGGGTGCGAGCACGATCGAGCTCGGCTTCTATCGCTTCGCCTTCGGCCTTATCCCGTTGCTCCTCTGGATCTGGCGCAGCGGCAACCGGGGCGCGTGGCGGACCCGGCGCCCGCTCGCCCACGTCTCGCGCGCCATCCTCGGCCTCACCACGATGATGCTGACGTTCAGCGCGCTTGCCTACCTGCCGCTCGCCGAGGCGACCACCATCGCCTTCGCGGCGCCGTTGTTCGCGGTGATCCTGTCGGCGACGGTGCTGAAGGAAGCGGTCGGCCGTCTCCGCTGGAGCGCGGTGGCGGTCGGCTTCGTGGGGGTGATCGTCGTCATGCAGCCGCACGGCGAGCATTTCCCCGCCATCGGCCTTGCCCTCGCGGTGACGGCGGCGCTCGGAGTCGGCGCCGTCACCATCACGCTTCGGCAGATCGGCCGCACCGAAGGCACCCAGACCATCGTCCTGTGGTTCACCGTGCTGTCGCTGCTCGGGCTGGGGTTGCTGATGCCGTTCTACGGGCAGGCGCATGACCTTCGAACCTGGCTGATCCTCGTCGCGCTTGGGCTGTTCGGAGGCCTCGGCCAGCTGCTGATGACGGCATCGCTGCGCTGCGCGCCGGTCTCGGCGGTGGTGCCGTTCGACTATGTCCAGTTGCTCTGGGCGGTCCTGCTCGGTTGGCTGTTCTTCGCCGACCGACCGGCCGCGACCACCGCGGCGGGCGCCGCGATCATCGTCGCCAGCGGCCTCTACACTGTCTACCGCGAGCACCGGCTGGGGCGGGAGAAAGCGAAGCTGGACCCGCCGCTCTAGCGCTCATCCTGAGGAGGGGCTGAGCCGGTCCTTCGATACGCGGCTTCGACTTCGCTCAGCCGCTACTCAGGATGAGCGGTTCATTCCATCCCGCTCATGCCGAGTAGGCATTGAGCTTGGCGAAATGCCGTATCGAAGCACGTCACCCCCGCCCACGTCACCCCCGCCCGATCAACTTATAGGCCATGGCGTCGGCGACGGCGGCGGGATTGCGGCCGGTGGAATCGCTCTCGTCCCAGATCGTCTCGAGCCGGCTCGGGATCTGCTCGATCCGGCCGCGCACCGTCTCCTGGTCGCCGTCCTTCAGATATTCGGTCGAGACGTTGATAATGCCGCCGGCGTTGATCACGTAGTCGGGCGCGTAGAGAATCCCGCGATCGTGGATACAATCGCCGTCCGCCGGCGTGGCGAGCTGGTTGTTGGCGCCGCCGGCGACCACCGGAACGCGGAGCGCCGCTATGCTCTCCTCGGTCAGGATCGCGCCCAGCGCGTTCGGGCTGAAGATGTCCGCCTCGAGCGTCAGGATGTCGTTCGGTGCCACCACCGTTCCGCCCACTTCGTCGGCGAGCCGCTGCGCCCGAGCGGAGTCGATGTCGGCGATGCTGATCCTCGCGCCGTCCTTCGCCGCGAGGCGGGCGAGGCCGCCGGCGACGCTGCCCGCGCCCTGGACCGCGAGGTGGAGGCCGGCGAGGCTCTCCTTGCCGAGCTTGCGCCTGGCCGCGGCGCGGACCCCGAGGAAGACGCCGTAGCTGGTGTGCGGCCCCGGATCGCCGCCGACCGCGCCGTCGGCGACCGGGAGGCCGGAGACGAACCGGGTCTGCTTCGAGACCTCGACCAGGTCGGGCACCGTCACCCCGACGTCCTCGGCCGTCACATAGGCGCCGCCGAGCCGCTCGACCGCGCGGCCGTAGGCGGCGAGCAGCTCGGGAGTCTTGGTGCGAGCTTCGTCCGCGAGGATCACGGCCTTGCCGCCGCCCAGTGGCAGACCCGCCATCGCGTTCTTGAAGCTCATGCCCCGCGACAGGCGAAGGGCGTCGCGCAGCGCCTCGCCGCTCTCGGCATAATGCCAGAAGCGAACGCCGCCGGCGCCGGGGCCCAAATGGGTCGAATGGACGCAGATCACGGCCCTGAGGCCGGTGGCGCGGTCCGTGACGAAGTGGACGATCTCGTGATCGTCGAAATCGGGATAATCCCACGGGGAGTGCATGCAGGGGTCCTGGACTTGGGGGGCGCTGGGGCGATCGAGGGGACTTGAACCCCCGACCCTCGGTACCACAAACCGATGCTCTAACCAGCTGAGCTACGATCGCCACTGAGCGCCTGAAGGTCGGCGCACATAGGGGCGGGCCCCGGCTGGCGTCAAGGCGAAGTCACCAGTCCAGAAGGCCCAGCCGCTCGCGCCGGAGCCAGCGGCCGAGCATCAGCGCCGCGACCACGGCGAGGCCGGTGGCGAGGCCCGTCCAGATCCCGACTCCCTTCCAGCCGAGGCCGAAGGCGAGGCCCACCGCGGTCGCAAGGCCGACGCCCCAATAGCCGATCGCCGCGAACGCCATCGGCATCTTGGTGTCGTGAAGCCCGCGAAGCATCCCCGCCGCCACCGACTGGGCGCCGTCGAACACCTGGAACAAGGCCGCGAGGAACAGGAAGGAGACGGCGAGCGCGATGACCGGCCGGTTCGCCGGCTCGGCCGGATCGAGAAACAGGCCGACGAGGGCGTGCGGAATGGCGAGCATGACCGCCGCCATCATCGCCATGAAAGAGGTCCCCATCGCGAAGGCGGTCCAGCCGGCGCGGGCGATGGCGTCGCGGTCGCGGCGCCCGAAAGCGAGCCCGACCCGCACCGTCACCGCCTGGCTGAGGCCGAGCGGAACCATGAAGGTGAAGGCCGCGATCTGCAGCGCGACCGCGTGCGCCGCCAGCGACTCCGGCCCGATCAGCCCCATCAGGAACACCGCCGCATTGAAGATGGTGATCTCCAATGCCAGGGTCACCGCGATCGGCAGCCCGAGCTTCCAGACCGCCTTGAAGCGCTCCCCATCCGCCACCCAGAAGCGGCCGAACAGCCGGTAGCGCCGGAAGCGCGGGTGGAGGGTCACCACCGCCGCCATCGCCAGGAACATGAAGCTGTTCGCGCAGCTGCTGCCGATTCCGGCACCGCGAAGGCCGAGGGCCGGCAGGCCGAGCTTCCCGAAGATCAGCGAGTAATTGAGGACGGCATTGAGCGCCACCGCGGCGAGGCCGACGAGAAGCGACCAGGCCGGTTTCTCCAGCGCCGCCACGAACGATCGCAGGACGAGGTACCACAAGGCGGGAAGCATCCCCCACATCAGAGCATGGACGAAGCGCTCGGCGCCCTCGGCGAGCGCAGGCTCCTGCCCCATCGCGAGCAGGATCGGCCGCGTCTGCCAGAGCACGGCCCAGACCGGCAGGACCAGGACGAGCGCCGACCACATCGCCTGCCTCACCGTGCGCCTGACGTCGCGGACGCTGTGGCGGCGCGCGCCGAGCTCCCTCGCGATCATCGGCGAGGCCGAGAGGACGAGGCCGATCCCGAAGATGAAGCAGGCGTAATAGAGGTTGATCCCGAGCGTCGCCGAGGCGAGCACGAGCGGCCCCGCCCAGCCGAGCAGGAGGACGTCGGTCGACTGAATGAGGGATTGGCTGAGATTGGTGAGGATCAAGGGCCAGGCGAGCGCCCCCGTCGCGCGCATCTCGCCCAGCCAGAGCCGGCGCTCGGAGTCCCTCGCCTGAAGCATGAGCGCCGCCCTAGCGGCAGGCGCGGCCGGGCGGAACCCGCGCCGCATCCCGCCCCTGCCGCCACGCCAGCCGCAGGGGGGGCGGATCCAGCCGCGTCCATTGACAATGGCGCCGGTGCCGCATTGGATAGGCGATCGGCTGCGGAAAGGGGGGTCCGGACGTGGCGAGGGCATATAGGGCGATCACAGGATTGGCGGCGGCGGCGTTCGTGCTGGCTTCCTGCGGGAAAGGCGGCGGCAATGGCGTGGGGAGCGACGCCAAGGGCGGGAGCGGCGCTCCGGCGGTGCCGGCGAACATGCTGTTTCCGGACAATTTCAAGGGCGTGTGCTCGGGCGCCTCGGTCTCGGCGGCGACGGCCTACGATCCGGCCGCCAAAGCGCACAAGGCGCTCTATTTCGCGACCTACAAGGACGATCTGACCGACAGTTCGAGCTCGCTGCCCGCCGACTGGACGGTGCCATTCGCCTCCGACCACGATGCGCTGAGGGCGATCGATCTCGTCGCCTGCGCGAGGCGCACGGCCGCCCGCGAGGTCAAGGTCTGCGACAAATATCAGAACAACGGCAGCGCCAGCCAGAACAAGGTCCGCTGGCATACCGCGACCTACGAACTGTCTCTCCGGGAGGCGAAGACCGGCGAGACTGTGGCCACGACCACGCTCGAAGCGACCGATGCCGAGTGCCCGATGTTGTGGAGCTTCAGCAGCGATTCGGAGACGGCCGACGGCTACGCCTCGCCGTCCGACAGCGCCGTGGCCGATTTCCTGAGGCCGCACATCGTCCGCTAGCCGGCCCCGAGTCTCTCCAGTCGGGCCCTGACGAGATCGGCACGCTCGCGGTTGAGCGCGTCGATGCAGGCGGCGAGCCCGATCATCAGAACCAGCCCGGCCATGGCCTGCGAGACGGTCGGCGCGGGTCCTGGGAGGATGAATCGACTCGAGAGGCCCATGAAGAGCGGCGCGAACCACCACCAGACCAACCGGCACCGAAGGCGGTGCTGACGAAGCATCTCGGCGCGGAACGCCCGGCGGATTGCGTCCGAATCGCCGCCGTCCCGCAGCGCCGGAGCGGCACCGTTGAGGAGCAGGTAGAGGCTGAGCCCGAGGAACCCGGCCAGCGTCAGCCAGACCCTGGCCGGAAAAGCGCCGGGCGCCCTCGCGACAATGAGACCGGCGAGCAGAAGCGTCGCCGCCATCGCCGCGATCTCGAGCCGGTTCCGGCGTCCTACGGCGCGGCGGAAATGCGCATAGTCGCCCGCGTCACGGCCGGATCGCTCCGTCAGGACCCTGGCGGCGGGGGACGGTGCGGCCAGCAGCCCCGACCCCGCCCTCAGCACGGAAAGCACCGGCAGGGAGCAGGCGGCGAAGAGGAGCTCCACCGGGCGGAGCAACCAATCATGGCGCAGGACGCCGATGCCCCCCAACGCCGCGACGACAAGCTCGTAAAAGGCAATCGCCAACAGGACCGAGGCGGCCTCGCTCCAGACCCGGCGGGCGGCGAGCACCGGCTGCACCGCGCGATAGGCGTCGTGCCAGGCGAGCGCGAGAAAGGCGAACGCCGTCGGCAGCGCCGCCCGCAGCCACATCGGAGGATGCGTTTCGAGCGGGACGAAGCCGCGCAGGCAGGCGAACAGGACAAAGGCCTGCAGCCCAAGCACCGGCCAGCTCGAGCGCCGCCGGACCTGCGCCAGGATCAGGAACGGAAGGACGGTGAGCCCCTGCGAGAGGAAGTGCGCGGGCGTGCGGTAGCCTTCCCACAGGTCTCCCAGCACCGCCTCCCGCGATGCGGGCGGCAGAATCCGGTGCATCGCGGCCACGAGGAAGGACGGCGGCGAGGAGGCCATCAACTCTTCGCCGGCTGCCGGGAAGGGAGGCCCCAGGACTGCTCGACGACGGTGCACATCCGGCGAGCCGTCTCTGCCGCGTCGCGCAGCGCCCGCTCGCCCGCCGGCTCTAGCGCGAAATAGCGGCGGGCCCGTCCGCCGCGTTCAGGGCGCGGCCCCGACATCCAGGATCGCACGAGCCCCTTGTCGGCGAGCCGGTCGAGAGTCGCGTAGACGGCGCCGAGCACCACCTTCTTCGGCCGGGAGAGCTCCTCCACCCGGGCGTGGATGGTCACTCCATAGGCTTCGTTCCCGAGCGACAAGATGGCCGCCAGCACGATCTGTTCGAAGCTGCCGAGGGAGGTCGGATCCGCCATTCCCATACGGTGTATGGATGGTTTCCGCGAACATCAACCCGGCACGCAGCCGGGGTTGCCCCGGCATCCGCCTCCCCTCCCCTTGACCGCCTCAAGTTTTATATACATCGTATGGATAATTGGTCGTATCAGGGGAGACTGGAATGCGCGTGCTGATGAAGATCCTGGCAGGCCTCGTGCTGGTGCTGGTCATCTTTTGCGCCGCCGTGGTCATCCAGGCCAATGTCGAGATCGCGCGCGAGGAAACCCGGCCGCCCGCCGAGGGCGCGAAAGGCCGGATGGTCGCCGTCGCCGGGCACCAATGGCATGTCCTGAGCGTCGGCGATCCGGCTGGAGACCCGACCGGAGCCCCCATCCTGCTGATCCACGGCTTCGCCGTCGCCGGCGCCGAGACCTTTCAGCCGTGGGCAGGGACGCAGCTGCGCGGACGGTCGCTCATCCTGCCCGATCTCCTCGGCTACGGGCATTCGGAGCGCATTCCGGCCGCCGGGCCCTGGTATGGCCTGAAAGGCTATTCGGACGCGCTGGCCGAGATGCTGGACCGGCTCGGCGTGGCGCAAGTGGATCTGGTCGGGCATTCCTATGGCGGCGCGGTGGCGGCGCAGTTCGCGCTCGATCACCCGGATCGGGTCCGGCGGATCGTGTTCATCGACGCCGCGACCTACGTGCAGCCGAGCGCGGCCGAGGGCATCATCCAGCTGCCGCTGGGCATTGGCCGCGCCCTCGCCTGGCACGCGTTCGGCGGCGGCCCGTGGAGCATCAACGCCCTCGCGTGCAAGCGCCTCGGCTGCCGATGGGCCGAGCTGGCGCGGGTCGCGAACAGCACCGAAACGCTGCGCGCGATGATGCGCTCGCACCGTCAATTTCCGGTTTCGCCGCCTTTGGCTGAGCGCATCCGGCAGCTGCGCGCGCCCGCCCTGGTGATCTGGGGCGAGAAAGACAGGATCGTGCCACTGGCCGACGGACAGCGACTGGCCCGCGAAACGCGGGGGCGGTTGATTGTCATCAAGGACGGGCCGCACATGCCGTACCTCAGGGCGGGCGAGGCGGTCGGCAAGGCCGTGCGCGAGTTCCTTCAGCCGCCTCAGGCGAGGATGTCGCGCCCCACCGCCTCGACGCGGGTGACGCCGGTCAGCGCCATGCCGATGCGGAGCTCGGCCTCGAATATCTCGAGGAGGCGCGTCACCCCGGCCCCGCCGGCCGCCGCCAGCGCATAGGCCCAGGCGCGGCCGAGCAGGACGCCGTCGGCTCCGAGGGCGAGCATCCTGAGGACGTCGAGGCCGGAGCGGACGCCGCCGTCGACCAGCAGGGTCGTTTTGCCGCGCACCGCCTCGGCGATCGGCGGCAAGGCGCGGGCGGTCGAGAGGACGCCGTCGAGCTGGCGACCGCCGTGGTTGGAGACGACGATTCCGTCGGCGGCGACTTCGACCGCCCGGCGGGCGTCGTCCGGATCGAGGATGCCCTTGATGACCAGCGGACCGCTCCAGTGCCCGCGGATCCAGTCGATGTCCCGCCAGGTGATCGAGGCGTCGAAATTGCGCCCGATCCAGCCGACATAATCTTCGAGCCCGCTCCTCTTCCCAAGCACGGGTGCGAAATTGCCGAGGCCGTGGGGACGGCCCAGCAGGCCGACGTCCCAGGCCCAGCGCGGGTGGGCCAGCGCCTGTCCCAGGCGCCGCCAGCGCGCGCGCGGGCCGGACAGGCCCGAATGGAGGTCGCGGTAGCGGGCGCCGGGCATCGGCAGGTCGACGGTGAACATCAGGCCTGCGCAGCCGAGCTCGCCGGCGAGCGCGAGCAGCTCGGCCATGTAGCCGCGGTCCTTGATGATGTAGAGCTGGAACCAGACCGGCAGCACCGAGGCCGCCGCGACTTCACGGAGCCCGCACACCGACAGGCTCGAGAGGCAGACCGGCACGCCTTTCGCCGAGGCCGCGCGCGCCGCCTGCGCCTCGCCGCGGCGGGCGTAGAGGCCGCTGAGGCCCACCGGTCCGAGCATGACGGGCAGGTTTTGGCGGGCGCCGAACAGGGTGGTCGAGAGGTCGATCTCGGAGACGTCGACGAGGACCCGCTGCCGGAGCGCGATCTCGGCGAGGTCCTCGACGTTCCGGCGCGCCGTCCGCTCGGCGTAGGCGGCGCCGTCGATATAGTCGAACAGGAAGCGCGGCAGCCGCCGCCGCGCCGCCTCGCGGAAATCGGAAGCCGAGGAAATGCGCATCGCGCCCACGCTAACGCGCTTGCCGGCGCTGGCAAGGGTGGCGGACGATCCCCATCTTGGCAGGCATGATCCCCCTCTCGATCCTCGACCTCGCGCCCGTCGCGGAAGGAAGCGACCCGGGCCGGGCGCTGCGCAACTCGCTCGACCTCGCCCGCCTCGGCGAGCGGCTCGGCTACAAGCGCTTCTGGATGGCCGAGCATCACTCGATGCCGGGCATTGCCAGCGCGGCGACCGCCGTCGCCCTCGCCTTCGTCGGCGCCGGCACCTCGACCATCCGAATCGGCGCCGGCGGAATCATGCTTCCCAACCACGCACCGCTCGTCGTGGCCGAACAGTTCGGGACTCTCGAATCGCTGTTCCCCGGCCGGGTCGATCTCGGCCTTGGCCGGGCGCCGGGCACCGACCGCGCCGCCGCCTACGCACTGCGCCGCAACCTCGCCTCCGACGAGAACCAGTTCCCGCGGGACGTGGTCGAGCTGATGGCCTATTTCCAGCCGCCGGAGGAGGCGCCGCGGGTCCGCGCCATTCCGGGGGAAGGCCTTTCCGTCCCGGTCTGGATCCTCGGCTCGAGCCTGTTCGGAGCGCAGCTGGCGGCGATGCTCGGACTGCCCTACGCCTTCGCCTCGCACTTCGCTCCGGCGCAGATGGACGAGGCCGTCGCGCTCTATCGCCAGCGTTTCCAGCCTTCGGCGCAGCTCGAGCGGCCCTACGTCATGCTCGGCTTCAACGCCTTCGCCGCGGCGAGCGACGCGGAGGCCGATCTGCTCGCCACCTCGGTCCAGCAGGCCTTCGTCAACCTGCGGACCGGGCGGCCGGGCAAGCTGCCGTCCCCCGTTCCGCGCTTCGCCGACATGCTCCCGCCGGCCCACCGGGCGATCCTCGACCAGGTTCTCACCTGCTCGGCGATCGGCTCCTCGGAGACGGTGCGCCGCGATATTGCGGCGTTCATCGAGCGTACGGGCGCCGACGAGCTGATGATCACCAGCCAGATCTGGGACCATGCGGCGCGGATGCGCTCCTATGAGATCGTGGCGGAGGCGATGGGCCTGAACGGGTCGCCAACCTAGCTACGTGAATCGAGTTCCCTCACTAGCCGCCGAGGCGCCTGGGCGCGGTAGCTTTCCTCGACCCAGTCCTTCAGTTGCTCGAGCGGCGGAACCTCGCCCTCTGCCGGCGAGAAGCTCACCCAGCCCCATTTGCCGAGTCCGTAGGCGGTCGGCTTGGCAAAAGGGAGCTCGAGGGCGACCTCGCTGGTGTAAGGCAGCTTCACCGACAAAGTGAACGCATCGTCGGTGCCGAGATAGGCGAACGTCTTGTCGTTGACGGCGAGGTCGTCATGCCCTTCCCAGGGCGATTTCGAGTGGGCACCGGGAAGGCCGAGCCCCCATTCCCTGAGCTTGCGAACCGTCTCGTTAGCCATCGCCCTGCCTCCTGGGTCCGCAGCGACGTGCGACCGGCGTGGTGGGCGCGGTAGGGATTGAACCTACGACCCCACCCGTGTGAAGGGTGTGCTCTACCACTGAGCTACGCGCCCACGCCGTCGGAGAGGCGGCTCCTTATGAAAAGCGCCGCTTGCTGTCCAGCGCCGGACGACGCCTTCAGCGCGCGACCGAATCCTTGAGGACCTTGCCCGCCTTGAACTTGGGCTGGGTCGATTCCTTGATCTGCATCGGCTCGCCCGTCCGGGGATTGCGACCCGTCGACGCCTTTCGCTTCGAGCAAGAGAAGGTCCCGAAGCCGACCAGCCGTACCTCGTCGCCGCGCTTCAGGGCGCTGGTGATCGCGTCGAACACGCCCTCGACCGCCCGCGATGCGTCGCCCCGGTTGAGGCCGGTCGTCTCGGCGACGGTGCCGATTAGCTCCTGCTTGTTCATCTCACCCGAACCCCTGTCCTGGCCCCTGAGTCGCGGCTCGCGCCCGCGCCCATCTAAAGTCAGGTGCCGGAGCGGAGTCAAAAGGAAAGCGCGGCTTTCCCAAGCGAATTTGACCCGGCTTTGGACCGATCTCGTTATTGCACCGCAACAAGCTAGTGGCGGATCGAAACCTCGTCGGGCGCCGCTGCGAGCTCGGGCGCGGGAGTCGTGGCGAGCTCCTCGGCCTCGCTCCATTCGATCGGCGCGACCGGCGTGGCGAGCGCGTGGGTCAGCACTTCGTCGACATGGCTGACCGGGATGATGGCGAGGCCTTCGCGGATCGTGGCGGGAATCTCGGCCAGATCCTTCTCGTTCTCGGCCGGGATCAGCACCGTCTTGATGCCGCCGCGAAGCGCCGCGAGCAATTTCTCCTTGAGTCCGCCGATCGGCAACACCCGGCCGCGCAAAGTGACCTCGCCGGTCATCGCGACGTCGCGGCGCACCGGGATTCCGGTCAGGGTGGAGATGATCGCCGTCACCATGCCGACGCCGGCCGACGGGCCGTCCTTCGGCACGGCGCCCTCGGGCAGGTGGACGTGGATGTCCTTGCGCCCGAAGATGCTGGGCTTGACTCCGTAGCTCGGGCTGCGCGCCCGGACGAAGGAGAAGGCGGCCTGGACCGACTCCTGCATCACCTCGCCCAATTTGCCGGTCGTCTTGATCTGCCCCTTGCCGGGGACGGTCACCGATTCGATGGTCAGCAGCTCGCCGCCCACCTCGGTCCAGGCGAGGCCGGTGACGGCGCCGATCTGGTCCTCTTCCTCGCCCATGCCGTGGCGGAAGCGGCGCACGCCTGAAAAGTCGCCGACATTGTCCGGCGTAAGCGCGATCTTCTCGGTCTTGCCTTCGAGGATCTGGCGCAGCGCCTTGCGCGCGACCTTGGCGATCTCGCGCTCGAGCGTCCTGACTCCCGCCTCGCGCGTATAGTGGCGGATCAGGGTGCGCAGGCCTTGCTCGGTGAAGACGAGCTCGCCGTCCTTCAGTCCGTGGCTCTCGATCTGCTTGGGGATGAGGTGGCGGATCGCGATCTCGACCTTCTCATCCTCGGTATAGCCTTCGAGCCGGATGATCTCCATTCGGTCGAGCAGGGGCTGCGGCATGTCCATCGTGTTCGCCGTGGTGACGAACATGACGTCGGAGAGGTCGTAGTCGATCTCGAGATAATGATCCTGGAACTTCGAATTCTGCTCAGGGTCCAGGACCTCGAGCAGCGCCGAGGCCGGATCGCCGCGGAAATCCTGGCCGAGCTTGTCGATCTCGTCGAGCAGGAAGAGCGGGTTGGACGTGCCCGCCTTCCTCAGGTTCGACACGATCTTGCCCGGAAGCGAGCCGATATAGGTGCGCCGGTGGCCGCGGATTTCGGCTTCGTCGCGCACTCCGCCTAGTGACTGGCGGACGAACTCGCGGCCGGTCGCCTTGGCGATCGAGCGGCCGAGCGAGGTCTTGCCGACGCCGGGCGGCCCGACGAGGCAGAGGATCGGCCCCTTCAGCTTGTTGGTGCGCGCCTGGACGGCGAGATATTCGACGATCCGGTCCTTGACCTTCTCGAGCCCGTAATGATCCTCGTCGAGGATCCGCTGGGCGTCGGCGATGTCCTTCCTGACCTTCGATTTCTTGCCCCAGGGCAGGCCGAGCAGGACATCGAGATAGTTGCGGCTGACCGTCGCCTCTGCGGACATCGGGGCCATCGCCTTGAGCTTCTTGAGCTCCGATGTGGCCTTCGTCCGGGCCTCCTTCGACAGCTTGGTCTTGGCCACCTTGCGGGTGAGTTCGGCGAGCTCGTCCCCCTCGCCTTCCTCGCCCTCGTTGCCGAGCTCGCGCTGGATCGCCTTCAATTGCTCGTTCAGATAATATTCGCGCTGGGTCTTCTCCATCTGGCGCTTGACGCGGGAGCGGATGCGCTTCTCGACCTGAAGCACGCCGAGCTCGCCCTCCATGAAGGCGAACACCATCTCCAGCCGCCGCGCCGGATTGAGCTCGGCGAGCAAAGCCTGCTTGTCCGAGACCTTGATGTTGATGTTGGCCGCGACCGAATCGCCGAGCTTCGAAGGCTCCTCGATCTGGGCAAGCTGGACGGCGGTCTCGGCCGGCAGCTTCTTGTTGAGCTTCGAATAATTCTCGAACTGCTCCATCACCGAGCGCATCAGCGCCTCGACCTCGGCCCCTTCCGGATCGTCGATCTCGACCGCCTCGACATCCGCCACCAGGTGCTTGCCCTCCGACCGCATGCCGGTCAGCGAAGCGCGCTGCTGCCCCTCGACCAGCACACGCACCGTGCCGTCGGGCAGCTTCAGGAGCTGAAGCACCGTCGCGATCACGCCCATGTCGTACAGGGCGTCGCGGTCCGGATCGTCCTCGGCCGGATCGAGCTGGGAAACGAGGAAGATCTGCTTGTCGGCCGCCATCGCGCTCTCCAGCGCCGCCACCGATTTGTCGCGCCCTACGAACAAAGGCACGATCATCTGCGGGAAGACGACAATGTCGCGCAGGGGAAGGACGGGGAACGACTGGGTCACACGCTAACTCCGCTCGGGGCCTCGAACGGCCCTCCTTTTGTGCCTTCTATATGGGAGCCGCGAACGAAGCCATCAATGTGCAGTGCTCGTCACTGTTTCGAAGAGCGATGTAAAGGCTTGCGGCCGGATCGATCCCGCGGAAGACTTCCCGCGCAAGGGCGGGGAAAGCGCAGATGGGGGAAACGCGATCGGACTCGCTGTGGAATCCGGACCTGGCGCCAACTGGGCCGGAGCAGCGAAGCTGGGCCTGGTAGCATTATGCGGCGCTGTGGATCGGGATGATCGTCGCCGTGCCCGGCTGGATGCTCACCGCCGGGCTCATTGAGCAAGGCATGTCGGCGGGAGAGGCGCGCTCACAATCCTGCTCGGAAACATTGTCGTGCTGGTGCCGATGCGCCTCATCGGCCATGCCGGACGCGTTCGCCTGGATCGACGTCGGCTGGGCGGCCGCCTAGGCCTATGCTTGGTTCATCGGCCTCTTCGTCGTGATGGCGGACTACAGCGGGCTGATGTGGCGCACCCAACATGTTAGCGTGTTTGCCGACGAAACTGGGTGGGAATGAAATGAAAGCGACAACACTTACCCCGTCACGGCCGCCCGCGGCCCCGATCAACGAGGATCTCCGGGCCGTCTACGAGCAGGACGGCGAGTTCGTCCGCCACCACCGGGGGGTGAAATGGGGCCGCTTCCAGCTGGTGTCGGTAATCGAAGGGGCGGCGCTGTATACGAGCTTCCAAGCGAGCGGGCTGAACCGGCTCGAGACCGTCGCGTTGATGGCCGCGGCCACCATGGTCATCGGCTTCATCTTCGTGCTGGCCATCGTCGACAGCAGGGCCATATTATCTCACGTCAGCCGCATGCGCGCCTATGAGGCGCAGAATGGCATTTCGTATAGCGACCCCAACCGGCGCCCGCTCTTCGGCTTCCGAACCAGCCGCCTGGCGATGTCCACGATCGTGCTGTTCAACCTGCTCGTCATGATTCGGCTGGGCGGTTGGGGCGGGGCCTAGAGGCTACATGAGCGATTGGTGGCTTTTCCTCCCCGCGCATCCTGAGGACGGACTGAGCCTGGCGAAGGCCCGTCTCGAAGGACGGCAGGATCAGGCCGCGCTTTCGCCTTTCTTCTCGGCGTAGACCCGGACCGGGTCCTTGCGGCCTTCGACCACGTCCTTGTCGATCATCACCTCGTCGACGCCGTCCATCGAGGGCAGGTCGAACATGGTATCGAGCAGGATGTTCTCCAGGATCGACCTCAGGCCGCGGGCGCCGGTCTTGCGCTCGATCGCCTTCTTGGCGACGGCGATCAGCGCCTCCTCGGTGAAGCTGAGCTTCACGTCCTCCATGTCGAACAGCTTCTGATACTGTTTGACGAGGGCGTTCTTCGGCTCCTTGAGGATCTTGACCAGGGCCGCCTCGTCGAGGTCCTCGAGCGTCGCGATCACCGGCAGGCGGCCGACGAACTCGGGGATGAGGCCGAACTTCAAAAGGTCATCCGGCTCGCCTTGGCGGAGGATCTCGCCGGTGCGGCGCTCTTCCGGAGCCGCCACATAGGCGCCGAAGCCGATCGACTTGCCCTGCAGCCGGTCGGCGATGATCTTCTCGAGGCCCGCGAAGGCGCCGCCGCAGATGAACAGGATGTTGGTCGTGTCGACCTGCAGGAACTCCTGCTGCGGATGCTTGCGTCCGCCCTGCGGCGGGACGGAGGCGGTGGTGCCTTCCATCAGCTTGAGGAGCGCCTGCTGGACGCCCTCGCCCGACACGTCGCGGGTGATCGACGGATTGTCCGA
>JAXDPA010000003.1:0-30673 GCA_034668685.1 Sphingomonadales bacterium | reverse complement strand
AGGAAGAATTCCGCGCCTTCCCGCAGAGCGAAGGGGATGGCGAGGATCAGCCCGGCGCCCGCGATCAGCACCATCGCCGCGAGCAGCCGGTCGCGGCGGAACGCGGTGCTGACGACTTCGGGCGGCGGCGTTTGCGCGGGCGGCGGCGCCGCGTCGGCGGGGCGGACCTCCGCGGGATCGATCCGTCTCATCCGTAGTAGCCCTCACCCATTGGCAACCCTCTGTTAGCTTCACTCGAAAAGACGCCGTTAACCAATTCTTAGCGCCCTGCCCCGCATTAGCACCCCAACAACGCTCGTGGGGAGCAAGGAATGCAGTATCAGTTCCGGCGCGCCGGTTCACCGGCGCGTGCAAGAAAAGCGATGCTTGTAGCAGCCGGCGCCGCGGCGCTCGGCCTGGCCGGCGCCGCCCAGGCCGCCGGCACGCCCGCGGGCACGGACATCACCAACGTCGCGCATGCCACCTACGATCAGCCGAGCGGCACCCCCGCCACGGTCGATTCGAACACCGTCACCATCAAGGTCGACGAGCTGCTCGACGTCACCGTCGCCTGGCGCGACCCGTCGGACGTCGTCACCTCCCCCGGCTCCACCAACCAGGTGCTGAGCTTCACCGTCACCAACGCCGGCAACGGCCACGAGGCCTTCACCTTGGCCACCGTCCAGGGCGCCGGCGACGATTTCGACCCCGGCGTCACCTCGATCGTGCTCGATACCAACGGCAATGGCAGCTACGATCCCGGCGTCGACACCGCCTACGTTGCCGGCTCCAACGATCCGCAGCTGGCGCCGGACGGCTCGATCGTCGTCTTCGTCCTCTCGACCATCCCGCCCGCCGCGGCGGACGGCAATCGCGGCCGGATCGACCTCACCGCCACGTCCAAGACCGGCACCGGGACGCCCGGCACCACCTTCGCGGGCGCCGGCGAGGGCGGCGGCAACGCCGTCGTCGGCCTGACCACCGCTAAGGGCCAGCACGAAGGCTGGTACGCCGTCCACAAGGCGAGCCTTTCCTTCGTCAAGTCGGCGACCGTCGCCGACCCGTTCGGCGGCGCGACCCAGGGCCCGGGCTCGATCATCACCTATACGCTGACCGCCACCGTGACCGGCACCGGCAGCCTCGCCAACGTCGCCGTAACCGACCCGATCCCCACGGGCACCACCTACAAGGCCGGAAGCATCACCCTCGATGCAACGCCGCTCACCGACGC
This sequence comes from Sphingomonadales bacterium, assembly GCA_034668685.1. Lineage (GTDB taxonomy): Bacteria > Pseudomonadota > Alphaproteobacteria > Sphingomonadales > Sphingomonadaceae > Allosphingosinicella. The sequence goes on along the minus strand of JAXDPA010000003.1, from coordinate 29,463 downwards.
GGCCGACGCCGACGCGGGCAGCTTCACCGGCTCCGGCATCGCGGTCGGCCTCGGCACGATGGCCGCCGGCGCCACCAAGACCGTCAAGTTCCAGGTCAAGATCGACTGAGGAAGGAATTCGAGATGAAGTGCCTGATTGCCCTGTTCGCCCTCGCCGCGCCGGCCGCCGCTCTGGCCGCCGACAACGTGACTCTCGCCAGCCACGCCTTCGTCGAGAAGGTGAAGCCGGGGCCGAACGGCAAGCCGGTGACCATGCTCGAGGAACCTCGGCTGGTCACTCCGGGCGACAAGCTCGTCTTCGAACTGAGCTACCGCAACCAGGGCGCCCAGCCGGCGACCGGCTTCGTCATCACCGATCCGATACCCTCGGCGGTGACCTTCACCGGGGCCGTGAGCCCCGGCGCGGTCTATTCGGTCGACGGCGGCCGGACCTGGGGTCCTCTCGCCGCGCTTCGGGTCGCCACCGCGAACGGCGGAAGCCGTCCCGCGACCGCCGCCGACGTCACCACTGTCCGCTGGAGCTTCCCGGCCATCCCGGCCGGAGGCGGCGGCAAGGTCAGCTTCCGAGGCATCGTCAAATAGCCTCGACCCCGCATTGGGCGCCGGCGGGGGGATATGGCGCCCGGAACGAAGACAAGGATTGATGCCATGACCAGGACTCAGCGATTGCTAGCGTCCGCCAGCGTGCTGGCTGCCGCGTCGATCACGGCGTCCCCCGCCTTCGCGGCCGGGACGACGTCGGGGACGACGATCACCAACACCGTCACCCTCACCTACAATGTGGGTGCGGTGGCCCAGACCCCCGTTAACGCCAGCGACAGCTTCCTCGTCGACCGGAAGGTGAGCTTCACGGTCTCCGAGGTCGGCTCGGCCACGACCAGCGTCTCGCCCGGCGAGACCAACGTCGTCACCACCTTCTCGGTGGCGAACAGCTCGAACGCGACGATCGACGTGGCGCTCGCGGCGACCCAGCTGTCGGGCGGCACCACCACCCACGGCGGCACCGACGATTTCGACGTCACCGCGGTGAAGATCTACGTCGACTCCAACAATAACGGCGTCTTCGACTCCGCTACCGACACGCAGGTCAATTATGTCGACCAGCTGGCCGCGGATTCGTCGAAGACGGTGTTCATCGTCTCCAACGTGCCGCTCGGCCGCTCGACCGGCGACGTCGCCGGGGTCAAGCTGACCGGCACCGCGTCGGAAGCGACGGCCGCCGGCTCGCTCGGAGCGACGATCACCGCGACCAGCGGCGCCAATACCGCCAACGTGGTCGACACCGTCCTCGCCGAAGCCAATACCGCCAACGGCAACACCGCCTATGACGGCATCGACTTCGCGTTCGACGATTATACCGTGCTCGCCGCCGCCCTCACCGTCACCAAGACGAGCCGGGTGGTCAGCGATCCGGTGAATGGCACCACCAACCCGAAGGCCATTCCGGGCGCGACCGTCGAATATTGCATCGCGGTCGCCAACGCTTCGGGCGGAGCTACCGCCAGCAACATCCAGGTGTCCGACACGCTGCCGGCCGAGACCCAGTACGTCGCCAACTCGATCAAGGTGGACGGCACGGTGACGGGTTCGACCTGCAATTCCGACGGCACGGCCGGCGGTAGCCAGGCGAACGGGGTGGTGAGCGGTTCGCTCAGCAACGTCGCCGCCGGCTCCACCCGGACGCTCGTCTTCCAGGTGACGGTGAAATAAGGACCGCGCGGAGAGGCGGGACCCCGGTGCGAACAGCACCGGGCCCCCTCCCCCGACCAGCCATGGGCCGTTCCACCCGTTTTGCCGGGGCGATTGCTGTCGTCCTGCTGCCGGCGCTCGCCGCCCTACACGCGCCCGCGCGCGCGTGGGGCGCCCCCGCGCCCGAGCAGCGCACCGTCTCCAACGTCGCCACGATCCAGTGGGACGAAGGCGGCGCCCGGCTGAGCAAGGCCTCCAACCAGGTCGACATCGCCGTCGCCACGCCGGCCCGTTCCTATACCCTCACCGCCTACCGCTTCTCGGCCAACAGCGGCAGCATTCCCGTCAATGTGCCGACCCCCCAATGCGCGGCGGCGGGCGGTCCGGCGCCAGCGTCACTCGCCACCGCGTGGCAGGGTGTCGCGCTGGCGCCGGCGATGCTTACTCCGGTCACCGAGATCCACGCCGGCGAGCCGCTTCTGGTTGTGCTCGATTATGCCGACGCCAACCGCGATCCCAACGCCGTCGAGAGCGTAACCGGCGCGATCATCGCCAGCAGCGGCGACCGCGAACTGCTGACCATCTACGAGACCGGCCCCGACACGGGGAAATTCGCCGGCTACATCCAGACCGTTCCCGCGCCCCCACCGGGCGTTAGCGGAGACTGCAAGCTGACCGTTGCGGCGGGAGACAAGATCGTCGCGGAGAGCCTGCGCTCCGGCACCCAGACGCCGCTCGCCAGCGCGTCCGTCGACGTGCTGGTCGATCCGTTCGGCATGGCGTTCGACAGCGTCGATGCCAACCCGGTAGACGGCACCCGGATCACCCTGGTCGACGCCGCGACCGGCCAGCCGGCGACGGTGTTCGGCGACGACGGCAGCTCATCCTACCCGGCGACGATCGTCACCGGCGGCTCGGTGCGCGACGGCTCCGGCAACATCTACAGCTTCCCGGCCGGCGAATACCGCTTCCCGTTCGTCCGCGCCGGCACCTACCGGGTGCAGATCGAGCCGGCGCGCCCCTACGCCGCGCCGTCCGTCCGCACGCCGGCCGACCTTGCCGGCCTGAAGCGGCCCGACGGCCAGCCCTTCACCCTCGTCGCGGCCTCTTATGGTGGGACGATCACCCTGTCCGACCCGGCGCCGGTGCGGATCGACATCCCGCTCGACCCGCCGGCGGCGCCGATCCAGCTGGTCAAGTCCGCCTCGGTCCGCGACGCCGGGCCGGGCGAGCTCGTCTCCTACCAGGTCGACGTGCGCAACCCCGACGCCCACCTCCCGACCGGCAAGCTGACCGTCAGCGACCGGTTCGGCGCCACGATGCGGCTGCGCCCCGGCACGATCCGGGTCGACGGCGCCGCGGTCCCGGCGAGCGTCGCCGCCGACGGCGCCGGCTTCGACCTCTCGCTCCCGCCGCTCGCCGCCGGCGGCGTGGCCCACGTCCGCTACGCCCTCGAGGTCCGCGCCGACGCCAGGGAAGGCGACGCGGTCAACCGGGCCAGCGCCCACGACGACCACGGCCACAGCAGCAACGTCGCCGACGCCGCGGTGCGCATCCATCGCGACGAGATTTCCAGCCGCCTGACCATCGAGGGCAGGGTCGTCGACGGCGCCTGCGGGGTCGAGGGCCGCGGCATCGCCGGCGTCCGCGTCATGCTGGAGGACGGCAGCTACGCCGTCACCGATCCCGACGGCCGCTACCATTTCGAGGGGATCGTCCCCGGCACCCACGTCGTCCAGGTCGACGATGCCACCCTGCCCGCCGACCGCGCCCTCACCGACTGTGCCCATGACACCCGCTCCGGCGGCCGCGCCTTCTCGCGCTTCGTCGAGGGCGAAGGCGGGGCGCTGAAGCGGGTCGATTTCCACGCGGTGCCGAGCGCTCCCCGCGCCACCCCGGCCGCCGCCGCTTCGCACCGACCGGAAATCCCGACCGACGCCGCCGCCGCCGGCGCCGAGCGCGACTGGCTCGCCGGCCAGGAGCCGGGCGTCGCGTGGCTGTTCCCCGAGGTGGACCACAACCCCCGCGCGCCGGTCGTCCGCGTGGCGATCAAGCACCTCCCCGGCCAGAGCGTGAAGCTGATGAGCGGCGGCCGGCCGGTCGACGCGGTCGCCTTCGACGGCACCCGCAAGAACGAGGCCGGCACGATCGCGGTCAGCCTGTGGCGCGCCATCCCGCTCGCCGAGGGCGCGACCGACTTCACGGCGGAGGTTCGCAATTCCGACGGCAGCCTGGCCCAGACGCTCACCCGGACCGTCCATTACGGTTCGAGCCCGATGCAGGCCGAGCTTCTGCGCGACCGCTCGGTGCTGGTCGCCGACGGAGTCACCCGCCCGGTCATCGCCGTCCGCCTCATCGACCGCGACGGCCGCCCGGTCCGCCATGGCCTGGTCGGCGATCTCGAGCTGCCCTCGCCTTACTACCCGGCGGCCGAGGCCGACGCCCAGCAGGCCCGCCAGCTCGCCGGCCTCGAGCGCGCCCGCCCCTTCTGGCGGGTCCAGGGCGACGACGGAGTCGCCTATATCGAGCTCGAGCCGACCACCGCCTCGGGCAGCGTCAGCCTGCGCTTCAACTTCAAGGAAGGCACCGCCGTCCGCGAGCAAAGGATCGAGGCCTGGCTCGACCCCGGCCAGCGCCCCTGGACGATCGTCGGCCTCGCCGAAGGCACGCTCGGCTACAACCGCCTCAGCGGCCGGATGGAAGGCCTCGCCGGCGAGAAGGACAAGGTCCTCACCGACGGCCGCCTGGCGCTCTACGCCAAGGGCCGGATCCTCGGCAAATGGCTGATGACGCTGGCCTACGACAGCGACAAGAAGGCCGACGATACCCGCTTCGCCGGCACCATCGACCCGCGGGCCTATTACACCGTCTATGCCGACCGCTCGGAGCGGCGCTACGACGCCGCGTCGGTGCGCAAGCTCTATCTGAAGCTCGAGCGGCCGCAATTCTACGCTTTGTTCGGCGACTATGAGACCGGCATCGACGAGCCCCAGCTCGCCCGCTACGTCCGCGCCTTCAACGGCGCCAAGGCCGAATATCGCTCGGCCCGGGTCTCGGCGACCGCCTTCGCGGCCGACGCTCCCACCACGCATCGCCGCGACAACATCCAGGGCAACGGCCTCACCGGCCCCTATGCGCTCGGCGCCCGCGACATCCTCGCCAACTCCGAGCGGGTGACCATCGAGGTGCGCGACCGCCTGCGCTCCGACCGGATCGTCGACAGCCGCCTGCTGATCCGCGACGCCGATTACGAGATCGACTATCGCTCCGGCATCCTCACCTTCAAGGCGCCGGTGCTGAGCCGCACCTCGGACCTCGATCCGCAGTTCATCGTCGCCGAATATGAGGTGGACGGGATCGCCCGCCGCACCCTCAACGCCGGCGGCCGCGCCACCTGGCGGAGCCGCGACGGCAAGCTGCAGGTCGGCGCGACGGCCATCCACGACAGCGACGAGCGCCAGTCGACCAACCTCGGCGGCGCCGACCTGCGCTTCCGGCCGAACGCCTCGACCGAGATCCGCGCCGAGGCGGCGGTCAGCGACAACCGCGCCAAGGCGGGCAGCGGCGTCCCGTCGGGCGGCACCGCCGCCGCCTGGCTGGTCGAGGCCGAGCATCACGGCTCGCGCTACGATCTGCTCGCCTACGCCCGCCAGCAGGACAAGGGCTTCGGGGTCGGCCAGCTGAGCGGAGTCGAGGCCGGCACCCGCAAGTTCGGCTTCGACGGGCGCATCAAATTCTCGGACCGCCTCTCGCTCACCGCCAGCGCCTGGCTCGAGGATTATCTCGCCAGCGATGCGCGGCGAATTGCCGCCCGCGCCCTTCTCGAATATCGCTCGAACGGCTTCACCGGCCGCGCCGGCCTGACCTTCGCCGACGACCGGCTGGAGGACGGCCGCACCGCGCGCTCGACCCTGCTCCAGCTCGGCGCCACCAAGCGCTTCTTCAAGAACAAGCTCGAGATCGACGCCCAGACCGAGATCCCGATCGACAAGGCCGAGAGCGTCGACTTCCCGGCGCGCCACCGGGTCAGCGCCCGCTACGCTTTCTCGAATTCGGTCTCGCTTGTCGCCGCCTACGAGATCGCCGACGGCGCGCATGTCGACGCCCGAACCGCCCGAATCGGCTTCGACCTCCAGCCCTGGGCCGGCGCGCATATCACCCTGAGCGGCAACCAGCAGGACATCGCCGAATACGGCCCCCGCAGCTTCGCCGCCTTCGGCCTCTCCCAGTCGCTGACGCTCGGCAAGCACTGGTCGGTCGACCTCTCGCTCGATTCGAACAAGACGCTGGGCGGCATCGATCCGGCGCGGGTGCTCAACCCCCTCCACCCGGTGGCGAGCGGCGGCTTCGTCGGCGGAAGCGGCCTCGGCGAGGATTTCACCGCCGCCACCGCCGGCGCCACCTACCGCTCCGGGCTGTGGACGATCACCGGCCGCGCCGAATATCGCGACGGCGAAGCGGACAATCGCTACGGCTTCACCGCCGGCTTCATCCGCCAATTGGGCGAGGGCAGCGCGCTCGGCGGCGCGTTCAACCGGTTCACCGCCAAGGCCGAGGCCGGCGGCGAGACCCGTACGACCAGCCTCCAGCTGAGCTGGGCCCACCGCCCCGCCGGAAGCGCCTTCACCTGGCTCGAGAAACTGGAGCTGCGCGAGGACCAGGTGACCGGCGCCGTGGCCGGAGCGCCCGGCCCGCTCGGCACGATGACCGTCACCGGCGACCTTCGCTCGCGCCGCTTCGTCAACAGCCTTTCCGCCAATTACTCGCCGAGCGACCGGCAGGAGATCACTCTCTTCTGGGGCTCGCGCTACGCCTCCGACAAGGTCGAGAGCGACGACGTCGCCGGTTGGAGCAACGTCGTCGGCGCCGACTGGCGGCTCGACCTTTCGGACGCGGTCGACATCGGCATGGGCGCCAACCTCCGCGAGGGCATCGGCGGCCGCTCCTTCGCCTGGTCGGCCGGGCCTTCGATCGGCCTCAAGCCGTTCGACAACGGCTGGATCTCGCTCGGCTGGAACGTCGTCGGGTTCCACGACCGCGATTTCGAGGATTCCCGCTACACCCGCAGCGGCCCCTATGTGACGATGCGCTTCAAGTTCGACCAGTCGACCCTGGCGGGGCTCGGGATATCCGGCCGGTGATGCGCGCCCTCGCCTCGCTTCTGGCTATGCTCCTGGCGCTGGTCGCGACCCCCGCGGCGGCGAATTGGTGCGGCACGCCCGGCCGCGACGGCTCCCCGACCATCTCCGGCGTCGTCAACACCTACTATCCCGGCACCGCCTCGGTGGCCGCGGGAGCGACCTCGATCCCCGTCGGCGCGTCGACCGGCGCCGCGACTCCGATCGCGGCCGGCGACCTGTTGCTCGTCATCCAGATGCAGGACGCGACGATCAACAGCAGCAACAACAGCCGCTACGGCAACGGCGTCAACGGCGGCGCCGGCAGCGGCTACAGCGCGATCGGGCAGAGCGGCAAGTACGAGTTCGTCCGGGCCACCAGCGCTGCCTCCGGCGGCTCGGTGAGCATTGCCGGAGCGACCGGAGGGGGCCTCGCCAATGCCTACAATTACGCCGCGCTCAGCGACACGTCGGCGCGCAAGAGCTACCAGGTGATCCGGGTACCCCAATACGACCAGATCACGCTTTCGGGGACGGTGAGCGCCCTTGCCTGGAACGGAAGCACCGGCGGAGTCGTCGTCTTCGACGTCGCCCGCCGCCTGACCTTCAGCGGCGGCACGGTCACCGCGAGCGGCCTCGGCTTCCGCGGCGGCGGTGGCCGCGCGCTGGCCGGCGGCGCCGGAACCAACACGGATTTTGTCACCGCCGCGACCAACGCCGCCAACGCCTCCAAGGGCGAGGGCGTCGCCGGAACTCCGCGCTACGTCGCCGGCACCAGCCTCGTCGACAATCTGCTGGAGGGCTATCCGGGCGGCTCCTATGCGCGTGGCGCCCCAGGCAATGCCGGCGGCGGGGGCAGCGACGGCAACCCGGCCGCGAACGACCAGAATACCGGCGGCGGCGGAGGCGGCAACGGCGGCGCCGGCGGCGCCGGAGGCTATGCCTGGTGCAGCACCGCTCCGACCGGCTGCCCGCAGACCGGCGGCGAGGCGGGTCTCGCTGTCGCCGAGCTCTCGGTCTCGCGGGTCACGATGGGCGGGGGCGGCGGCGCCGGCACCAACAACAACGCGACAGGAAGCCCCGGCTCCGGCTTCGCCTCGAGCGGAGCGGCCGGCGGCGGCATCGTCATGATCCGCGCCGGCGAGCTGGCCGGCACCGGCACGATCTCGGCCGACGGCGCCAGCGCCAATTCGACCGTGCTCAACGACGCCACGGGCGGCGGCGGAGCGGGCGGCGCGGTGCTCGTCTCGGCCCTGAGCACGGTCGCCGGCACCTCGCTATCGGCGAACGCCCGAGGCGGCGACGGCGGCGACAATACCGGCGGCGGCGCTGCACACGGCCCCGGCGGCGGTGGCGGCGGCGGCTATGTCGCCAGCTCCGTGACCCTGTCGACCGGCGTCACCGGCGGCTCGGCCGGCACGACCCAGAATGGCGGCAGCTTCGGCTCCAATTACGGAGCGACGGGGGGCAGCGGCGGCAACGGCATCGCCATCACAGGCGCCAGCATCCCGGGAATGTCGAGCGGCGGCGAGTGCACGCCGACGGTGACCAAGGCCTTCGCCACCGCGCCGGTCGCGGTGGGCTCGACCAGCCGGATGAGCATCATAGTCACCAACAATAATCCGACCACCTCGCTGACCGCGCTCGCCTTCACCGATTCCTATCCGTCGGGGCTCGCCAACACGTCCTCCCCCTCGGCGACCAAGAGCTGCGCGACCGCCGGAACGCTGAACGCGGCGGCCAACGGGACCAGCTTCGCGGTCTCGGCCGCGACCATTTCGGCCGCCTCGAGCTGCACCTATTCCGTCAACACCGATCCGACCACCACCGGCGACAAGACCAACACGCTCGCCGCGGGCGCGATTACCGGGACTTACGGAAGCTATTCGGTCTCGTCGCTGGCCTCGGCGAGCGCGGTCCTGACCGTGACGGCGCCGCTCACCATCGTCAAAAGCAGCCAGACCTATTCGGACCCGGTCGACGGAACCACCAACCCCAAGGCGATCCCCGGCGGCTTCGTCACCTACAGCGTCACCGTGGCCAATCCCGGAAGCGGCACGGTCGACAACAATTCGATCGTCATCGCCGATCCGACTCCGGCCAACCTCAGCCTGTTCGTCGGCAATTTGGTCGGCTCGAGCGGCCCGGTGGTGTTCACCGACGGCAGCCCCAGCTCGGGCCTCACTTACACCTACACCAGCCTCGCCAGCACCACGGACGACGTCGAATTCTCCAAGGACGGCGGCACCACCTGGACCTACGTGCCCGTGCCGAACGCGTCGGGAGTCGACGCCCTCGTGACCCACATCCGCTTCAAACCCAAGGGAACGATGGCGGCCCATTCGAGCTTCAGCCTGCAGTTCCGCTACGTCGTCAAATAGCTCGCTTGCACGGTTAACGCCTCATCAACCCGCATACCGTAGTCCGGCTAAGCGCTGGGCAGCGCTCGAAAAACGTGGGGGAAGGCCGGAGCCTCGATGCGAGCTGCGAAGGGAGGAGCCATTGCGCCGGCGCTGCGGCTGCTCCTCGGCGCCCTGCTCCTTTTCGCCGGGGCGGCGGCGCACGCCGGCAGCTACACCGTCACCGCCGACCGCGATTCCTGGATCAACGAAGCCTCGGGCAGCCAGAATAACGGCAGCGCGACGACTTTGCGCGCCACCGCCAACAACGGTAACGCGGCGCGCACGCGCGCCGTGATCGGCTTCACCCTCCCGTCGATTCCCTCGAACGAGACGATCACCGGGGCGACTCTGAAGCTTTTCGTCACCACCACCGGGACCAAGGTGGTAACCGTCAATCGCCTGACCGCCAGCTGGGCCGAATCGACCGTAACCTGGACCAACTTCAACGCCAACTTCAACGCCGCCGCCGAGGCCAGCTTCACGCCCTCGGCGGGGGGCGCGCTCAGCGTCGACGTGACCTCGCTGGTGCAGGGCTGGCAGAACGGCACCCTCACCAACGACGGCCTGGGCCTGATCGGCGCCGCCGGGTCGAACGCGATCTTCGCCAGCCGCGAGGCGACGACCACCGCCAACCGGCCGCAGCTGGTCATCACCACGGCGCTGATCTCACCCTCGCTGACGATGGTGAAGTCGAGCAGCGTCGTCTCGGATCCGAGGAACGGCGCGGTGAACCCCAAGGCCATTCCGGGCGCGACGGTGCGCTACACCGTGTCGGTCAGCAACTCGACCGCCGGCACGGCCGACAGCAACGTCTTCACCGACGCGGTGCCGAGCAACATGAAGCTGTTCGTCGGCGACGCCGCGGGCGCCGGGTCCGGCCCGGTCGTGTTCACCAACGGCGCCACGTCGAGCGGGCTCACTTACTCCTATGTCAGCCTCGCCAGCACGACCGACAGCCTCTCCTTCTCCAAGGACGGCGGAGTGACCTTCACCTACACGCCGGTCCCGGACGCGAGCGGCTACGATTCGGCGGTCACCCACATCAGGGTCAGCCCCTCGGGCAGCTTCGCCGGCAAGACCGGCGCCGGCAGCCCGAGCCTCACCTTCCAGATGCTGATGCAGGTCAAATAGGGATTGGTGCCCCCGGCCGGAATCGAACCGGCACTCCTTTTGGGAACTCGATTTTGAGTCGAGCGCGTCTACCAGTTCCGCCACGGGGGCCCGGCCAAGGCTGCTAGACCAGCAGGCCCGTCCGACGCAACCGGGGCAATGCGCGGACGGACGGGTGAAGGGGTCAATCCCCTCCACCCGGCCGCTCGTCAGAGGATGAAGTCGGTATTCGTGATCGGGTGAGCGTCGGTGACGACCACGCTGATCTGGAAATCGGCCTGGCCGTCGCCGTCGGTGTCGCCCGAGATGGTCCAGATCGGGCCCTGAGGCGAATCCTGCGTGGCGTGGAGCTCGCCGGCATGGCCGGTGAAATTGCCCTCGATCCAGGTGAAATGCTGCTGGCCGTCATGAATGCTGTCGGCGTCGACCCGCGACAGGTCGATGAGGTCGCCCAGGGAGAAATCCTGGATGCCGTCGCGCCCGTTGGTCGTGGACTCGGTCGCTCCCTGATAACGGAAGACGTCGTTGCCGCCGCCGCCCGCCAGCGTATCGGCGCCGAGCCCGCCGTAGATGAGGTCGTTGCCCGCGCCGCCCCTGATGACGTCGTCGGCGCTTCCGGCGAACAGCCGGAAGTTGCCGTTTGTTTCCAGCGAACCGTCGAAGTGCATCGTCTCGTTGGCGTTGAGCCGGGCGCCGTTGAACGTCATCGTCTGGCCGGCGGCGACCGTGTCGTCGGCGGTGGCGATGTCGTAGCTGAACGGCGTGCCCGCCGCGTAGAAGCGGGCGTCCGAGCCGGACAACAGCACCACCGTCTCGACGTTGACGATCGAGCTGCCCGACAGCGTGAGGCTGTAATTGCCGCGAAGCACCATCTCGTCGCTGCCGCCGCCGCCGTCGACATGGTCGGTCGCCGCGAACCGCCCGTCCTCGGCGAAGAAGAAGACGTCCCCGCCGGCCCCGCCGGTCAGCGTGTCCACTCCCTTTCCGCCGTAGATGAAGAAGATCCCGTCGGTCTCGGCATGACCGTCGAAGGTGAGGTTCTCGCCGGCCTCCAGCATCGAGGCATTGACCATCAGCTGCGTGCCCGCGGCCACCGTCGCGTCGGGCGAGACGATGTTGTAGCTGTAGAGCGAGGTTCCGCTGTCGCCGAAGCGGGTGTCGCTGCCCGATATCGCCACCAGGGTCTCGACCCCGGCAAGAGTGCCCAGCGTCACCCCGCCCGAATAATCGCCCTGAAGGCCGACCTGGTCGTTGCCCTCGCCGCCGTCGACGCTGTCGCCCGCGGTGTAGGCCGCGCCGAAAATGGCCGCGTCGTTGCCAGAGCCGAGATTGACCACGTCGTTGCCGCCCTGGTTCGCATAGACGAGGTCGTCGTTGGCGCCCGAGGAGAGGATGTTGTCCGCGGCATTGTCGTGGATCGTGTCCTTGCCGGCGTCGGTGGTGGCTTTCTCGATCGTGACTCCGTTGGCCACGGTGTAGCCGCCGTAGATGCCGTAGGCGTAGGAGACCCAGCCGCCGCCGCCCCACTCATATTTGAGGGTCGCCGGCCTCAGGTCGATATTGGCGTCCTTGGTGCCGACATATTTGATCTCGTCGTTGCCGCCGGCGTCCCAGATCGAGGTGTAATAGGTGCCGGGCGCGTTGACGTCCTTGATCAGGTAGACGTCGTCGCCCGTCGCCGTATCCTCGTTGACTCCGTATTTGTCCTGGATGGCGGCGATGTCGAAGGCCATCAGGCCGCCGAGATAGCCGTAGCCGCCGGTGGTCGGCGCGTTGCCGTAGGGCGAATCCTGCCAGCCGTCCTCGTAGGACATCATCGTGAATACGGACTGATTGAGGTGATAGTCGCCGGTCGTGTAGTCGGCGACGCCCGCGCCCTCGGGCTGCACTCCGTGCATGATGCCCGAATGGCCGCCATTGTCGTGCGGGTGGGCGAGGCCGTGGCCGTGGCCGATCTCGTGGATCAGGGTGACGAACGAGAAGCCGCCCTGCTGGAGGTCGGTCGCGTTCCAGCGATAGTCGCCGGAATTGAACAAAGCGAGGCCCTCGTTCGGCTCGTCCGGCGGCTCCATCGAGCCGAGCAGCGAGATGCCGGGCCCGGGAGTCCCCTTGTAGCTGGCATATTCGAAGTCGGCCTGGCTCTTGTCCTGGACCTCCAGATAGACGACGTCGGCGACCAGCTCGAACTGGTGGAGCGCGGTCATCACCGCATTATGCTCGAAGTCGGAGACGTCCGAGGTCTCGACCGCCGCGGGCGGCAGGCCGGGGCTGGCCGGATTCTCGACCGAGGTGATGATCTCGCCCGCCTTGGCGAAATAGATGGTGATGACGTTCTTGCCGACGATGTCTGCGGCGGTCTTGCCGTTGGCCAGCAGGACGGCGTTCATGTCGTAGGCGCCGTAGGTCGGCGTCCCCTGCGCGTTGCCGGTCGGGCGCGGGCCCTCGTTGCCGTCCGGGTTGGCGGCGGTCTGGTCGACCTTGTTGACCCGCGTGCCCCAGTCGATCGCGTAGAGCGGGCTGCTGTCGTTGTAATAGGGATGGTAGACGTTGGGGTCGTTGGTCGCGTCGTGGACGAACAATTCGTAGTCGCCGACGGTGTCGCCCTTGGTGCCGTTGGTGGCATCCTGATCGAACGCGCGGGCGTTGATGTAATAGGTGCCCGTCGTCGTCGGCGTGAAGGTCATCAGCACGTCAAAGCCGGAATTCACGTTGTTCGCCGGCGTGGTGGCGCCGCCGTCGCCGCTCGCCAGCAGAGTCGTGCCGTCGTTCGCATAGACCTCGACGTAGGAATCGGGATTGGGCGTGCCGCTTGGCCCGCCCGTATAGCCGTACATGCCGATCTGATAGGTCTGGCCAGCGGTCAGGGTGACCTGGTAAAAATCCTGGTCGCCGATCGTGTTGAGCGTTCCGATCGTGTGGGCGGCATCGACGGTCAGGATGGGATTGCCCGGCGGCAGGCCCTTACCGTCGCCGGCTTCGTCGGGCGTGACGACGAAGACGGCGTTGGGGACGTGCGGGTGAACGTCGCCGATGGCGTCGGCCGGCTGGCCGATCCGAGCGGTCGTGAGCTTCAGATAGCCGTCGTACATGCCGGAGGTCAGGCTGAAGGCGGAAGCGGAGACCTGGTCCGCCTGGGCGAAGCTGGCACGGGAGTCGCTGAGATAGGCGCTGCGGCTTCGGGCAATCGACATTCGTCTCTCCTGCGGATCAGGTCGTGGGGATCACCGGGAGGACGCGCGAACGCGCCTGGCGCAGGCCCTCGAAGGCCCGCATCAGGCGGCGAAATCCCGGTTGTGGAAGGAAGCAAGTAGGGCCGAGCGGACGCGGACGCGCGCGAGCGGGCGGCGGGGCGGAAACCCTCTGTGCCGTCCTCTCGAAAACCGCAAATCCGCCCCTTTCGAACAGCTTAGTGGATTAACATTTGGTAACCCTGCCGAACTCCCGATACCTCGATCGGTTCCATGCCGGTTTCGAAATAGGGCGAAACTTGCCTCCGCCGCCCCCTTTCGCTACAGGCCCCCCTCCCCCGCTCATGGTCATCCCTGGAGGCGTGCGCGCGGGCGTTTGATTGAACCCCAAGTTTTGGAGACATGCACATGAGCGAACAGCTTACGCTGTCGGCCGAGACGCGCGATCGGGCGGGCAAGGGAGCCTCCCGGGCGATGCGTCGCGAAGGCCGCGTCCCCGCCGTCGTCTACGGCAACAAGGAGGCCCCGCTGGCCATCCATCTCGAGGAGAAGGCCCTCATCAAGGCGCTCTCGACCGGCCATTTCATGAACTCGGTCGTGATGATCGACGTCGCCGGCGGCGCCACCCGCACCCTTCCCAAGGACGTCCAGTTCCACCCGGTCACCGACCGGCCGCTGCATGTCGATTTCCTGCGCATCTCCGAGCACGCCAAGGTGACGGTCGCCGTCCCGATCCGCTTCGTCGGCGAGGAGCAGTCGCGCGGCCTCAAGCGCGGCGGCGTCCTCAACGCCGTCCGCCACGATCTCGAGCTCACCTGCGACGCCGCCGAGATCCCGGACGAGGTCGAGGTCAGCCTCGCCGGCCTCGACATCGGCGATTCGCTCCACATCTCGGCCGTCACCCTGCCCAAGGGCACCGAGAGCGCGATCACCGACCGCGACTTCACCATCGCCACCATCGTCCCGCCATCCGGCCTCAAGATGGAGGCGGAGGACGCCGCCGCCGCCGAGACGGCCGAGCCCGAGGCCGCCGAGGTGCCGGTGGTCGGCGAAGAGCAGGACGGCGAGACCGAAGCCGAGTAAGGCGGTCATGGGCCTCCTCCGCTGGTTCGCGGGCCTGTTCGGCGCCGGAGGCGTCGAGGTCCTCGGCCAGACGGGGGAGGCCGCCACTCACTGGGATTTCGAGCCCGTGCAGATCTGGGTCGGCCTCGGCAATCCGGGCGCGCGCTACGCGATGCACCGGCACAATGTCGGCTTCATGGCCGCCGACGCCATCGCCGCGACCCACGAATTCGAGCCGCCGAAGAAGGCTTTCCAGGGCTGGGCGCAGCAGGGCCGGATCGGCTCGACCCGGATCCTGCTCCTCAAGCCCGCCGTCTTCATGAACGACAGCGGCCGCTCGATCCGCGCCGCGATGGACTTCTTCAAGCGCGACGCCGGCGACGTCACCGTGTTCCACGACGAGCTCGACCTCGCCCCGTTCAAGGTCAAGGTGAAGGTCGGCGGCGGCACCGCCGGCCATAACGGCCTGCGCTCGACCGAGGCCCATATCGGCAACGATTTCCGCCGGGTGCGCATCGGCATCGGCCACCCCGGCCACAAGGACCGAGTGACCGGCCACGTGCTGGGCAATTACGCCAAGGCCGAGACCGACCGCCTCGCCGACACTCTCGGCGCGATCGCCGCCGAGGCCGAATGGCTCGCCAAAGGCGACGACGCCCGCTTCATGAACGAAGTCGCGCTCAGGCTTCAGCAGGAGTGACAGTCACAAGTGACTGTCACTAACCGCCGCGACGGTGCGCGCCACTCCGGCGACGACGCGGTCGCGGCCGCGATCGTCGAGGTTCGAGCCCGTCAGGTAGACGGCGACGATGAGGGGTGCGCCGCGGGGCCGCCAGACCACTCCGGCGTCGTTCGACGACCCGTGCATACCGGTGCCGGTCTTGTGGGCGACGCGCCAGGCGGCGGGCAGCCCCGCCCTGAGGCGGCCGGGGCCGGTCTTGGAATGGAGCAGCCAGCCGGTCAGCGTCGCCCGCGACGCGGGACGAAGCACGCCGCCGAGGAGGAGCCGCTCGAAATCCGCCGCCATCGCGGCGGGGCTGGTCGTGTCGCTGACGTCGGACGGGGCGTCGCTGACCGGCTCCATCCGGTCGACCCGGGTCACCGGGTCGCCGATCGCTCGGGCGAAGCGGGTGACCGCGGCGGGGCCGCCGGTCTCGGCCATCAGCAGGTTGGCGGCGTCGTTGTCGCTGATCTCGATGATGGCGTGGGCGAGCTCGCTTAGGCTCGCGTCGCGGCCGACCCGGCTCTTCACGAAGTCGGAATTGCCGAGATGGGTCGCGCGGATCGGCAGCCGTTTCTCGAGGTCGATCGCGCCGCGCTCGGCGCGGGCGAGCAGGTCGGCCGCCAATAGAAATTTGAATGTGCTGCACAGCGGGAAGCGCTCCTCGCCGCGGTAGGAGAAGGTCCGGCGCGTGCCCGTGTCGACGACCGCCACGCCGAGCCGGCCACCGCTCCGCCGCTCCAGCGCCGCGACCGAGTCGCGAAGCCGTTTCCCTCCGAAATCCGCTCGCGGCGCCGCCAGGCCCGGGGCCGTCGCAAGCAGCGTGGCGCCGCCGGCGCCGATCAGGAATTGCCGTCTCTCGATCATCGCCAGCCTCCCTTTCGCCGGCCAGACTGAAAGGCTGGCGCCTTCGGCGCAAACGATGTTACGTCGCGTCTGACATAAGCAAAGCTAATGGATGTCCGGCATGCGTCCCCACCTCCCGCTCAACGCCCTGCGCGCCTTCGAGGCCTCGGCCCGGCATCTGAGCTTCACCCGGGCGGGCCTCGAATTGTTCGTCAGCCAGGCCGCGATCAGCCACCAGATC
This sequence comes from Sphingomonadales bacterium, assembly GCA_034668685.1. Taxonomy (GTDB): domain Bacteria; phylum Pseudomonadota; class Alphaproteobacteria; order Sphingomonadales; family Sphingomonadaceae; genus Allosphingosinicella. Next base: position 13,087 of record JAXDPA010000003.1, on the reverse strand, counting down.
AAGGGCCTCGAGGCGCGGCTTGGAGTGACCCTGTTCCGCCGACTGCCGCGCGGCCTCGCCTTGACCGACGAGGGCGCGGCGCTGGTGCCGGTGCTCTCCGAGGCGTTCGAGCGGATCGGCGGCACGCTCGAGCGCTTCGCCGACGGCCGCTTCCGCGAGGTGCTGACGATCGGCGTGGTCGGCAGCTTCGCGATCGGCTGGCTGTTGCCGCGCCTGCCCGATTTCGCCCGCCTCCACCCGGAAGTGGACCTGAGGCTGCTCACCAACAACAACCGGGTCGACCTCGCCGGCGAGGGGCTCGATCTCGCCATCCGATTCGGCGCCGGCGCCTGGCACGGCTGCGAGGCGACCGCGCTGATCGACGCCCCGCTCACCCCGCTCTGCGCGCCCGCGGTCGCGGCCAGGCTGGAAAGCACCGCCGATCTCGCCCGCGGGACCCTGCTGCGCTCCTACCGCGCCGACGAATGGCCGCTCTGGTTCGCCGCGGCCGGCTGCCCCGCGCCCCGCATCCGCGGGCCCGTGTTCGATTCTTCGCCGGTCATGGCCGCGGCCGCGGCCGCCGGCGCGGGAGTCGCCCTGCTTCCCGCCGCCATGTTCGCCCGCGAGCTGGCGACCGAGATTCTGGTTCGGCCGTTCGAAACCGAGCTCCACGCCGGCGGCTACTGGCTGACCCGCCTCCACTCGCGCGCGGAGACGGCGGCGATGCGGGCGTTCCGGGCGTGGATCCTGGAGACATGTCGAGGCGAGACCCGTTCGGGCTGAGCCTGTCGAAGCCCCCCGCTATTCGGCCGACGAACGAAAGCCCTTCGACAAGCTCAGGGCGAACGGTGTTTCGCATCGGCTTCCGCTCACTCCTCGCCGATCGGCATTCCGGGCGGGATACGGGGCAGGCGGCGGGGATCGGCGGCAGCCTTGTCGAGCGCCTCGCGGTCGGCGAGCAGCCGGGCGAGGCCGCGGCTCCAGTCGGCCTGGATGCCGATCCCCGGCGCGGCGGCGAGCTGGCGGCCGAGCCGCGCCAGCCGCTCCGACAGCGCCAGCGCCAGGGTCGGCGACAGCGCCGGGTCGCGCTGCACCCGGGCGAGAGCGAGGATCGCGGTCGTGGCGATGCGCCGCTGCACCGCCGCCCGCGACGGGTCGAGGCCGGCGAAGCCGGTCACCTGGGCGAGCAGCCGGTCGACCACCTCCCCCGCGCCCGGCGAGGCCGGATCGGCCTGGTTCTGGATCTCGAGCCGGTTAAGGCGCGCGGAGGCGAGCAGGTCGGTCAGGGTCGCCGCAGCGCCGAGCTCGGTCGCGGCGAGCGGATCGAAGACCGGCCCGCCGGCGGTCGGGAAGATCTCGATCTGCTGCTGGCGGTCGCCCTCGCCCGGCCAGCCCGCCGAGAGACTCGGCAGCAGCGCCGGCGGGACGGTGAGCGCGGCCGGCTTCAGGGTCGCGAGCAGGGCGTCGAGCGCCCGCCGCTGCTCCGCGGCCGGAAGCGCTTTCGCCTGCTCCGAACCGGCGCCGCTGACCCCGTAGGTGAAGTCGACCCCGCCCAGCATCTTGGCCGCCGCCTCGACCTGGTAGCGATGAAGGAGCCAGATCGGAACGAAGGCCCGGCGGAGGTCGGCAAGCGGCTCGCCGGCCGGCAGCGCCTCGGGTCCGAAGCGGGCGACGGCGGCGGCGCGCACCTGCATCATCCGGTCGAGCTCGGCGACCGGGTCGGCGGCGTCGTCCCACAGGCTGCCCAAAGGATGGGCGGCCTCGGCCGGCCGGGCGTCGTCGTCGGCGACGAAGCGGAGACCGGCGGCAAGGGCCGTGGCCAGCCGCGCCTGCGCTTCCGCGTCGCTAGCCGCATAATTCCAGCCGACCAGGAACTCGTCCCATTGGCCGATTCCGCTGCCATAGGCGTCGGAAAGGTCGGGCGCTCCGCCGGACAGGCGGATGCGGGGCGCCGGGTAGTCCATCACCGAAGTGCGCCCTTGGGTGCTGCCGGCGAAATTGTGCGCGAAGCCGAGCGCATGCCCGACCTCGTGCGCGCCCAATTGCCGGATCCGGGCCAGCGCGATCCGGACCGGGTCGTTCGGCCCGCCTTTTCCCGTCCCGGCGGCGCCGAGCAGGGCCTGGTAGATGATCAGGTCCTGGCGGACCCGGAGCGAGCCGAGCAGCACCGATCCCTTGATGATCTCGCCGGTGCGCGGGTCGCTGATCGCCTGGCCGTAGGACCAGCCGCGGGTCGCCCGGTTGACCCAGTTGACGACGTTGTAGCGCACGTCGAGCGGGTCGGCGCCCTCGGGCAGGATCTCGGCGCGGAAGGCGTCGACATAGCCCGCATCGTCGAACGCCTTCGCCCACCACGAGACGCCCTCGCGCAGCGCCGAGCGGATCGGCTCGGGCGCGCTTCGGTCGATATAGAAGATTATCGGCTTCCTGACCGTCGAGCGGGCCGCGGCGGGATCGGTCTTCTCGAGCCGGAAGCGGTTGGCGAGCTCGAAGACGATCGGTGCCCCAAGCGGCTGCGCGAAATCGACGACGGGCGTCCCGAACGTCCCCGCGCGAGGGTCGAAACGGCGCGGCTGGAAACCCGGCGGCGGCAGGCGGATCAGCGAGTGGCGGACGACGAAGCTCAGATTGCCGTTGACCGGTGAGATATTGTTGACCTCGGCGGTCGGCTGCGCGGACGTGAAGGTGAGCCGCCCCTCGAGCTCGATATTGTCGGGGAAGACCTTGACGAAATTGACGTCGGCGACGCTGAGCTCGGGAACCAGCTTGAACTCGCCGCCGCCGCCGCGCTTCAAGGCGCCGGCGATGTCCATGTCGTCGCGGGTCAGGAAGGCGGAGACGTCGACGAGCAGGCGCCCGTCCGGCTGCTCGCTGACGTCGCCCATCCACAGGGTCGAATAAGCGAAGCTGCGTCGCACGCCCTCTTGAACGTCGGCGCCCGCCCCCTCCGCGCGGAAGCGCGGATTCTCGATCTCGGCGACCATCTTCTTGCCGACCCGCCGGAAGACGAGCAGGCGGGATTCGCTGGACTGGGCGCGGTCGAGGCCGATCGGCGCGGAGCCGAGGCCGGTCTCCAGCGAGGTCAGATAGATGAAGCGGCCGGAAATTCCTTCCGAATCCGGCGCCGGCAGCGACAGGAAGACGCGCCCGCCGCTCTTGTCGACCCGGACCGGAAGAAGCCCTTGCAGCTCCGGCAGATTGATCGGCACCGTCGCCGGTGGCGGGGCGCCGGTCGGCGCGGCGAATGCGGGAATGGAGGAGAGGAGGAGCAGCGGCGGCAGCAGCGAGCGAAAAGTCATGGCCGCACACCTAGGCAGCGGCCCCGCCCCTGTCGAGCGGCCGCGGCTTGCGCTACGGCGGGTGCGATGACGGTCCGTTCGCTCTTCACGACCTTGTTCTACGAGGCCGATCTCGCCGATCCGGCGCTGCTCGAAGCGCTCGACGCTTCGTGCCGCGCGCTCGCTCGGGAGGACGGTGCGGGACGCCGCTGGTCGCGGGAGCATGGCTATCGCGGCTACACCTCCTACGCCTCGCTGAACGACCTTCCGGTCCGCGACCCCGCCTTCGCCGATCTGGTCCGCCGCCTCGACCGCCACGTCGCGAGCTTCGCCGCCGAATGCGCGTTCGACCTCGGCCGCCGCCGGCTCAAGCTCGACAGCCTGTGGGTCAACGTCCTGAAGCCCGGCGGAACGCATTCCGGCCACATCCATCCACACAGCATCGTCTCCGGAACGCTCTACGTCGCGGTGCCGGCGGGCTCCGGCGCGCTCAGGCTGGAGGATCCGCGGTTGCCGATGATGATGGCCGCCCCAACCCGCCGCGCCGACTCGCCCGAGGCGCTCCGCCCCTTCGTCTATACCGAGCCGGCGCCGGGCCGCCTGTTCCTCTGGGAGAGCTGGCTTCGCCACGAGGTCGTCGCCGGCGGCGGCCGAGGCGAGCGGATCAGCCTCAGCTTCAACTACCGGTGACGGCGATGGAACGGGTGCTCGTCATCGGTCCTCCCGGCGCCGGGAAGTCGACGCTGGCGACCGAGATCGCGCAGCGCACCGGCCTCCCCCTCATCCATCTCGACCGGCATCACTGGCACGCCGGCTGGGTCGAGGCGGACAGAGCCGAATGGGAGCCGAAGGTTCAGGCGCTGATCGCCGGCGAGCGCTGGGTGATCGACGGCAATTACGGCGGCTCGCTGGCCGCGCGCCTCGCGCGCGCCGATACGGCGATCTGGCTCGATTTCCCAGTCTGGCTCTGCTTGGCCCGAATCTTCCGCCGAGCGCTCGAATATCGCGGCCGGACCCGCCCCGACATGGCCGAAGGCTGCCCCGAGCGGATCGGCTGGGAGTTCCTCGTCTATGCCGCCCGCTTCCCCTGGGTCGGGCGAAAGCGGATCCTCGCCAAGCTGCCGGCCTTCAGCGGCCGCCTCATCCACCTCCGGCGGCCGGCCGACGCGTCGCGCTTCCTGCGGTCGCTTGGGTAGCGTAGACGCGGAGCGCGGAAAGGGGGCGGGATGTCCACAGCGATCGCGGCGCCGTGCGACGGTGGGACGGCCGCCGTCCAGCGCGCCCGCCGCTGCCCGCACCGCGGCTGGACCCTCGCCGCCTCGATCCTCGCCTCCAGCCTGGCGTTCGTCGACGGCTCGGTGGTCAATGTCGGCCTGCCCGCCATCGGCAGGGCTCTGGTCGCCGACGCGGCCGGGCTGCAATGGATCGTCAACGCCTATTTGCTTCCGCTGAGCGCCCTTCTGCTGCTCGGCGGCGGCGCGGGCGACCGGTTCGGCAGGCGCCGCCTGTTTCTGATCGGCACCGGCCTGTTCGCCCTTGCCTCCGCGCTCTGCGCCGCGGCTCCGACCCTTCCCCTTCTGCTCGCCGGCCGATTTCTTCAGGGGGCCAGCGCGGCGGTGCTGATGCCCAACAGCCTCGCCATCCTCGGCGCCGCCTTCGCCGGCGAGGCGCGCGGCCGGGCGATCGGCACCTGGGCCGCCGCCGGCGCCGTTGCCGGAGCGATCGGACCCCTTCTCGGCGGCTGGCTGATCGCGGCGGTGGGCTGGCGCTCCATCTTCCTCATCAACCTGCCGCTCGCCCTCGCCGCCTTGGCGATCGCCTGGTTCCGGGTGGAGGAAAGCCGCGAGGCGAAGAAGCAGCCGCTCGACTGGCTCGGCGTCGGCGTGGCCACCGCCGCGCTCGCCGCCATCACCTGGGGGCTCACCCTCCTGTCCGCCCGCACGGGCTCCACGGCGACCGGCGGCGCGCTTGCCGTCGCGGGCCTCGCCGCCTTCCTCCTTTTCCTCCGCATCGAGCGGAAAAAGGGCGAACGGGCGATCATGCCGCTCGGACTGTTCGGCACGGCGAGCTTCACCGGCCTCACTTTGCTCACCTTCTTCCTCTACGCGGCGCTCGGCGGACTGTTCGTCCTCCTCCCCTTCGTGCTGATGGAGCTCAAAGGCTATTCGCCGGTCCAGGCGGGGGCGGCCTTGCTGCCGCTGCCGGCGGCGATCGCGCTGGGCTCGCGCTTCATGGGCACGCTCGCGGCCCGGACCGGACCGAGGCTTCCGCTGACCCTGGGGCCGCTCGTCGCCGCGGCCGGCTTCGCGCTCTGCGCCCGGATCGGCGAGGGGAGCTACTGGACGACGACCCTTCCGGCGGTGCTCGTCGTCGCGCTCGGCATGGCCGGCGCCGTCGCGCCGCTGACGACGGCCGTGATGGCCTCGGTCGACTCGAACCACGTCGGCACCGCCAACGGCTTCAACAGCGCCGTCGCGCGCACCGGCGGCCTGATCGCGACGGCGCTGCTCGGGGCGGTGCTCGCGTCGCGCGGGCCGGCGCTCGCTTACGCCTTCGCCCTCGCCGCCTTCGCCGCCGCCGGAGCCGCGGCCGTCGCCGGGCTCTCCGCACTGCTCCTCCTCCGCCCGGCCGAAATGCGGACGCCCGGCGCCTGAAAGCTGGCCTTTTTCCGGGCCAGCCTCTATCGCGCCGCTTTCCTCATCCGACAGGCTCTTATGGGTTTCCGCTGCGGCATCGTCGGGCTTCCGAACGTCGGCAAGTCCACCCTCTTCAACGCCTTGACCGAGACCGCCGCCGCTCAGGCGGCGAACTATCCGTTCTGCACGATCGAGCCGAACGTCGGCCGGGTCGCCGTGCCCGATCCGCGCCTCGACGCGATCGCGCGGATCGCCAAATCGGCGCAGGAGATCGAGACCCAGCTCGAGTTCGTCGACATCGCCGGCCTGGTCCGAGGCGCCTCGAAGGGAGAGGGGCTCGGCAACCAGTTCCTCGGCAACATCCGCGAGGTCGACGCGATCGTCCACGTCCTCAGATGCTTCGAGGGCGGCGACGTGACCCATGTCGAGGGCCGCATCGACCCGATCGCCGACGCCGAGACCGTCGAGACCGAGCTGATGCTCGCCGACCTCGAAAGCCTCGAGAAGCGCGTGCCCGCGCTCGCCAAGAAGGCGCAGCAGGGCGACAAGGAGGCGAAGGCCCAGGCCTCCGTCCTCGGCCAGGCGCTCGACCTGCTGCGCGATTCCAAGCCCGCCCGGCTTACCGTGCCGAGGGACGCCGAGGAGAAGATCGCCCTCGACCGGGCCCAGCTGCTCACCGCCAAGCCGGTCCTCTACGTCTGCAACGTCGACGAGGCCGATGCCGCCGAGGGCAATGCCCACAGCGCCCGGGTCTTCGCCAAGGCCGCCGCCGAGGACGCCCGAGCGGTCATCGTCTCGGCCGCGATCGAAGCCGAGATCGTCACCATGGCGCCCGAGGACCGCGGCGAGTTCCTCGCCGACCTCGGCCTCACCGAGACCGGCCTGGCCCGGGTCATCCGCGCCGGCTACGATCTCCTGCACCTGATCACCTTCTTCACCGCGGGGCCGAAGGAGGCGCGGGCCTGGACGGTCGAGAAGGGCGCGAAGGCGCCGCAGGCGGCCGGAGCCATCCACTCCGACTTCGAGCGCGGCTTCATCCGCGCCGAGACCATCGCCTACGGGGATTTCGTCGCCTGCGGCGGCGAGGCGGGCGCGAAGGAAGCCGGCAAGATGCGGTCGGAAGGCAAGGATTATGTCGTCCAGGACGGCGACGTGATGCTGTTCCGCTTCAACGTCTGAGCGCGCTTTATCCGAAGAAAATCAACGGCTGGCGTTGTGCGCTCGACCGGCCCATAAAGATGGCGGGCGGCGCGGAGCCTCCGCCTCGGCGGCTCGGCCCCCCAGTGGGTGGAGGGGATCGCAATGAGGACTTATCGGTTCGGGATGATCGCGCTGAGCGCGGGTCTGCTCGCCGCGTCGCCGGCGATGGCCGGGAACCAAGGCGAGCACAGCTTCTCGCTCAGGAACGAGACCGGCGCGACCGTCGATTGCGGCATCAAGCGCGACGGCAGCGCGGCGATCGAGGGAATCACCATCAAGGCCGGCGAGGTGTGGACCAAGAGCTATTCGAGCGCCAAGGACCGGCGGGTGAAGTGCGAAGGCACCTACTCCAACTGGCAGCGCATCCAGGCCGACGGCGCCTACCGGCTGGTCAGGGACGCCAACGAAAGGATCCTCGTCCAGTCGCAATGACCGGGGCGGCACGGGCGTTCGGCTCTGGCCCGCGGGCGGAGGCTGTGCTTTAGCGCCTGCCGACACCGCAAGGGAGCCAGGCCGGCCGCCATGATCACCCGCCGCCAGTTCGTCGCCGCCGGCGCCGCCGCCTTCGCCGCGGCGCCCGCCATCCTCCGGGCGCAAAGCGGCGGCTTCGCCGCCTTCCCGTTCAGCCTCGGAGTGGCCGCCGGCGACCCGGCGGCCGACGGCTTCGTGATCTGGACCCGGCTCGCCCCCGACCCGCTCGACGACCATGGCGGCATGGCGATGGCGCCGGTGCCGGTGCGGTGGGAGGTCGCCTCGGACGAGGGCTTCCACACGATCGTCGCCAAGGGCGAGGAGCCGGCCCGGCCCGAGCTCGCCCATTCCGTCCACGTCGAGGTCGCCGGCCTGCTGCCGGACCGCCCTTACTGGTACCGCTTCCGCGCCGGCGGCGAGAAGAGCGCGGTCGGCCGCGCCCGAACCCTCCCCGCCGCCGGCTCCAGCCCCAAGGCGCTGCGCTTCGGAGTCGCCGGCTGCCAGAATTACGAGGACGGGTTGTTCACCGCCTACCGCCACCTCGCCGACGAGGATCTCGCCTTCGTCTACCATTATGGCGACTATATCTACGAAGGCTGGTCGAGCGGCCTCCACACCGCGCACAGCGGCGAGCTGGTCGTGCCGGTACGTCACCATCTAGGCCAGCGCTGCTACGACCTCACCGATTATCGGCGCCGCTACGCCCAGTACAAGTCCGACGCCGACCTGCAGCGCGCCCATCTCGCCCACGCCTGGTTCCCGACCTTCGACGACCATGAGGTGCGCGACAATTGGGCCGGCGACAGCGACGCGTCGGACACGCCCCCCGAAATCTTCCGCACCCGCCGCGCCGCCGCCTTCCAGGCCTGGTACGAGCATATGCCGGTCCGCCGCGCCCAGATGCCGCGCGGCGCCGACGTCCTTGCCTGGCGCGGCGCCCGCTACGGCGACCTCGTCGCCTTCGACTTCCTCGACACCCGCCAATACCGCACCGGCCATCCCTGCGGCGACGATTTCGGCCCCGCCTGCCCGGCGCTGACCGACCCGAAGGCGGCAATGCTCAGCGCCGAGGAGGAAGCCTGGCTCGCCGGCAACCTCGCCCGGCCCGAGGCGCGGTGGAACTGCGTCGCCCAGCAGGTGATGATGATGGCGCTCGACCGCCGCATCGAGAACGAGCCGCAGCCGATCCTCAACCTCGACAGCTGGGCCGGCTACGAGGCGCCGCGCCGCCGCCTTCTCGCCCGCATGCGCGGCCTCGACAACGTCGTCGTCCTGACCGGCGACGAGCACCAGAATTTCGCCGGGATACTCGCCGACGGCGACAATCCGGTCGCGGTCGAGTTCGTCGGCACCTCGATCTCGAGCGGCGGCGACGGCTCCGACCGCCGGCGCGGCAGCGACCGCATCCTCGCCGAGAACCCGCAACTGAAGTTCATCAACGACCAGCGCGGCTACGCGGTCTGCGACGTGTCGGCCGAGGAGTGGCGCACCCACTTCATGGTGCTCGACCGGGTAAGCACCCCCGGCGGAGCCGTGAGCAAGCGGGCGACCCTGGCGGTTCCGCACGGCAAGCCCCAGCTGCGGATCGTCTAGGCCCCTGACGCGGCCGGAGCGGGCCGGCCGAAGAACAGGATGTAGCCGTCCGGGTCGGCGATCTCGAAGCCGCGCAGGCCGTCGTCGCGGTCGCGGAGCGCGACATGGAACGCGATGCCGTCCGCGTCGAATTCCGATGCCGCGGAATCGGGATCCTCAACATAGACGAAGGCGTCCCACGCCGCCCAGGGGTGGCGGCGGGCGTTGGGCATCGGCGGCACCGCCTCGCCGAGCTCCTTGAGGAAGATTTGCGCTCCGCCGCGGCCGACAATCGCGAAGAAAGGCCCCTCGCTCGGCTCCGCGAAGCGCAGCTCGAAGCCCAAGCGGCGATAATGCGCGATCGCGCGGGGCACGTCGCTGACGATGAAGAAGGGGCTGATCGCACCGATTGCCGCTTTGTGTGTTCCAAGTGCCATGGGTTTCCCCGTCGGAAGTTCTCCCAGATAGCAGATTCCCGCCGCGGCGCTTCAGCCAAAGCTGGAATCCCGTAAATTCTGGTTGCAAAGAGAGACTGACATTCCGGCCAAGAACGGGAGAAGCGAGTGATCTGGTTCGAGGACGTGGAGATCGGCCGGGAGACCGATTTCGGCAGCTACGAAGTGACCCGCGAGGAAGTGCTCGACTTCGCCCGCAAATACGATCCCCAGCCCTTCCACCTCTCCGACGAGGCGGCGGCGAAGACCCATTTCGGCCGCCTCGCCGCGTCCGGCTGGCACACCTGCGCGATGACCATGGCGGTGATCGCGCGCCATGTCGTCAAGGAAGAGCAGGCCGGCCTCGGTTCGCCCGGCATCGACGAGCTCCGCTGGCTGAAGCCGGTCTATCCCGGCGACACGCTCCACGTCCGCGGCCGGGTGATCGACAAGACCCCGTCGCGCAGCCGCCGCGATCTCGGCTCGTTCCGAACCGAGACGACGGTCAGCAACCAGGACGGCGTCCCGGTGATGCGCTTCACCTCGATCGTCCTGATCCGGCGGAGGCCTGTGGTCGAGAGCTAGACTATTGCAAGATCGGCTATAGCCGTCATCCCGGACTTGATCCGGGATCCACCTTCTTCAATTCACTCTCGTCACGAGAAGGAAGATGGATGCCGGATCAAGTCCGGCATGACGAAGAGGGATCAGGCTCGCAGAGGGCCCTACCCCCCGTGCCGGTGGTGGCCGCCGCCGTCGCCGCCGCGCGAGCCGCGGCTCCAGGTGCCGCCGCTCCCCGGCGAGGGCGGCGTCGGCGTCGACGTGGTCGAGCCGCTGCTCTCGCTGCGCTGCCAGTTGCGCGTGCCCTGCTGGCCCTGCCAGCGGTCGCCGCGATGCTCGTTCCAGGGCTGGGCCGAGGAGCGGTCGTCGCGATATTGCGAGCGGCCGCGGCTGTCGTTCCAATTGCCGCGGTCCGGCGTGCCGTCCTGCCGGCCGCGATAGCCGTCCCAGCGCTGCCAGCGTTGGTCGTTCCAGTTGCGGCCCTGGTAATTGTGACGCCGGCCCTCCCAATAGCGCCGCTGGTCGTCGTTCCAGCGGTGGCGGCGGCCGTAGCCGTCGAACACGTAGATGCCGATGCCCGGATAATAATAATCGCCGTACCAGCCGTACCAGGGGTCGCCATAATAGCCGTCATAGCCATAGCCGTAGCGGCCGTAGTCGCAGCCGTAATAGGGGTCGCAATAGCCGTTGGTGCCGTAGCCGACCGAGACGCCGCCATAGCCATAGCCATAGTCGCTGGCGCAGCCCGCCAGGCCGAGCGTCCCGGCGGCCGCGATCAAGGCGGTGCGAAGAGGAAGTCCCATAGCCACTCTCCCGAAGAGCCTATGGCGGCAGGCTCCGCCCCGGGCCGTGAACCGGAAATGAACCGGCAAGGCGCTGAGAACGCTTCGATTACCCCGCCGTTCCGGATCGGGACGAAGCCGTCAGCCGACCACTCCCGCTTCGTCGCTGGCGGCCTCGCGCTTGGCCATGTTCCCGGGGTCGAGCGGCCCGGTCTCGCGCACCCGCCGGCTGGCCCCGCCGTGCCAGATATTCTGGTAGGCCATGTAGGCGAGCGCGGTCGCGAAGATCAGGAAGATCAGGCTCGCGAGGCCCGCCCGGTGCCGGTTGGCGAGCCTCGGCTCGGCCGTCCAGGTGAGGAACGCCGCCACGTCCTGGGCCATCTGGTCGACCGTCGGCTTGGTGCCGTCCTCGTAGCTGACCTGGCCGTCGCTCCGGAGCGGCGGCGGCATCGCGATGTTGAGGTTGGCGAACCAGGGATTGAAGTGGAGGTTGGCGGTCGGCTTGAGGTCCGCCGGAAGCGGCTTTCCCTCCTCGTTCCGGTAGGTGTTCGGATCCCGATAGCCGGTGAGCAGCGAGTAGACATAGGCCCCGCCGCCCTCGCGCGCCTTGGTGATCAGCGACAGGTCGGGCGGAAGCGCATTGCCGTTGCTCGCCCGGGCGGCCGTCTCGTTCGGGAACGGCGCTGGGAAATGGTCCGCCGGGATGCCCGGCCGCTCGGTCGGATCGCCGGACTTGGGATCGATGTCCGGGATCTTCGCCTCACTGGCGAGCTTCTTCACCTCGGCGGGGGTGTAGCCGAGCTCCTCGAGGTTCCTGAACGCGACGAAGTTCAGCGAGTGGCAGTTCGAGCACACTTCCTTGTAGACCTGGAAGCCGCGCTGCACCTGCCGGACGTCATATTTGCCGAACGGGCCGTCCGAGGCGAGGTGAAGGTCGCGCGGTTCGGCGTGGAACTGCTTGACCAGGTTCGGCTCGGGCGGCTGGGTGATGAAGGTCCAGGCCCCCCAGCCGAACGACCAGGCGGCGACGGTGACCATGACGAGACCGGCGAGGAACCCGAGGATTCGAACCATGATGCGTCTTTCCCCTTATTCCGCGGCCGCGGGACGGAGCCCGCCAAGATCGGCCGGACGCGCCTCGGCTTCCTCGCCGTGCAGAACCGATTCCGTGATCGACCGCGGCAGGGGCAACGGCCGTTCGAAGGCGGAGAGGGCGGGCAGGATGATCAGGAAATGGGCGAAATAATACATGGTCGCCACCTGGCTGATCATCACATAGGGCTCTTCCGCCGGCCGGCCGCCGCAGAAGCCGAGCACCAGCACGTCCACGATCAGGATGAAGAAGAAGATCCGGAACAGCGGCCGGTAATTGCCCGAACGGACCGGCGACTTGTCCAGCCAGGGCAGGAAGAAATGCAGGAGGATGGCGCCGAACATGGCGATCACGCCCCACAGCTTGGCGGGCAGGATGAAGTTGGCGGTAAACGCGCGGAGGATCGCGTAGAAGGGCCAGAAATACCATTCGGGCACGATATGCGCCGGCGTCGAGAGCGGGTTCGACGGAATGTAATTGTCGGCATGGCCGAGATAATTGGGCGCGTAGAAGGTGAGCAACGCGAAGACGATCAGGAACACGCCCGCCCCGAACCCGTCCTTGGCGGTGTAGTAGGGATGGAAGGGAATGGTATCCTGCGGCCCCTGCACGTCGACCCCGGTCGGGTTGGACGAGCCCGGAATGTGCAGCGCCCAGATGTGGAGGATGACCACCCCGGCGATCACGAACGGCAGCAGATAATGGAGCGAGAAGAAGCGGTTCAAGGTCGCCTGGTCGGGCGCGAAGCCGCCGAGCAGCCATTGCTGGATCGGCTCGCCGATGATCGGGATGGCGCCGAACAGGCCGGTGATCACCTTGGCGCCCCAGAAGCTCATCTGCCCCCAGGGCAGCACGTAGCCCATGAACGCGGTCGCCATCATCAGCAGCAGGATGACGAGGCCGAGCATCCAGATCAGCTCGCGCGGCGCCTTGTAGGAGCCGTAATACATGCCCCGGAAGATGTGGACGTAGGTGACGATGAAGAACAGGCTCGCCCCGTTGGCATGGGCGTAGCGCAGGAACCAGCCCTGGTTGACGTCGCGCATGATGTGCTCGACCGACTGGAAGGCGTGGTCGCCGG
>JAXDPA010000002.1:0-29293 GCA_034668685.1 Sphingomonadales bacterium | reverse complement strand
AGTCACCCGTTTTACGCCTCGACCGGCCGATCGTCCTGGTCGGACTGATGGGGGCCGGCAAGTCGACGGTCGGGCGGAGGCTGGCGAAGCGGCTCGGACTTCCGTTCGTCGACAGCGACGACGAGATCGAGCGCGCCGCGGACCACAGCATCCCGGAGATATTCGACCGGTTCGGCGAGGCGAGCTTCCGCGACGGCGAGCGGCGGGTGGTCCGCCGGCTGGTGGCCGGCCCTCCGGCGGTGCTGGCGACTGGCGGCGGCGCCTTCATGGAGCCGGAGACGAGGGCGCTGATCCTCGAGCGCTGCATCGCCGTGTGGCTCGACGCCAGGCCGGAGACGCTCGCCGAGCGCGTCAAGCGCCGCAACGTCCGCCCCCTGCTCCGCGACCAGGATCCGCTCCTTCGGCTGCGCGAGCTCGCCGAGGCGCGCAACCCGGTCTACGCCGAGGCCCACCTCAGGATCCGAAGCGAGGAGGGACCGCACGAGGCGGCGGTCGAGCGGATCGTCGCGGCGCTGGCCGAACGGGAACGCGCGGCATGATGCGGGTCGAGGTCGGGTTGGGCGAGCGCAGCTACGCCGTCGCGATCGAGGCGGGGCTGCTCGACCGGGCCGGCGAGACGCTGGCGCCCTTTGCGCGGAGCGGCCGGCTGGTGGTGGTCAGCGACGAAGGCGTGTGGGCTGCGCAGGGAGCGCGGCTGGAGCGGAGCGGCCTGACGCTGGCCCCGGTCATCGTCCCCGCCGGCGAGGCGAGCAAGAGCTGGCGCCGGCTCGAGGAGGTCACCGATCGGCTGCTCGCGCTCGAAGTCGAGCGCGGCGACGCGATCGTCGCGTTCGGCGGCGGGATGGTCGGCGATCTCGCCGGCTTCGCCGCAAGCATCCTGAAGCGCGGCTGCCGCTATGTGCAGGTGCCGACGACGCTGCTCGCCCAGGTCGATTCCTCGGTCGGCGGCAAGACCGCGATCAACGCCGCCGGCGGCAAGAATTTGGTCGGCGCCTTCCACCAGCCGGCGGCGGTTCTGATCGACCCGACCACGCTCGACACCCTGCCCCCGCGCGAGCTCCGCGCCGGCTATGCGGAGGTGGTCAAATACGGGCTGATCGGCGATCCCGCCTTCTTCGCCTGGTGCGAGGGGAATTGCGAGGCGCTGCTCGCCGGCGACGCGAAGGCGCGGCTCCACGCGATCGCGACGTCGGTGGGCATGAAGGCGGCGATCGTCGGCGAGGACGAGCGCGAGACCAAGGGCCGCCGCGCCCTGCTCAACCTCGGCCACACGTTCGGCCACGCGATCGAGGCCGAGAGCGGCTACGCGATTCTGCACGGCGAGGCGGTGGCCTTGGGAATGACGCTCGCCTTCCGCTTCTCGGCCGAGCGGGGGATCTGCCCCAACGAGGACTCCGAACGGGTCGCGGCGCATCTCGCCTCGACGGGCCTTCCCACCCGTCTGACGATCGGGACGCCCGAGCGGCTCGTCGCCCATATGGCGAGCGACAAGAAGGCGAGCGGCGGCCGGGTCCCGTTCATCCTCGCGCGCGGCATCGGCGAGGCGTTCGTCGATGCCAGCGTCGAGCTGGGCGAGGTCGAGGCGTTTCTGGCGCGACAGTTTGGAGCGACAGGCTGAGACTCCGTTCGGGCCGAGCTTGTCGAAGCCCTCCCGCCCCTTTTCCCCAGCCGGAAGTGAAGGGCTTCGACAGGCTCAGCCCGAACGGGTCTTCCTCGGAAGCAGCTTCCGACCCCCCGCGTTGACGCGCGCGGCCCCGGCGCTTAACCCCCCGGCCGATGCCGACCTACCTGGATTTCGAACGCCCGATCTCGGAGCTCGCCGCCCGTATCGAGGAGCTGCGCGAGACGGCGGAAGGCTCGGACCTCAATATCGGCGCCGAGATCGACCGGCTCGAGGCCAAGTCGGAGCGGATGCTTCGCGACACCTATGCGAAGCTGACGCCGTGGCAGAAGACCCAGGTCGCCCGCCATCCGGACCGGCCCCACTTCAAGGATTATGTCGCCGCTTTGGTCGAGGATTTCGTGCCTCTGGCCGGCGACCGCAACTTCGCCGAGGACGAGGCGATCGTCGCCGGCTTCGGGCGGCTGAACGGTCGGCGGATCATGCTGATCGGCCACGAGAAAGGCGACGACACCGCAAGCCGCCTCCGGCACAATTTCGGAATGGCCAAGCCGGAAGGCTACAGGAAGGCGGTGCGGCTGATGGAATTGGCCGACCGCTTCGGCCTTCCCGTCGTCACCCTGGTCGACACCGCGGGCGCCTTTCCCGGAGTCCAGGCCGAGGAGCGCGGCCAGGCGGAAGCCATCGCCCGCTCGACCGAGGAGTGCCTGAAGCTTCGGGTGCCGAGCGTCGCGGCGATCGTCGGCGAGGGCGGCTCGGGCGGCGCCATCGCCATCGCCACCGCCAACCGCGTGCTGATGCTCGAGCACAGCGTCTACGCGGTGATCTCGCCGGAAGGCTGCGCCTCGATCCTGTGGCGCACGGCCGACAAGGCCGCCGACGCCGCCGAGGCGATGCGGGTGACCGCGGCGGACCTCAAGCAATTGGGCGTGATCGACCGGATCGTCACGGAGCCGGTCGGCGGCGCCCACCGCGATCCCGGCGAGGCGATGGCGACTCTCGGAGCGGCGATCGGCGAGGAGCTGGACGCTTTAGCCACGGAGAGCGGCGACGACCTCAGGGCACAACGGCGGGCAAAGTATCTGTCGATAGGATAGCGGGCTGGGTGCGGTCGGCGATCCTGAACAGGACGCTTCGGCCGTTGGTCCAGACCGGCACCATCCCCGCCGTCAGCCGCCGGTCCCAGGCCGGGGGGTTGACCAGCCAGACGTAGTCGAAAGCGGCGCGCGGGAACTGGCGAAGCGACATGTCGAGCGTCGGCCAGCGATTGACCGGGCAGTCGTGCAGCCGGACGATCTGCGAGGGGTCGCGGCCGAACCGGCCGGCCGGCGCGTAGGCTACACGATTGAGCTGGGCGCCGGCCACCGACCATTGGTCGTTGGAGAAGGCCTCGCGGCGGACGACGGCGAGGCCGGGCAAATGGTCGAACCGCGCCATCGTCCACTCGCCCCGGCACGGCGTGCCGACGAAGGAGACCAATTTCGCGCCGCGCGGCACATGGTCGAGCGCCACGAGCTCGCGGTCCCAGGCGCGGGCGTAGAGGGCGAAGCTCAACGTCTCCTCGGCCATACGGAAGCCGATGAAGGCGAGGCCGGCGAAGGCGAGGGCGCGGGTCCATTCCGGGGGCGGCTTCAGGGCGATCAGCGTCACCGCCAGGGCGAACGGCATGATCCGCATGTCGGCGTAGGAGGAGCCGAAGATGCGCTGGGGCAGCAGAAGGTAGAACAGGAACAGGAAGGCGGCGGCGCCGGCCAAAGTCGGCGCGAGTCCGAAGCGGCGGCGGAGGAGGAACGGCGCGGCGACGAGGGCGAGGACGACGAGGATCGAGGGGATGTCGATCCACGCCCAGCGGTCTCGAAGGGCGTAGAGGATGTAGTTGATCTTGGGCACGATCGCGAACCAGCCGCGGGTCTCGCCGGCGACGTCGCCCGAGCGCCAGACCAGCATCAGGACGATCGGCGGGACGAGCGGAAGGCAGTGGAGGGCGGCCCGGAACGGCGCCTCGGGCCAGCGGCGGCCCCGCGCGTGCTCGCGCACCCATTCGGCGACGAAGGCGAGCAGTCCGAGCGTGCCCCAGCCGAACGTGTGGGCGAGCCAGACGGCGACCGAGATCGGCACGAACAGTGTCGCCCTCAGCCGGAAGCGCCCGAGCCGCCCCAGCCTCAGCCACAGCGCATAGGCGACGAAGCCCAGCGCCATCGACAGCATGAAGTTGAGGAAGCCGAAGACGAACGGGTAGCAATAAGCCAGCGGCACCGCGAACAAGGCGGTCGGCGGCACCCGGCCGTGCACCTCGCGCGCGATCCACAGGAAGCCGCCGGCCAGCATCGGCGGAATGACGAGCACGATCAGCTTCATCGCCGGCTCGAGGCCGAGGAGGCGGCCGAGCGGCAGGATGAGCAGGTTCACGCCGAGATTGCCCATCGGCGCCCAGTGCAAGGTGTACCATTGCTGCAGGTAGGGCGATGCGGCGCGGTCCAGCTCGGACTTGTAGGCGACCATGTGGCCGGGAAGGTCGATCAGCGGCGGCAGCGCCGGCCAGAGCAGGGGCAGGGCGGTGGCGAGAGCGATCGCCGCCACACCCCAGCGGGTCTGCCACCAGTGAAGGGCCCCCGCCCGCGCCTCGTTCATGTCCGGGTCGTAGAGCCAAGGAATGGGGAGTGGAAGCGCCCCAATTTCCTCCCCTGCTTTTGCAGGGGACGGGGACCGTGCGAAGCGCGGTGGAGGGGCTTCTTTCCGGGGCGAAAAAGGCCCCTCCACCGCCGTTCCGGCGGTCCCCCTCCCCCGGAAATCCGGGGAAGGATTGGGCGCGGCTTCACAGGTCGGGCAGCTTCTGGCTCGCCTCGCCCCAGCCCTGGAGGGTGCGGCTCGAGGCGCGTTCCAGCAGGGCTTCACCGTCCCGCAGGGTGAAGTGGGCGCCGCTCTCGAACGAGTCGAGCTCGTCCCAGGCGATCGGCGCCGAGACCGGCGCTCCGGCCCGCGCCCGGGTCGAATAGGGCATGATCGCCGTCGCGCCGCGCTGGTTGCGCAGATAGTCGAGGAACATCCTCCCCTTGCGCGCCGCCTTGGCGAGGTTGGCGGTGAAGCGGTCCGGCTCTGCGGTGGCGAGGGCGACGGCGAAGCGCATCGCGAAATCCTTGACCGCCGGCCATTGTGCCTCGGGCCTCAGCGGCACGACGACGTGGAGCCCCTTGCCGCCGGTGAGCAGCGGGAAGCTCTGAAGGCCCATGTCGGCGAGGTGGCGCTTGATGTCGCGCGCCGCCTTCCTGACCGCATCGAAGCCGAGCCCCTCGTCGGGGTCGATGTCGAAGACCAGCCGGTCGGGCGTCTCGTAATCCTCGATCCGCGCCCCCCAGCCGTGGAACTCGATCGCCCCCATCTGGACGCAGGCGATCAGCCCGGCCGGATCGTCGATGTAGAGATAATCCTGCACCTCGCCCTTCTTCTCCTCGATCGGGACGTGGTGGACATGGGGGCCGAAGGTGCCGGCGTCGTGCTTCTGGAAGAAGCATTTCTTGGAGCGTCCCTGCGGGCATCGCACGAGCGTCAGGGGCCTCTCGGCGACCCAGGGCAGCATCAGCGGCGCCACCGCGCGGAAATAATCGGCGAGCTCGCCCTTGGTGATTGCCGATTCGGGAAACACGACCCGCTCGGGATTGCTGATCTTGACCTGGTCCTCGGCCGGGGCGGCGATGGGCTGCGGCCGCTCGGGGACGACCTCGGCCGCCTTCTTGTCGCCGCGCAGGCCGAGGAAGCTGGCGTGGCGGACGACATTGTCGGCGGTGAACTCGGCGAAGGCGATCTCGGCAACCAGCTCCGGCCTCACCCAGCGGGCCCCCCGGGCGTCCGCGCGGGGTACGGCGACCGCGGCCTTGTCCGCCGCCAGCGAGTCCAGGCGGGCGCGCAGGTCTTGCTGGACCTTCATCGAGAAGCCGGTGCCGACCTTGCCGGCGTAGCGCAGCTTGCCCCCCTCGTTCAGGCCGAGCAGCAGCGCGCGGAAGCCGCGGCCCTTCTTGTCGCTCTCCGACCAGCCGACGATGACGAACTCCTGGCGGTGGGTGCATTTGACCTTGAGCCAGCTCTTGGTGCGGTCGCCGCGATAGGGGGATTCGGCGCGCTTGGAGATGATGCCCTCCTGGCCGGCCTCGCACATCGCCTCGAACAATTCCTCGCCGCGCCCGACGATATGCTCGGCGTAGAGGATGAAGGGGGGCTTTCCCTCGCCGACCAGCGAGGCGAGCCGCCCCTTGCGCTCGATATTGGGAAGCCGGGTCAGGTCCTCGCCCTCGATCTCGAGCGCGTCGAACAGGAACAGGGTGAGGCCGCGCCCGCCCTCGCTGATCGCCTGCTGGAGCGCCGAGAAGCCGGTATTGCCGCTCTCGCTCAGCTTGACGATCTCGCCATCCAGCAGGGCCGAGCCGACCTCGAGCTCGCGCGCCGCCGCGACGATCTCGGGGAACTTGTCCGACCAGTCGAGGCCGGAGCGGGTGTAGACCTTCGCCTCGCCGCCGCCGATCGCCAGCTCGCAGCGATAGCCGTCATATTTCATCTCGTGCAGCCAGCCCGAGCCGGCGGGGACGTGATCGACCAAAGTCGCCTTCTGGGGCGGGCGGAAATTGGGAATTCCTCCCCGAGCTCGTCTCGGGGAGGGGGACCGCGCGGAGCGCGGTGGAGGGGCCGGCTGCGTATTGCGAATTGCCCCTCCTCCAGGCTTCGCCTGGTCCCGCTCCCCGAGCGAAGCCGGGGGAGGACTTTTCAGCCCGCTGGTCCAGCTCTTCAGCTCCTTCGCCTTCTTGCCGGCGGCGATCTCCTGCATGGTGCGGCCGGACTTGATGCTGGTGAGGTAGCGGTCGGTGAGGCCCATCGTCCCGCCGGCATGTTCGTCGGTGACCTTCTTCAGCATCCAGTTCTCGCTGCGCTCGCCGGGGCGGCGCTTGAGGCGGAACATCACCCATTCGCCCTTCATCCGCTCGCCCTGGAGGGTGAAGTGGAGATGGCCTTCCTCGAGCGTCTTCCGCGGGTCCTTGCCCGGCGCGGGAGTCCAGGTGCCGCGGTCCCACAGCATCACCGTGCCGCCGCCATATTCGCCCTTCGGAATGGTGCCCTCGAACGTGGCGTAGGAGAGGGGATGGTCCTCGGTGCGCACGGCGAGACGCTTGTCGGCGGGGTTGAGGCTCGGGCCGTTGGGGACGGCCCAGCTCTTCAGCGTCCCGTCGAGCTCTAGCCGGAAATCGAAATGCAGCCGCCGCGCGTCGTGCTTCTGGACCATGAAGCCGTTGCCGTGGCCCCAGCTCAGCTTCTCGTAGGTGCCCGGCGGCTCCGCGGTCTTCGCGAAGTCCCGCTTCTCGTTGTAGCGGGCGAGGGGATCGGTGCGGGAGCGAGGCGGCATATCAGAACCGTTCGGCCTGAGCTTGTCGAAGGCCTGTCTTTTCTTTCGACGCCCGCAACGGATGGAAGGAGGGGGCTTCGACAGGCTCAGCCCGAACGGAGATAAGCATCAGCCCGCCGCCACCCTTCTACGCTCGCTTCCGTGCCGGGGCGGCCTTGGCGGGAGCCTTCTTGGCCGGCGCCTTCTTCGCCGCCGGCTTCTTCGCGGCACCCTTGCCGGTCTGCTCGCCGGGCCGCTCGATCGAGCGCTTCAGCGCCGCCATCAGGTCGATGACGTTGCCGCCGCGCGCCGGGGGCTTGTCCTCCTCGGCATGGATGGTCTGGCCCTTCATCTTGCGCTCGATGAGGTCGCGAAGGGCCTCGATATAGCGGTCGTGGAACTTCGAGGGATCGAAGTCCGCCGTCTTCTTGTCGATCAGCGTCTCGGCGAGGTCGAGCAGCTCTTCGTCCGCCTTGGAATCGCCGATGTCGCGGAAATAGTCGCGCGCGCGGTTGACCTCGTCGGCGTAGCGGAGCGTCTCGAGGACGATGCCGCGCCCGCACGGCTTGACGCTGACCAGATATTCGCGGCCGCGCAAAGCGAGCTGGCCGATGCCCATCTTGCGGGTGCGGCGAAGCGCCTCGCGAAGCACGATGAACGCCTCCTCGGCGAGGTCGTCGGCGGGCACGACGAAATAGGGCTTCTCGAAATAGAGGACGTCGACCTCGTCGTAATCGACGAACTGGGTGAGCTCGAGCGTCTTCTTCGATTCGAGCTTCACCGCCTCCAGCTCCTCGTCGCTGACCACGACGTAGGAGCCCTTCTCATATTGATAGCCGCGGACGATCTCCTCCGGGTCGACCGCGCCGACCCCCGGCACCACCTTCTCGTACTTGATGCGCTTGCCGGTCGGCTCGTGGATCTGGTTGAAGGCGATCTGGGCGCCGCTCTTGGTCGCTGAGAAGATCTCGACCGGGATCGAGACGAGGGCGAGCCTGATCTGGCCCCTCCAATAGGCGCGTGCCGCCATCGATGACGCTCCCGAAAATTCGATTCGCGGGCGATTCAATCCGCGGGAGGGGCGGGGGTTCCGTCGCGCCTCAGGCGGGATCGCGGGCGACCGGCAGAAGCACCCGGACGGTCGTGCCTTCGCCGACCCGGCTCTCGATCGAGAGCCGGCCGCGGTGGCGCTCGACGATATGCTTGACGATCGACAGGCCAAGGCCGGTGCCGCCCTGCGAACGGCTGCGGCTGGGATCGACCCGGTAGAAACGTTCGGTGAGGCGGGGAATGTGCTCGGCGGCGATCCCTTCGCCCTCGTCGGCGACGGTCAGCACGACATGCTCGTTTGCCAGCTCGGCCCGCACCGTGACGGGGCCGGGGCTGCCGTAGCGGACGGCATTGCCGACCAGATTGTCGAGCAGCTGGTGGACCTGGACCCGGTCGGCGAGGACCGGCGGGAGCCCGTCCTCCACGGCGCACCGAACGATGCAGCCGCGGGCGCCGGCCTCGCCCTTCGCGTCCCGCACCGCTTCCTCGATGAAGGCGGCGAGGTCCACCTTGTCCGACGGCGGCGTGAACCGCTCCGCCTCGATCCGGGACAGCGAGATCAGATCCTCGACCACCCGCTGCATGCGCCGAGTCTCGTCGTGGATGATCGAGGTGAAGCGCCGGCGAGTCTCGGCATCGAGATCGCCGTCTTCTTCGTCGAGCGTCTCGGCATAGCCGAAGATGGTGGCGAGCGGAGTGCGCAGCTCGTGGCTGGCATTGGCGACGAAATCGACCCGCATGCGCTCGGCGGCGTGGGCCTCGCTGCGATCGGTGAGGCGGACGAAGCGGGAGCCGTCGGCGAGCAAGGCGACGCTCATCATCCAGCGCCGCTCGGCACCGCCGACGCCGACCAGCTCGACCTCGTCGCTGGCGGGCGCGGCCTCGCCCAATCGTTCCAGCGCGACCGGATGGCGGACCGCGAACCGTACGTCCTGGCCGACGATATGCTCGCCGAGCACCGTCCGCGCCGCGGCATTGGCGACGGCGACCAGACGCCCCGAGACGATCAGGCTCGGCTCCGGCAGCGCCTCGATCAGATCCCGTAAGGAGGCCGTTTCGTCCATGCCGCTTCCTAGCCGCCGAGCGCCGGCCGACAAAGGCCGCTGTTGCCGCCATGCGTCACTCGCGGATTAATATGACAAATCGCTTGTCGCCTTGTTACGGCTTCGATTATTACCGCGGCACGGCCCCGCCAGAGGGCCGGCGACAACGGTCCGCCAGGGGAGGCACTCAATGCGCGTCAAGACCTTCGTGCTTTGCTCGACGTCCGCCATCGGCTTTGCGCTCGCGACGACGCCAGCCCAGGCGCAAGACACGCCTCCGCCTCCTCCCGACACCACGGCCCAGGGCCAGCCGGCGCCCACCGCCAGCGGCACCGACACGGGCGACAATGGCGAGACGATCGTCGTGACGGGGCTTCGGCGCAGCTTGCAGTCGGCGCAGAACATCAAACGGAACGCTCCCCAGCAGATCGACGCGATCGTCGCCAACGATATCGGCAAATTGCCCGATATCGCCGTCTCCGACACCGCCGCGCGCATCCCCGGCGTCCAAGTCGAGCGCGGCGGCGGCGAGGCCGGCCGGGTCCTCATTCGCGGCCTGCCCGATTTCGAGACGACCTATAACGGCCGCGAGATCTTCACCGCCGAGACCCGGCTCGTCGCGCTGCAGGATTTCCCCTCCGCCAACATCGCCGCGCTCGAAGTCTACAAGACCACGACCGCCGACCTGGTCGAGGCGGGCCTCGCCGGCCTCGTCAACGTCCGCTCGCGCCGGCCGTTCGACTTCAGCGGCTTCCAGGCGGCCGGCTCGATCTGGGCGCTCTATCCCAAGGAGTCGGGCAAGGTGACGCCCAACGGCAATCTGCTCATCTCGGACCGCTGGAGCACCGGCGCCGGCGATTTCGGGGCGCTGATCAACTTCTCCTACACCGAGCTGCAATATCTCGATTCGGAGCGGTCCAACACCGACTTCATCGCCGACCCGACGATCAACGGCCAGCATGTCCGGCTGCCGGACATCCAGCGCGTCTTCTACGGCTCGGGCGACCGCAGCCGGCCCTCGATCAACGGCGCTCTCCAGTGGCGGCCGAGCCGAGGCCTCGAATTCTACCTCGAAGGCCTGTGGCAAGGATTCAGGAACAAGGTTTCGGACCGGATCGTCGCCGTGCCGCTGTGGGGCGGAGCGCAATATACCAACATCGCTCTGCGCCCCGGCACGAACCTGGTCGAAAGCGGGACCGTCGTGAATCCCTTCCGGCCGGACGGCTTCCAGGGCGGCACGTTCAACAAGACCGACACCTACCAGTTCGCCGGAGGCGGCAGCTACGAGAATGGCGGCTTCCGGATCGCCGGGGATATCGCCCACACCAGCACGACCTTCACCGGCTCGACCGCCAGCGTCGACTATGCCTTCGCCAACCCGCAGACCGTCAACTTCTTCCTCGATACCGCTGGCGGCGACCACGGGCCGGAGTTCAGCTTCCAGAATTTCGATCCCGCCAACCCGGCCAACTACATCTATCGCGGCTTCTACGAGGAGCATCAGGTCGCCCACGGCGCCGACTGGCAGGCCCGGCTCGATGTCAGCTACGAGCCGAACGTCTCGTTCATCAAGAAGATCGAGGCCGGCGTTCGCTACACCGACCGCGACGCCCATCGCGAGTTCGGCAACCGCTACTGGAACTTCGAGGGCAACCGGATCCCGATCACCCAGGTGCCGCTCGACTACGAGCTGTTCCATTCGGGCTTCCGCGGCAGCGACATCCAGTCGTTCCGCGACTGGCTGGCGCCGACCTACAGCAGCATCCGCGCCAATCTGGTGGCGATGCGCGACTTCAACATGCATCTCGGCGGGACGCAGTTCGGCCCGAACACCGACACCACCGTCACGCCCGATCCGACCCAGACTTACGACGCCAACGAGAAGACCTCGGCGGCCTACGCGCAGCTTCGCTACGGCTTCGGGTCGAGCATCCAGGTCGACGGAATCATCGGTCTTCGCGCCGTCCATACGAAGCTTGCGATCGACGGCACCTCGACCCTGGCCGGCATCCAGACGCCGGTCGCGGCGCGCAACAGCTATACGGACTGGCTGCCCAATGCGAGCATGCGCATCCGCTTCACGCCGCAGGTCCAGCTCCGCTTGTCGGCGACGCAGACGCGGACCAAGCCCACCTTCGCTCAGCTCAATCCGTCCGCCAGCCTCGGCTCGCCGCCCAGCAACTGCAACCCGACCGGCGATCCCTATTCCTGCGCGCGCAGCGGCGGTGGCGGCAACCCGTTCCTGAAGCCTCTGGAATCGAACAATTACGACGCGAGCCTCGAATATTATTTCTCGCGCACCGGCTTCGCCTCGGTCGCCTTGTTCCGGCGCGACATGAAGAACTTCATCGACACGAGGCAATTCCGCTACATCGATCCGGCGCTGGGGCCGGTGATCGTCACCGGGCCGGTCAACATCAACAAGGTGCAGATCGACGGCGCCGAGGCGCAGTTCACCACCTTCTTCGATTTCGGCCCGGCCTGGCTGCGCTCGTTCGGCGTCCAGGCCAACGCGACCTATCTCAATCCCAAGCCGGACCTGACCAACGTCTCGAAATGGGCGTACAATCTCGCCGCCTTCTACGAGCATGGCGGCCTGTCGGCCCGCCTCTCATACAATTGGCGCGGGAAGTTCACGACCACCACGCAGAATCGCGGCGACGATCAATATTACGAGATCGCCCGGCCGGTGTCGCGGCTCGACCTGTCGATGAGCTACAACGTGACGGGCAACGCCACGGTCTTCTTCGACTGGACGAACATGCTCGGCAAGCCGTTCCGCTCGGACCTCTATTCGGCCCGCGGCGGGGCGCCGCTCGCCACCTATCCGCGGTTCGTCCGCTACGAGGAGACGGTCTTCTCGGGCGGCATACGGTTCCGCTTCTAGCCTTCGCTTGACCCGGGCCGGGGGCTGTTGCAGCCCGGGCCCCGCGAAGGAGAGAGCGTGGCAGAGCCAGGGGAAAAGCAGCGCGTCGTCGTGCTCGGCGGCGGTACCGCCGGGTGGATGGCCGCGGCGGCCCTGGTCAAGCTGCTGCCGCACGCCTGCACGGTGCGGGTCGTCGAATCGGCCGAGATCGGAATCGTCGGAGTCGGCGAGGCGACGCTCCCGCATCTGCGCGCCTTCGTCGAGACCCTCGGCCTCGACGAAGCCGAGTTCATGCGGGCCACCCACGCCACCTTCAAGCTCGGCATCGATTTCCGCGACTTCGGCAAGCCGGGCGATTCCTATCTTCACCCGTTCGGAAGCTTCGGCACCGAGCTGAACGGGGTCGGCTTCCACCATTATTGGCTGCGCACGCGGGCGCTCGGACGGGGCGACCCGCTGTTCGATTATTCGATCGCCAACGTGATGGCGGCTGGGAAGCGCTTCGCGCCGCCCGGCACGGACACCAATTCGGTCCTCTCCACCTACAGCTACGCCTACCAGTTCGATGCCACCCTGTTCGGCCCCTATCTGCGCAAATATGCCGAGGCGCTCGGCGCGGAACGGACCGAAGGCAAGGTGGTCGATGTCGAGCTCGACCCGGAGACCGGCGACGTCGCGGCGCTGAAGATGGAGAGCGGCGAGCGGATCGAGGCGGACCTGTTCGTCGACTGCTCGGGATTCCGAAGCCTGCTGCTCGCCCAGACGCTCGGCGAGGGATGGGAGGATTGGTCGCACTGGCTGCCCTGCGACCGCGCCTGCGCTCTGCCCTGCACGCCGCCGCCGGGCCCGATCGAGCCCTACACGCGGGCGACGGCGATGAAGGCGGGCTGGCGCTGGCGGATCCCGCTCCAGCACCGGATCGGCAACGGCTACGTCTATTCGAGCGCCCACATCTCCGATCAGGAGGCGGCCGACGCGATCGTCGCCTCCGTCGAAGGCGAGCCGATGGCCGAGCCGCGCGTGCTGCGCTTCACCGCCGGGCGTCGCAGGCGCAGCTGGGTCAGGAACGTCGTCGCGATCGGCCTCGCCTCGGGCTTCCTCGAGCCGCTCGAATCGACCAGCATCTATCTGGTCCAGGGCGCGATCACCCAGCTGATCGAGCTGTTCCCGACCGGCCGGATCGCCGAGGCGGACCGGGCCGAGTTCAACCGCGTCACCGATCATGAATATGACCGGATCCGCGACTTCCTGATCCTCCATTACCACGCCACCACGCGCGACGATTCGAGCTTCTGGAACCACGTCCGGACGATGGACGTGCCGGACAGTCTCCATGAGAAGATCGAGCTGTGGCGGCGGGCGGGACGGGTCGCGCGCTACACCCAGGGCCTGTTCCTCGAGCCGAGCTGGATCGCCGTCTATCTCGGGCAGGGGATCGTTCCGCACGGCTGGGACCAGCGCGCCGATGCGCTCGACCCGGCGGGCCTCGCGGGCGCGATGGACCGGCTTCGGGCG
This sequence comes from Sphingomonadales bacterium, assembly GCA_034668685.1. Classification (GTDB taxonomy): domain Bacteria; phylum Pseudomonadota; class Alphaproteobacteria; order Sphingomonadales; family Sphingomonadaceae; genus Allosphingosinicella. The sequence continues at coordinate 15,830 of JAXDPA010000002.1, read as the reverse complement.
CGGGTCGCCGACGCGGTTCGCTCGATGCCCGAGCACGGCGCCTTCATCGCCCGGCGCAACGCCTCGATCGGCGGGCCGGCGTGAGCGCCGCGCCGGACGAGAGGGCGTTCAGGTCCATCGCCGTGGCCGGCGCCGGAATCGTCGGCCTCTCGGCGGCTCTGGCGTTCGCCAGGGCGCTGCCCTGGGCGCGGGTGGAGCTGGTCGAGACCGCGCCCGAACCGGCCGCGCTCGCCGACCGGATGCCGGGGACGCTGCCGCCGGTCGGCCGCTTCCACGCCGCGATCGGGCTCGACGAGCTCGACCTCGTCCGCCGCGGCATCGCCGTCCACCGGCTCGGGACGCGGTTCGAGCATTGGTCGGCCGACGGCCGGCCCTGGTACCACGTCAATGGCGAATACGGCTTTTCGATCGGGCCCGTCGGCTTCGGCGACCTGTGGCCGGAAGCCGAGCGGCGGAAACGCGCCCGCCCATTCCATCGCTATTCCCCGGCCGCGATGATCGCCGAGGCGGACAAGTTCGTGCATCCCGAAGAGCGGGCCGGCTCGCCGCTCGCCACCTATCTCTATGCCCTCGCGCTCGACCCCGACGGCTACCGCGCACGTCTCGAGGAGCAGGCGGTGGCCGCGCGCATCGTTCGGACGGGCGGCGAATTGCTGGACGTCGAGCGGCGCCAGGATGGCGGCCTTGCCGCCCTTCGGCTGAGCGGGGACCGGCGAGTCGAGGGGGAGCTGTTCCTCGACTGCACCGGGCCGTCGGCCAGGCTGATCGGGGCCGTCGACGACGGCTTCGAGGATTGGGGGGCCTGGCTCCCCGCGGACCGGATCGCCGTCGCCGAGGATTCGGGCGAGCCGTCGCCGGTCGATGTCGCGAGCGCCACTCCGGACGGCTGGCGGTGGCGCGGCTCGGCGGGACGCCGGACCCTGCGCGCCGAGCTCACCGCGGGCGGCGACGGCGTTGCCATCCGTCCCGGCCGACGGCCGCGGCCGTTCGCCCGCAACGTCCTGGCGCTGGGCGATGCGGCGACGGCGGTCGATCCGCTGCACGGCGCCAACCTCGACCTCGCCCAGAGCGCGATCCTGCGCGCTCTAGAGCTGCTCCCCGGCCGCGACTGCCACCCGATCGAGGTCGCCGAATATAACCGCCGGAGCGGGCAGGAGACGTCGAGGGTGCGCGACTTCCTGGCGCTGCACTATCTGCGCTCGGGCCGGGCCGAGGGCGATTTCTGGAGGGACCTGGCGGACCGGGCGCCGCCGGACAGCCTCGCCCACACGCTCGAGCAGTTCGAGGCGCGCGGACGGCTGCCTTTCTACGAGGAGGAGACGTTCGACAAATCGAGCTGGCTCGCCGCCTTGCTCGGCCTTGGCGTTCGCCCGCGCCATCTCAATCCGGCCGCGGCCGGCTTCGATCCGGAGCAGGCGATGGGAGCGATGGAAGCCTATGCCGGACAGCTCGCGGCGCTCCCGCCGCGGCTTCCGCCCTATCGCGACTATCTCGCCCGGATGGCGGGGCTGGCTACGGCTTCGCGGCCGCCGGCCTGAGGCTGATCCCGACCGCGGGCTTGCCGTCCTTCCAGATGAGCGGCGCGACGTAGAGGAAGCGCGCCCAGTCGAGGCGATGGCAATTGGGGCTGGCCGACCAGGCGTGGAAGGCGATGAACCAGCGCGCCCCGACCTGGAACAGCGCCTGGTGGCCGGGGCCGCTGAGGCAGCCGACCGAGGCGTTGAAGCTGTGGAGGAGGGGATTTTCGGGAGCGTCGGTGCAGGGACCCTGCGGGGTGCGGCAGGTCGCGTAGCCGATGCCGTAGGGCGAGAGCCGCATCGAATCGGGCCAGCCGAAATCGTTGGCCGAGTAGAAGAGCGCGTAGGTTTCGCCGATCCGCGCCATGCTGGGGGCCTCGATCACGCTGCCTTCCCAAGCCGCGTCAGGCTTGAGCAAGGGGGCCGCCTCGCCGGCGACCGAAAGTCCGTCGGGCGCGAGCGGCTGGACCCAGATCTGGACCGGCTTGCGGACGGCATTCCCGTCGTTCTTGAAATAGAGGTAGAGCTTGCCGTCGGAATCCCGGAACGGGCTCGCGTCGATCGTCCCGCCGAGGTCGCGCTGGCAGACGAGGGGCTCGGCCGCGTCCGAGGTGAAGGGCCCCTGGGGATCCGCGCTGGCCGCGACGCCGACGCATTGCAGGCCGGTCTTCTTCTCCTTGGCGGTGAAATAGAGGAGATAGCCGCCGGCCGTCTTCATCACCTCGGGGGCCCACGTCCAGCCGCGCCTGGCCCAGGGCGGCAGCTCGGGCATCGCGTCGCGGGGCTTGCCGTCGGAATCCTTGACCAGGGCCCAGACGGCGAGGTTGGCGGAGGTGGCGAGCTGGACGTTGCGCTCGCCATGATCGGTGTTGGTCGCATAAGCGTAGAAGGTGCCGCCGGCGAGCAGGACGAAGGGATCGGGGAAGTCGGTTTCGAGCACAGGCACGAAGGCGGGCGGCTCGGCGGCGGAGACCAGCCCGGCGGCGGCGAGCCCCAAGGCCAGTGCGGCGAGGCGGGCGAGGAGAGAGGGAAGGCGCAAGGCGGCGCTCCGTGGTTGCTGGGCGGCTATTATCATATTAATCCGCGAGCCGAACGCAAAGGGAAGAGGGGGTGCGCATGGTCGCTTCGGGCTCGACCGGCCCCGCCGCCCCGGGCGTGACCCGGTCCGAATTCGGCAGGCTGGCCGACGGCCGGACGGTCGAGGCGATCGGCCTTGCCAATTCGAACGGCATGGCGGCGCGGATCGTCACCTACGGAGCGGCGATCCAGTCGGTGATGGTGCCGGATCGCCGCGGGGCCCTTGCCGACGTCGCGCTGGGCCATGCCTCGCTCGAGGATTATGTCGGGCACCCGCAATATTTCGGGGCGACCGTCGGGCGGGTGGCGAACCGGATCGCCGACGGCCGCTTCACGCTCGATGGCCGCGCCTACCGGGTACCGGTCAACAACGGCCCGAATTCGCTTCACGGCGGAACGCAGGGTTTCGACAAGGTCGTGTGGGAGGCGATCGCGGTGACCGACGATCCCACGCCGGGCGTCACGCTCCGCTACGTCAGCCCGGACGGCGAGATGGGCTATCCGGGCACGCTCACCGTCACGGTGGCCTACCGGCTCGACGAGACGAACACGCTGTCGGTCGAATATGAGGCGACCACCGACCGGACGACGCTCTGCAACCTTTCCAACCATGCGTACTGGAACCTCGCCGGCGAAGGGTCCGCGGAGGGGGCGATGGGGCATCGGCTCGCAATCCCGGCCGAATATTACCTGCCGACCGACGCGACGGCGATCCCGACCGGCGAGCTTCGGCCGGTCGCCGGGACGGCGTTCGACTTCCGCGAGCCGGCCGTCATCGGCGCGCGGGTGCGGGACGCCACCGACGAGCAGATCGTCTTCGGCCGGGGATACGACCACAATTGGGTCGTCGCGCGCGAGGTCTCGGCTGCGCCGCGGCTGCTCGCTCGGCTCGAGGAACCGGAATCGGGGCGGGTGATGGAGATCCTCTCGAACCAGCCGGGCGTGCAATTCTATTCCGGCAATTTCCTCGACGGAACGACCTCGGGCAAGGCCGGCAATCTCTACCGGATGGGCGATGCGATCGTGCTCGAGCCTCAGATGTTCCCCGACACGCCCAACCATCCGGAATTCGGCTCGATCCGGCTGGAGCCCGGCCGGACCTACCGCAACCTCATCCTCTGGCGCTTCTCGGTCAGCTAGCCCGCTCGTCGACTCCGGCGATCAGCTTCATCACGTCGGCGATGATCACCCGCATCGCATCGCGCGCGCCTTCGGGCTCGCGCTCGCGGATCGCGTCGAGCACGGCGCGGTGGGCGGGAAGGCTGGCGCGGTGGAGCGGCAGGTTGGCGGTGCTGCCGTTGAACCGGCTGGTGAAGCGGATCGAGGTCTGGAGGGCGGTGGCGACGAGGTCGCAGAACTGGCGGTAGAAGGGATTCCCGCAGGCGTTGAGGATGGCGATGTGGAAGGCGATGTCGGCATCGAGCGCGTCGTCCTCGTTGCGCTCGACCGCCTCCATCCGGGCATAGCCGGCCTCGATCGCGGCGATCGCCTCCGCGTCGGCGAAGCGGGCGGCCAGCGCGGCGGCGGCCGGCTCGATGGCGACCCGAAGCTCGCTGAACTGGCGAAGCAATTCGAGCGAGAATTTGCGCTCGAGCAGCCAGCGCAGAACGTCGGTGTCGAACAGGTTCCAGGAGGAGGGGGGCTGGACGGTCGTGCCTTTGCGCGGCCGGGCGGTGAGCAGGCCCTTGGCGGTCAGCATCTTGACCGCCTCGCGCGTCACCGAGCGGCTGACCGAATGCCGGCCGGCGAGCTCCGCCTCGGTGGGGAAGCGGGTGCCGTCATAGACTCCGGTGACGATCGCCTTGCCGAGCGCGTCGGTGAGGCCGAAGGTGAGGTTGCGCGGCTCCGCCTCGTGACCACGAGCCACCGGGTCTCCGCCCGGGCCCCCATCCCTCTCCCGGCTGGACATCGCGGATTGATACTATAATTCGTTTCGCCCGGCGGCAACGTCGATCCTCGCACCGGGACCGAGGCCGCCGGAGGCGCCGCCGATGAAGCCGATCCCCGTCCTCGCCTTGCTCTCGGTTCTGGCCGCGTGCGGGGCGCCGCGACCGCCCGGCGGCGACGGGGCCTTCGAGCGCGAGCTTGCGACTCGGACGGCGGGGCCGTCCCGGGACTGCGTTCCCGCCTCGCCGGGCGGAGGCGGCCTCGTCGTCGTCGCGCGCGGCACGGTCGGCTATCGCGAGGGCGGCACCCTGTGGATCAACCGGCTCGCCGGCGCCTGCGCCTCGATGGCGCCGGGCGACACGCTCGTGGTGGAAGCGCTCGACGGCGAATATTGCCGAGGCGACCGCGTCCGCGGGCTGGAGCCGGGCCGCTCGATCCCCGGCCCGGCCTGCATCCTCGGGCCGTTCACGCCCTTTCGGGCTCAATAAGCGCGGCTGACCAGGACGCGCTCCACGGCCGGCTCTCCCGTGAAGACGCAAGCGCCTTCGGCGGGCGCCGAGTCGACGGGAACGTTGCGGAGGGTGAGCTTGTGGCGCTTGAGCCATTCGACCACCCGGTCGAGCGCCGCGCCCTCGGGGCGGCTCCAGGACAGCTCGGCCCAGCCGGGGGTGGGGCTTGCCGAGAAGAAGGCTTCGAGCTCCGCCACGGAGCGGAGCGATCGGTCGATGTTGCTGTCGAGCCGCTCGCGCGCCTCGGCATGGAGGGTGCCTTGGATCTCGGCGAGCGAGTCGGGGCAGTCCGCCACGAACGCGTCCCTCGCCACCGCCCGGGAGTCGAGCTTGCCGCCCTCCGCGTAGAGCCGGTCGCGGCGGATGAGCGAGACGGCCCCGGCGGCGACGTCGCGGCCGCCGACCTCGACGACCAGGGGCGCGCCTTTCTTGATCCAGCCCCAGCGCTTGCCGGCGGCGCGGCCCGCGGTGAGGTCGACATGGGCGCGCACCGGCTCGCCGAAAGCGGCGAGGCTGCGCAGCGAGGCGGCCAGCTCGAGGCAATATTCGCGCACGGCCTCGTCCTCCGGCACGTCGCGAAGGATGGGGACGATGACCACCTGCCAGGGCGCGACCCGCGGCGGGACGCGCAGGCCGTCGTCATCGCCATGGACCATGATCAGGCCGCCGATCAGGCGGGTCGAGGCGCCCCAGCTGGTCGTGTGGGCGAGCTGCTGGCCGCCTTCCCTGTCCTGGTAGCGGATGTTCTGCGCGGCGGCGAAATTGGTGCCGAGATAATGCGAGGTGCCGGCCTGGAGCGCCTTGCCGTCCTGCATCATCGCCTCGATCGAGTAGGTGGCGACGGCGCCGGGGAAGCGCTCGTTGGCGGGCTTCTCGCCGGCGACCACCGGAAGCGCGAGGCATTCCTCGACGAAGCTCCTGTAGAGCTCGAGGATGGTGAGCGTCTCGTGCCGCGCCTCTTCCTCGGTCGCGTGGGCGGTATGGCCCTCCTGCCAGAGGAACTCGCTGGTGCGGAGGAAGATGCGGGTGCGCATCTCCCAGCGGACGATGTTCGCCCACTGGTTGATCATCACGGGGAGGTCGCGCCAGCTCTGGATCCAGCGCGAGAAAGCGGCGCCGATCACGGTCTCGGAGGTCGGCCGGACGACCAGCGGCTCCTCGAGCTTGGCCGACGGATCGGGGATCAAAGCCCCGTCCTTCTCGATCAGCCGGTGGTGGGTGACGACCGCCATCTCCTTGGCGAAGCCTTCGACATGCTCCGCCTCCTTCTCGAAGAAGGAGAGCGGGATGAAGAGCGGGAAATAGCAATTTTCATGGCCGGTCGCCTTGATCCGGTCGTCGAGCTGGCGCTGGATCCGCTCCCAGATGCCGTAGCCCCACGGCCGGATGATCATGCAGCCGCGCACCCCCGATTCCTCGGCCATGTCGGCTTCGGCGACCACCTCCTGGTACCAGGCGGCGAAATTGGCTTCGCGGGTGACGGAAAGGGCGTGCTTCACTGGGGGCCTGACTTCGCTGGGAAGCGGCGCTGATAAGGGATGCGCGGCTCGAAAGTCGAGGCTTTACGGCTTTCCGTTCGGAGAGTTCGGCGACTGCGGCTGCTTCTGCCCCTGGGGCTGCGCCTTGCCCCTCTTCTTGCCGCCGATCTGGGTCGCTCCGAGGATCCCCGCGCCGATCAGGGCCGCTCCGATCAGCGCGTTGCGGGTGCCGTGGCCGCCCTTCCCGCCGCCGCCGTCCTGCGGCGTGGTGCGGAGCAGGGACTGGAGCGCGAGGAGGCCGTCCGGCGAGAGGTGGAACACGATCGGAGCGGCGCCTTGCCGGGGAACGTAGGCGGCGAGATCGGCCTCGTTCAGGGTCGCCGTCCGGTCGCCGGCGGTGACGTCGATGGCGCCGGGGATGGTGTCGCCCTGGGTTCTCGGGCCGGGGCCGCGCAGCACGATGAGCGAGGCTTCGTCGCTGTCTGACTTGACCTTGCCGACCGCCGGCTCGTGCTCGGCGATCTTCTCCGCTTCCTCGCCGACCACGCCCTCGAAGATGGTGCCGCGAATGCCGATCGTCGCAACCGGCGTGCGCACCGCGACCGGTCCGGAAGGCTTGCCGAGGCTTCGGCCCGACATGAAGCGGAAGGCGCCGCGGGCGACGCTGATCCCGACCGAGCGGCTGTTCGCGTTCGGATCGTAGACGAAGCGGTCGATCGTCACCCGGGCGCTGGCGCCGACCGTGAAGGTAGAGCGGTCGAGCAGCAGGATCTGGAGCTGGCTGGCCTTGTCGGTCTGCACCTGGTCGCCGAGGAACACCCGGTCGTGAAGCACCGCCGGCTTGGTCTTCTTCGTCGCGGCGGCGCGGATCTCGACCTTGTTGCGGATCGCCGCCTCGATGCCGACCGAATTGGCCTGGGCCAGCACCGGCGAGGCGACGAGGCTCGTGCAGGCCATGAAGGCGGCGGCGCGGCCCGCCGGGCGGAAGACCCAGAGGCTCAATGGTGGCCCTTTCTCGGAGCCGCGGGACGAGTCATCGGCCCGCAAGCGGCGACAACCGCGGCCCAGTCCTGATCGGCGGTCGGCTGGCCGGCGAGCAGGCCGAGCTCGACCTCGGCCCCTTCGCGGTCGTCGAGCCGGCAGAGCAGCGAAATGTAGGCGAGGCGGGGCGGCACCGCCTCCGGATGGGCGAACTGCACCCGCTCGAGCGTGCCGAGAGCGCCGAGCAGGTCGCTCGCGGCGATCTGGCGGTTGGCGAGGGCAAGGCCGCTGTCGACCTGTTGCGAGGCGTCGATCAGGGCGTCGGGATTGGCCTGCGCGCCGGCCGCCGCCGGCACGGCGAGGCCCGCGAGGGCAAGCAGCAAAGGCAAGGACTTGGGAGCCGCCATTTGACTAAGAGCTATCATTCACGCACCTTCCTTAGCAACTTCATTTCAGCTCCGGTGCGAACGGCGCGGGCGGCCTGGAGGGCGGCGGACATGCTCGGCAGACGGCGCGGCAGGGGACCCAATGCGACCCGGCGGTCGATCATTGTCCTCGCCGGCCTGATCCCGGTCCTGCTCGTGGCGCTAGCCAAGTTCGCCGACCTGCCGATGCTCGCGGAGGCGCGAGGCCTCGTCTTCGATTCCTATCAGCGGCTGGCGCCCCGGCCCTACCGCGACGGCGGCGTGCGGGTGGTCGACATCGACGACGAGAGTATCCGCCGTCTCGGCCAGTGGCCCTGGCCGCGCACCGAGCTCGCGAGGCTCAGCCGAGCGATCGGCGATGCCGGCGCCGCAGCGATCGCCTACGACATCGTCTTCTCGGAAGCCGACCGCACTTCGCCGGCGCTGATCGCGGAGCGGGAGGCGGGCCAGGGGGCGCCGCCCGCCGCGCTGGCCGCACTGAAGGCGCTGCCCGACCACGATTCGAGCTTCGCCCAGGCACTGGCGGCGACTCCGACGGTGCTCGGCTTCTTCCTGACCAACGACAAGGGCGAGCCGGTCGAGCCCAAGGCCGGCTTCGCGGTCGCGGGGACCGACCCCGGTGCGAGCCTCACCCGCTATTCTGGCGCGATCCTGCCGCTGCCGGCTTTCCGGGACGCCGCCGCCGGCCTCGGCTTCGTCTCCAACCGCGGCGACGCCGACGGGATCGTCCGCCGCGCGCCCTTGATCGCCAAGGCTGGGGACGCGCTGGTTCCCTCGCTCTCGGCCGAAGCTTTGCGCGTGGCCCAGGGGGCGGGCGGCATGGTGGTGCGGAGCAGCGACGCCAGCGGCGAGGTCAATGCCGGCCGGCCCGAAGCGGTGGCGCTCAAGATCGGCGAGGCCGAGGTGCCCGTCACCGAGCGCGGCGAGCTCTGGATGCACTATACGGCTGCGGCGCCGGAGCGGACCGTGCCGGCCTGGCGGGTGATTCAGGGCCTTCCGCCAGCCGAGATGCAGCGGCTCTTCTCGGGCCGGATCGTCCTGATCGGCGCCGGCGCGATCGGCCTCAGGGACCTCGTCGCCACTCCGTTGGCCGACCGCGAACTCGGAGTCGTGGTCCACGCCCAGGCGATCGAGCAGATGGTTCTCAAGGACTTTCTCTACCGGCCGGACTGGACCGAGGGGCTGGAGATGACGGTGCTGCTCGGCGCCGGCGGCCTGCTCGCGCTCCTGCTGCCGTGGGTGGGGGCGTTCCGCGGCGCCCTGCTCGGCGCGGGGATGCTCGGCGCGGTCGGTGGCGGCAGCTGGTTCGCGTTCCGCGACAAGAGCCTGCTGGTCGATCCGTCGGCGCCGATTCTGGCCGTGATCGCGTGCTACATCGTCGCCACCCTCTTCACCTATGTGCGCGAGGAAAGGCAGAGGCGGTTCATCCACGGCGCCTTCGACCGCTATCTCTCGCCCGAGCTGGTCAAGCGAATCGCCGACGACCCGGGCCGGCTCGAGCTCGGCGGCGAGGTGCGCGACATGACCGTCCTCTTCTGCGACATCCGCGGCTTCACCCGCCACTCGGAAAAGATGGGGCCGCAGGAGGTCATCCGCTTCCTGGTCGATTTCCTCACGCCGATGACGGACCTGCTGCTCGCCCGCCGGGCGACGATCGACAAATATATCGGCGACGCCATCCTCGCCTTCTGGAACGCGCCGCTCGACGATCCGGACCAGCACGAAAATGCCGCGCGCGGCGCGCTCGAGATGCTCGAACGGCTCGACCGGCTGAACCGGGAGCTGCCGGGCCGGAGGGGAAGCGCCTGGCCGGGCAAGGTCGAGATCGGCATCGGCCTCAACGCCGGACCGTGCTGCGTCGGCAATATCGGCTCCTCGCAGCGCCTTTCCTACTCGCTGATCGGCGACACGGTGAACCTCGCCTCGCGGATCGAGGGGCTGACCAAGGTCTACGGGCTGTCGATCCTGATGGGTGACGCGCTGGCCGACCGGCTGCCCGGCTTCGCGACGCTCGAGGTCGACCGGGTCCGGGTCGTCGGCCGCGACCGGCCGGTGACGATCCATACCCTGCTCGGGGACGAGACGCTCGCCGCGTCGGACGCCTTCAAGGCCTTCGCCGCGCGGCACAGGGCGATCCTTGCCGCGTATCGAGCGCGGAACTGGGACGCGGCGGCTGAACGGCTCGGGGAGGCGCAAGCTTCGGCGGCAGAGCGCGGTCTGACGACTCTCTACGGGCGCTACGACGAATCGATCCGGACCTGCCGGGACGATCCGCCGCCGGACGGCTGGGACGGGGTGACCGTCGCGAAAAGCAAATAGGCGCGGCCTGGCCGACAAGGCTTTCCACGACCGGCCTCCACGACCGAAGGCCGGCTTGTGCCACGCCACTCAGTTGATAGGCTGGGCGCGCGCGCGAATGGCAGGCGCGCCTGATAAGGGGGCCATCTTGACCAACAAGGGTTTCGCTTTTGCCGGTGCCGGCGTGCTGGCTGCCGGTCTGTTCATGCCGATCGTCACCTTGCCGCTCGTCGGCACGATCAACCTGTTCAACAACGGCACCAATATCGTGGCTCTGGTTCTTCTGGCGCTTGCCGGGATCGCTGCCGGCCTCGCCTTGAAGGACCGTGAATCGGACGTGATCTGGCCGGGCGCCGCCGCCGCGCTGATTCTCCTCTATCTCTTCCTAAAGCTGCAATATTCGCTGTCGCAGATGCGCGGGGAAATGGCGAAATCGTTGCAAGGGAATCCTTTCGCCGGACTCGCCCAAACCGCGATGGGCGGCGTTCAGCTGCAATGGGGCTGGATTGTCCTGGCGCTCGGCGCCGGCCTGCTGATCTATGCCGGCGTCGCGACGAGGAAGGGAGCGGGCGTGCCTCTGGTGGGGCTGAACGACAAGGCGGCCAAGGCGATCGCCGGAATTTGCGTGGCGCTGCTCGTCGTCGCCCTCGCCTGGGACTGGATCGGCAGGCCGAGGGCGGCGGCGGTCCCGGACATGGCAATGGCCAACACTCTGGGCCCGATGACGGAGTCCTCGGCGCTTCCAGCGAGCGACGAAAGCAAGCCCTCGGCCGAGGAAGCCGCCTATATCAGGGACAATCTGCGGCTCTATGATCTCAAGGCCAAATATTATGACAGCCTGCTGGACGGCAGGGTCCCGGGCGTTGACTTCAAGATCAAGAACAATGGGACCCGAACGCTGAACCGCGTGAAGGTACGTGTCGTCTTCCAGGACAAGGCCGGCCTGCCTATCGCCGAAGAGGAATACAACCCGGTCTGGGTCGTCGAGGGCGGCTATTCCCCGGACGAGAACAAGCCGCTGCGCTCCAACTACATCTGGCAGAACGAGCCGGACAAATTCTACGTGGCCAAGAGCGTGCCGTCCGAATGGGAGGAGGGCAAGGCCAGCGCGACGATCACCGACATCGAGTTCGCGCCGAACTAGCGCCATTTCGCGCCTTGGTGACCCCTACGGGAGGAGCCACTTTGGCCAAATTATCCTCTTAAGTCAGTAGTTTAGCCGCTGTGCTTGATCCGTCAATTAAGGCCGTTTGTACTACCGTTTTGTACCAGCCGATGCAACCCTTCGGTTTCTGTCAATGGAGGCCGTTGACCGGCGCACGACCGACGCCGCTGCGGACGATGCTATCTGGTCGGCGTCCGGATAAGCGCAGCCCTTAATCGCTGTCTTGCACTCCCCGTCCTAGGGGGCGAAGCATTATTACAGACCTGAAATCTGAAAGAGTGTGAATTCCAACTTCAAATCTTTTCGTCGCACCGTAGTTTCCCCCATAGCTCCAAGATGTTCGTTTCACTCCAGCTCAATACAGAATGGACCGGCGAGACAGAGCGTATTTCCTCGTCTGCTTAGCGATCTTCATCGGAGAGTGCGGTGCTCGGAACAGCGATCAGTGATACGGGGGGTCTCGCACTGACGGCAAATTCAGCGAAATCGCACCGGCGGCCGAACGCGGAGGATGCGGCCCGCAGCTGTGCTCCGCGGTGCGCTTCATGACCGACCTGCCGTTGGATCGCGATGCGCCGGTCCATGCGCCCGACAGGTGCTCTGCAGACCCGCTCGAGCTCTATCGGAAGGCGGCCCTTTCGGCATTGGCCATCGGGCGACCAGACCGGGTCGAGGAACGGCTCCGGAGGATTCTGGATTCAATGCCTCAGATGGTCTGGTCCGCCGGAGCTGACGGGCGAAACGACTACTTCAATCGGCAATGGCACGATTTCACCGGTTTCAAACGCGACACAGGCAAGATCCTCAACGTCAGAGAACTCCTCCACCCGAAGGATGTTGATCGCGTCACGGCGGCCTGGACACATAGCCTCGTCACCGGCGAGCCATTCGAGATCGGGTGCCGGCTGAGACATCGAAGCGGCGAATATTGGTGGACGCTGACCCGGGCACGGCCGGAGAGGAACGCTTCCGGCCGGATCGTTCGATGGTTCGGTACTTGCACCGACGTTCACCGCCGGGTCCAGCAGCAGCGCACGGTGAGGGAGAGTGATGCGCTCAACCGAAGCATCCTCGATTCCACCCCCGACTGCATCATGATGCTCAGTCTCGAGGGCGATGTCGTCTTCATGAACCACAGCGGCATGCGGATCCTCGGCATGCCGACTTCCAAGGCGCTGGTGGGAACACCGTGGGCCGACTTGCTGCCTCCGTCGGCCGTCGAGGAGGCCCAACGTGCTCTGGGGGTCGCGCGAAAGGGCGGACGGGCGAGGTTCACCGCGGAGGTTACCACCGTCGAGGGAGGGATCGCTTGGTGGGACATCATCGCTGCGCCCGTCGTCGGGGATGATGGCCAGCCCACCAGCTTGGTAGTGATCTCGCGCGACATCACCCATCAGAAGACGTCCGAAGAGCAGGCGCTGTGGGCGGCTAATCACGATGTCCTTACAGGCCTGCCGAACCGCGCCTTTTTCCAACTGCGGCTCGATCAATATATGAAGCATGCCGACAAAGCGGATAGCGGCTTTGGGCTCCTCCTTCTCGACGTCGACAATTTTAAACGGGTGAACGACACGCTGGGTCATGACACAGGGGATGCACTGCTTCGCACGATCGCGGCGCGTCTCAAGCTGGCAACGCGTGCTGAGGATCTGGTTGTCCGACTTGGAGGTGACGAGTTCGCGGTCGTCGTCGCGGGCGCAAGTGACGCAGAGAAAATCGAGGCCGTGACCGAGTCCATTCTTCTCAAGCTTCGCGAGCCCTGCTCCAGCACCGGTAGATTGCTCGAATGCCTCGCCAGCATTGGCGCCAGCATCTATCGCCCGGGCGGCATGGACAAAGTTGAGCTGTTGAAGCAGGCCGACATCGCGCTTTACGCGGCCAAGGATGGAGGTAGGGCGACCTTTCGGATCTTTGAGCCGGCGATGCGAAAGGAAATGCAGCGGCGGCTTTCCATGCTCTCCGTGGCGAGAGAGGCTCTCCGCCGCAATCGGATCGTCCCCTTCTATCAGCCGAAGATAAATCTCCAGACGGGCCGGCTCGCTGGCTTCGAGGCCTTGCTTCGCTGGCGGCATCCTGGACGCGGTATCCAGACGCCAGACACCATGGCCGCAGCTTTCCAGGACACCTCCATTGCCCAGGAGATTAGCGATCGCATGATTGCTCTCGTGATCAAGGACGTCCAGGATTGGATTCGTGCTGGAGTCCGCTTTGGCCATGTGGCGATCAATGCCGCTGCCGCGGAGATGAAGCGCGGCGACTTTGCAGAGCGGCTGTTGGAGCGCCTTGCCACGGCTGCCGTGCCGACGCGGTGTTTTCAAGTGGAAGTCACCGAAACCGTATTCCTTGGAGAGGGCGCGGATTATGTCGAACACGCGCTCAAGACATTGAGCTCGGCGGGGGTGCGAATCTGCCTCGACGATTTCGGCACCGGCTACGCGTCCCTCTCCCACCTCAAGAAGTTTCCTGTCGATATCATCAAGATCGACAGATCCTTTCTGCGGGATCTGCATCATCACGAGGACAATGACGCGATCGTGCGGACCGTCATCAATCTCGGCAAAAGCCTCAGCATCAAAGTGGTCGCGGAGGGGATCGAGACGCCTGCGCAGTCGGCATATTTGCGCAAGCATGGTTGCGAGTACGGCCAAGGCTTTCTCTTTGGGGCCGCCGTGCCACGCAAGGACGTACCGACCCTGGTGGCCGCGATGTCGGCAAGAGCCGATCGCCTTAAGTCGACCTCCCTGCTGGCGAGCTCGTTGAAGATCGAGGGTGGGGGCGAGGGTAGTGGTATAATTGCAGAGATGGGGCCGCCGCTGTGTCTCCGCCCGTCGACGGCGGCGTTCTCGCGGCGGGGTAAGGCGGCTCCGCTCCGCCGCGCCGGGCTGTCGCGATGACCAAGCGGACGGTCTATATCGTGGACGACACCGAGGAGGTCAGGACCTCGCTCGTCTTTCTTCTCCAGGGCGAGGGATATGCCTGCCGCGCCTTTGCCAGCGGAAGCGAATTTCTGACGGAGCTGCTCGGGCTCGATCCCGGATGCGTCCTGCTGGACTTCCAGATGCCCGGACTGACGGGCCTCGATGTGTTGTCCGAGCTTCGATGGATGGAGGTCGAATGGCCCGTGGTGATGATGACCGGCCACGGCAACATCCACGTTGGGATGAAGGCGATGAGTCATGGGGCATTCGACTTTTTGGAGAAGCCATTCGAAGAGGAGATGCTGATGCAAATCTTCGATCGGGCTTTCTCGTCCGGGAAGATCGGCGCGCGACCCCAGCCGCCGGCGGCTAGGCCTTCGGAAGGGTAAAGCAGAAGACGGCACCGCCGTGTGGCTCGTTCTCAGCCCAGATGCGCCCTCCCTGGGACTCGACGATGGTGCGACTGATCGAAAGCCCCAGACCCATGCCTCCGGGCTTGGTGGACATGAAAGGCTCAAACAGCGTGGGCAGCGCTTCACGCGAAACGCCTTCGCCAACGTCGCTGACCCTCACCTCCAGCCACTTATTTCGTTGGGCCGTAGCGATGCACACCTCGGGACGCTCGGCTTGCTCGCACGCTTCGCACGCATTGCGGATGAGGTTGAGCAGGACCTGCTGGACCTGGATCCGGTCGGCCGAGGCCCTCGCCCCGGGGGTGAAATCGTAGCTCAACCCTACAGTCTCGCATTCTCCACTCCTGGCGAGATCAGCGGCTTCTCTGATAGCCTCCCCAAGATCGAAAATTTCCTTCCGGACCATGCCGCGCTCCGTCATGTCGCATAGCCGCCGGATGACTTCGCCGGCACGATGGGCATTCTCTCCGATGGCCTTCAACGCGTTGTCCAGCAGCCCCAAATCCTCCTCGCCGCCGTTGAGGATGGTCCGGCTTCCGGCCGCATAATTCTGGATGGCGGTCAGAGGCTGGTTGAGCTCGTGCGCCAGGGTGCTGGCTATCGTTCCCATCGCGCTCAGCCGTGAGGCTTGCTGGAGCTGGTCGCGCAAGGCCTGCGCCCGCTCCTCCGCGAAATGCTGCTCGGTGACGTCCTGGCCGACCACGAGCAGCCCCGTCACATCCGAGCCGCTGACCATCGGCTGATAGACGAAATCGAGAAAACGGGGCTCGAGCGGCCCGGCGGAATGGGCCCGGAGCTCGACCCTCGAGTCGCGGAAAATCAACGGCTGGCCGTTCCCATAAGCTTCGCGCAATAGGTCGATGAAACCCTGTTTTGCGAGTTCCGGAACGGCTTCCTCGACCGTCTTCCCAATCAGGCTCCCCCTTCCGACCAACCGTTCAAAGGCTTTGTTCGCATATTCCAGCTGAAAATCCGGTCCGGATGTGAGGGCGAGAAAAATCGGTGCTTGGTCAAACAGCTCTCGAAAGCGCTTGTTCTCGGCCGCGAGAACTTCCCTGAGCTGGTCATGGGCGGTCGTCTCGAAAATATCGGTGATCGTGCCGAGAACCTTGCCGTCGTCATCGCAAATGCTGGTGGAGCAAATCGTGAAATAGCCGATCTG
>JAXDPA010000001.1:0-63442 GCA_034668685.1 Sphingomonadales bacterium | reverse complement strand
CCGCGCAGCTTCACATATTCGTCGAGGCGGGCGCCCCCCTCGCGGGGGTCCGCCACGGCCGCGCTGGCGTAGCGGACGTGCTCGACGGCGAGACGGGTCTCGCTGAGCGGCAGGCAGGCGAAGAAGGCACAGCCGGCGCCCTGCGCCAGGGTCGTGTCGAGCAGCACCGGAAGGTCGACCCGGTGGGGCGCGCCGAAATCGTAGGTGCGGATCGTCGAATGACGCCAGGCGAGATCGAGGGTGGTCTGATGCGCCCAGATCCGGGCGTCGATCGCGCCGGTGCCGGCGACCGTCTCGCCGCCGTGGAGCAGCAGGCTGGAGTCCCGAACGGCGACGATCCGCCGCTCCGTCCAACGCCGCTCGGCGGGGAGCGCTTCCGTCAGCGCCGCGTCGACTTTTTCCGGCGACAAAGCATGGCAGCGCAATTTCACCCGGCGGCTGCGGCCCGGCATGGCGACGTAGAAGCCGTCCCAGCTCGCGGCGAGCAGCGGCTCGATGAACTCCCGTCCCTCCTCGTCGAGTGCGGCGTCGAGAAGGACCAGCGGCCTTTCGCCGCCGAAGCGGGCCCCCTCGCCGACCAGCAGCATCGGCACTTCGGGCCGCAGTCGCGCCATGGCCAGCGCGGCGAGGCTGGCCGAGAGGCCGCCGCCGGCGATCAAGAGCCCATGATTTTTGGATCGCGCCATCGCGCGCGCATCTAGCCCGGCATGCGTCGCGAGGCCAAGGGCCGCGCCGGGCGAGACCCGTTATGGCACTGTTCCCGCGCCTTTTCGTAACGCCGCCGGAACTCTCCCGCGCTTCCGCCTTTGTAGTGCCGAACATCCCGGAAGGATTGCTGCCCGTGAAGCCCTCGTTCCTGCTCGGCGCCGCAGCCTGCGCGCTGACCCTCGCTTTCGCCGCCCCGGCCCTCGCCGACGAGCGATCCGACTCCTATCTCGATCGGCCCAACAACCTCACGATCGGCGTCGGCGGCGCCTACTTGCCGTCCTACGAGGGTTCGGACGATTACCAGTGGGTGCCGGTCGGCCTCGTCGCCGGCAAGGTCGGAGGCTTCGGCTTCATCACCCGGGGCACGACACTGACCGTCGACCTGATCCGCGACGCGCCCGGCGCGGAAGTCAGCTTCGACCTCGGCCCCGCCGTCAACCTGCGCCTCGACCGCTCGAGTCACATCAAGGATCCGCAGGTGCGCGCGCTCGGCAAGATCGACCGGGCCGTTGAGCTCGGAGTCCAGGCCGGCATCGCCAAGAACCGCCTGCTCGACCCCTATGACAGCCTCGCGCTTCGGGTCATCTGGCTGCACGACGTCAGCGGGACCCACGGAAGCTCGATCCTGACCCCGTCCGTCGAATATTCGACTCCGCTCAGCCCGCGGACCTTCGCTCTGCTCTCGGCGTCGGCCGACCATGTCGGCCGCGGCTACGCCCAGACCTATTTCAGCATCACCCCCACCGGGGCGGTGCAGAGCGGCCTTCCGGTCTTCAACGCTTCATCGGGCTGGAAGAGCGTGCGGATCGGCCTGTTCCTCGTCCAGACGCTGACCGGCGACCTGCGCCGGCCGCACCTCAGCCTGTTCGCCGGCGCGAGCTATTCGCGGATGCTGAACGACTTCCGGCGAAGCCCGGTCGTCTCGGTCGCGGGCAGCCCCAACCAGTATCTCGCCGCCGCCGGCCTCGCCTACAGCTTCTGAGCGGGCCTGCCCGCTCAGGGGCTCTGCGGCTGGTCGTTCTTGGTGAGCAACAGCACCGCGATGATCACCGCGATGATGGTGAGCAGCGGCAGGATGAACCCGCCGCGAACCTCGCTGCCCTGGACCGTCTCGGGCGCCGGCGCCGGCGCCTGGACGGCGGGAGGCGGCGTGTTGGCGGCCGCGACCGCCGGACCCGCGGCCAGCGCCAGGGCCGCCGCCGCACTGATAAGCTTGCTACGCAAAGCACTTACTCCTTGATGGAATCGCTGCCCTGCCCGAGCTGCGGATGGCGATCAAGCGCGAAACCTGCCGGAACCGAGCGGCGCGCACGCGGGTTGTAACCTCGATCGATGGAGGAGCCCATGGTTTGGAGAACCGGGCTCGCCGTACAGGGGATGTTGCTGGCCCTCGCTTTGCCTGCCGCGGCAAGGAGCCAGAGTGTGGAGGGCGGCGAGACACGCCATTACGGGCCGCTGCTGGCCCCACCGGCCGTCGAACGGCCACGGTCGCCCACGGCCCGCGCGCAACCTGCCGAAGCCACCGCGGCGCCGGAGCGCACCCACCTCTTCGCCAGCGTACCGCTCGACGGAAACGCCCAGCTCGGAGTCGGCCTGTTCACCGTCCCCGGCGCCACCGAGGCCGAGACGATACGGCGCCGCACCGATCCCGATCCGTCGATACGGACCCCCAAGACGAGGGTCGCCGCGGTCGGCTTCGCGTTGCCGTTCTGAGGCTTTGCGCGGCGCCCGTTTCGCGCTAGGAACAGGGCGTGAACGGGGTGCGCAAGATCATCCATGTCGACATGGACGCCTTCTATGCGTCGGTCGAGCAGCGCGACGACCCCTCCCTGCGCGGCAGGCCGGTCGCGGTCGGCGGCGGCGTTCGCGGAGTCGTCGCGGCGGCGAGCTACGAGGCGCGGCCGTTCGGCGTGCGCTCGGCGATGCCGTCGGTGACGGCGAAGCGGCTGTGCCCGGACCTCATCTTCGTCAAGCCGCGCTTCGACGCCTATCGCGCGGTCAGCCAGCAGATCCGTGCGATCTTCCTCGACTACACGCCGCACGTCGAGCCGCTGTCGCTCGACGAGGCCTATCTCGACGTCACCGAGGATCTGAAGGGGATCGGGATCGCCACCGAGATCGCGAGGCAGATCCGCGCGCGGATCCGCGCCGAGACCGGGCTCACCGCCTCGGCCGGCGTGTCCTACAACAAGTTCCTCGCCAAGCTCGCCTCGGACCAGAACAAGCCGGACGGCCTCTGCGTCGTCACGCCCGCGCGCGGCCCCGCCTTCGTCGAGACGGTTCCGGTCAAGCGCTTCCACGGCGTCGGGCCGGTGACGGCGGCGAAGATGGCGAGCCTCGGAATCGAGACCGGCGCAGACCTCAAGGCGAAGAGCCTCGATTTCCTCGTCGCCCATTTCGGCAGCTCCGCCCAATATTATCACGACCTCGCCCGCGGCATCTGCCACCGCCAGGTCAAGGCCGACCGGCCCTACAAGTCGGTCAGCGCCGAGGACACGTTCCTGACCGACCTCACCGATCCCGACGACCTCCAGGCCGAGCTCGCCCGCATCGGCCGCACGGTCTGGCGGCGGATCGAGGCGAAGGGCCTCGCCGGCCGAACCGTCAACCTCAAGGTCAAGTATAGCGACTTCCGGATCGTCACCCGCGCCCGCTCGCTCGATCGCCCGGTCGCCGGCCTCGCCGAGTTCCTCGCGCTCGGCGCGGGGCTTCTCGACACCCTGCTGCCGCCCGAAAAAAGCATCCGCCTGCTCGGCCTCGGCCTCTCCGGGCTCAATGAGGAGGAAGCGGCCGAACCCGCCGCGCTCGAGCTGGAGCTGCCTTTGTGACGGCCCGGAGGCGCGGCTCTAAGCCGTGCCTCGGCGAGCCCAGCCGTCCCGGCCGGCGGAGACCGCCGCCATCACCAGCCACGGCTCGATGGCGAGGTTGATCAGCATGTGCGCCCAGGCGCAGGGAGCGACCTGCCGTCCGCCGAGCAGATAAAGGCCGGCGAGCAGCGCGCCGAGAACGCCGGTCGCCAGCGCCGCGCCCAGGGCCACCCGCCACTGCCGGCCGAACAGTCCCCAGACCGCGTGAGCGGCGCCGAAGATGACGGCGGAGGCCACTATTTGGACCAACGCTCCGGCCCCGGCCCGGGCCGCCCAGTCCATCAGCATCTTGCGGAAGAAGAGCTCCTCGAACGTTCCGGTGACGATGGCGAACGGCACGACCAGCAGCTTCAGTCCGTCGATGTCGAAGAAGCGCTGGCGGACCAGCGGCAGCGAATGCCGGGCGTAGAGGACGTACGCCGTCGCCACCGCGGCCGCGCCCACCCAGGCGGCCGCAATGCCTGGATGCCACCCCCACAACCGGCCGGCCACGCCCGGCGGCGAGGACAGCAGGGTCAAGACCAAAGGCACCGCCTCGACGGCCATGATCGCGGTGAGGATGGCGGCGCTCTTGCGGGTCGTCCGGTCCATGGCGCCCGCCTAGAGCGTCTCGACCGGGTGGGCGCGGATCAGGATCTCGTCCTGGCCGAACCTCTCCTGGAGCCTCAGCCGGTAATCGTGCCAGCGGTCGCGGTCGATCCGGTCGGCGAGCACCTCGAAGATGACGACGTCGTCCTTTTCCCGCTCGCCCGGCTCGGGCTCCCAAAGCCCTTCCGCCGGCGCCCGGGTGAAGGCGGTGAGCCCGCCGAACCGCCCGACCAGCTCGCCGCGCACCTGCTGGAACAGCTCCCGCGGCTGCGGCCGCCCGTCCTTCGTCTTGAGCGGCAGGAAGATCTCGACGACGTGCCGATGGTGCATCATCCGGCCGGCTCCGCCATGCGCGCCCGGTGATAGCGGGTGCGGTAGAGGATCACCCCGGCGAAGAGCACCCAGCCGAGGCCGATCAGGCTCCACCCCGCGACGCGCAGCCCCGGCCGCCAGGGCTCGACATAGACGCCGTAGAGCCACAGGCCGGCGCCGGCGACGTTGAGGATTACGCCCGCGACCCGCCAGCCGCGCGCCAGCTTGAGCAACTCGCGGCGATACGCCGCCCGCGTTTCGGGATCCGCAAGGTCCGGTCGCATGGCCCCCTCCTCTTTTCCGTCGCTTCTAGCGCCTTTCGCCTTTCGCGGCGAGAGGTTGCGGCCTACAGGAGACGCTTCCCCGGGGGGACGCGCAAGGGCGTCTGAGAGGCCTGGCCATCCAGGCGACCCGTCGAACCTGATCCGGCTGACACCGGCGTAGGGAGGGTCGCGCGGCATTCCGCTTTCCCTCCGACTGAGGAGAGAGACATGGCCGACATTCCTGCCCTGAGCGAAACCCACCCCTCTCCCCTCGCGGGAGAGGGACAGGCGCGCGGAGCGCGCCAGGGTGAGGGCACGCCCCCCGTCACCACGGGTCCAATCCGCGGCAGCCGCAAGGTCCATGTCGGCCCCTGGCGCGTCGCCATGCGCGAGATCGACCTCGAGCCGTCTTGCGGCGAGCCGCCGCTCCGAGTCTACGATTGCTCCGGGCCCTACACGGACCCCGAGGCGCGGATCGACATCCTCGCCGGCCTCCCCGAGCTTCGCCGCGACTGGATCCGCGGCCGCGGCGATGTCGAGGAAGTGGCCCAGCGCGACGTCCGCCCCGAGGATAACGGCCAGCTCGGACCGGACCGCTCCGGGGGCGTGGCGCCCTTCCCCAACGTCCGCCGCGAGGTGCTTCGCGCGAAGCCCGGCGCCAACGTCAGCCAGATGCATTATGCGAGACGGGGCATCATCACCCCCGAAATGGAATATGTCGCCGTCCGCGAGAATCTCGGCCGCGAGCGGATGGCCGCTTTGGCCCGCGACGGCCAGGATTTCGGGGCCTCCATTCCCGATTACGTCACTCCGGAGTTCGTCCGCGACGAGGTCGCCCGCGGCCGCGCCATCATACCTTCCAACATCAACCACCCCGAGAGCGAGCCGATGGCGATCGGCCGCAACTTCCTGGTCAAGATCAACGCGAACATAGGCAATTCCGCCGTCGCCTCCGACGTCGCCGCCGAGGTCGACAAGATGGTCTGGTCGATCCGCTGGGGCGCCGACACGGTCATGGACCTCTCCACCGGCCGCAACATCCACGACACCCGCGAATGGATCCTCCGCAATTCGCCCGTCCCGATCGGCACCGTCCCTATCTACCAGGCGCTCGAGAAGGTCGGCGGGGTCGCCGAGGACCTGACCTGGGAGATTTACCGCGACACCTTGATCGAGCAGGCCGAGCAGGGCGTCGACTATTTCACCATCCACGCCGGCGTCCGCCTGCCCTTCATCCCGATGACCGCCGGCCGGGTCACCGGGATCGTCAGCCGCGGCGGCTCGATCATGGCCAAATGGTGCCTCGCCCACCACCAGGAGAGCTTCCTCTACACCCGCTTCGACGAGATCTGCGAGGTGATGAAGGCCTACGACATCGCCTTCAGCCTCGGCGACGGCCTTCGCCCCGGCTCCATCGCGGACGCCAATGACGAGGCGCAGTTCGCCGAACTGGCGACCCTCGGCGAGCTCACCCAGATCGCCTGGCGCCACGACGTCCAGGTGATGATCGAGGGCCCCGGCCACGTGCCGATGCACAAGATCAAGGCCAATATGGACAAGCAGCTCGAAGCGTGCGGCGAGGCGCCCTTCTACACATTGGGGCCGCTCACCACCGACATCGCGCCGGGCTACGATCACATCACATCCGCGATCGGCGCCGCGATGATCGGCTGGTTCGGCACCGCGATGCTCTGCTACGTCACCCCGAAGGAGCATCTCGGCCTCCCCGACCGCGACGACGTCAAGGTGGGGGTGGTCACCTACAAGCTCGCCGCCCACGCCGCCGACCTCGCCAAGGGCCACCCGGCCGCGAAGCTGCGCGACGACGCCTTGAGCCGCGCCCGCTTCGAATTCCGCTGGCGAGACCAGTTCCATCTCAGCCTCGACCCCGACACCGCGGAGCAGTACCACGACCAGACCTTGCCGGCGGAAGGCGCCAAAACCGCCCACTTCTGCTCGATGTGCGGCCCCAAATTTTGCAGCATGAAGATCACGCAAGAGGTCAGAGATTTCGCGGCGAAGCAGAACACCCCGGCAGTCGCTTCGCTATCGGCGGAGCAGGCGAATCAAGGGATGTCCGAAATGAGTAAAACCTTCCGCAACAGCGGCGGCGAAATCTACCTGCCGATCGCGGACTAACCTTCTACTCTCGCTTTGCGCTGTTTCCCCGGCGAGGCAGTCTTCACACCCGAAAGGAGCGCAGGAGGAGCGCCCCTGCCCGAGTATCCGCGTGAATTAGAGAAGCCTCTTTACACGACCCCCACTCGGCGTATTCTGACCCCGGGGGGAATCATTTCTTTGTAGGCGTCCGCATGCTCCCAATCTGGCCTTGGCGGCCTGAAGGAGGAAACGCCGTGCCGAATGTCGCTGATCTCGAGCGGGGCAAGCCGGATTCGCTGGGGGAAACGGTCCTCGCCTTTTTTGCACGCAAGCCGCCCCACTACGCCGTCTACGGCGTCCGCCGGCGTGTGGCGATCCAGTTTGCCGACGATGCGACCGAAGCCGATGCGCAACGCAAGGTCGTCATCGAGCTGGCGCCGCTCCGCGGGGAGATTGACGGGCTGATCGACGGGTGGCGCAGCGGATCCGCCCATTCCTTCTTCGGCCTCGAAAATGCGGCCCAGCTGAAGAGCAAGGCCGATCGCTACGAGCGGCGGGTGGCCGACGCCCTCGCTGTCGCGCTCGAGGGCCAGCTTCCCCTCGCGAAGGAGACGCTGGCGGCGATCAAGCGCGACATCGTCAACGAACGAACGGCCTGGGCCCGCTTCGAATATCTGATCGGCGCCTTCGCCATGGCGCTGCTGATAATGCTGGTCGCCTTCCTCGCGGTCGCCACCTACCCGTTCGGATCGCCGCATGCGACCGACGTCCGGCGGTGGTGGGTGGCGGGGATCGCTATCGGCTTCGGCCTGGTCATCGGAGTGTCGTTATTCCTGGCGGGGAGCGAGCGGGCTCGCGTCAGGGCGCGCGCCGCCAAGGCTGCGACGGGCGGGCAGGACGAGATGCGCGGGAACGCGGAGGAGGAGGACGAGGAGGAGGACGGTGCTACGATGCCGTCGCCGTCGATCGTGGCGGTTCCCGCCATGCTCCTCTTTCTTCTGCTCGTCATCCCCGTGCTTGCGGTCCTGCTGAAGCCCAGCTTCTCTTACGGTGAGCACCTCGCCCTGCGGGATTTGAACCCGGCGATCGATCTCTGGCGGGCGGCCGCGGCCGGTGCGGTCGGTGCCTTCTTCTCGATTGCGATCGGAATCCGCACGCGGACGGTCCTGCCTGACCTGCTGCGCACGTCCAATCTGATGGACGCGGTGCTGCGGGTGATCATCGGCTTCATTGCCGGCGCCGTGCTCATGGCCTTGATCAAGGCCGGACTCGTCTCCGTCCAGATCGGGTCGACGCCGGTGAAAGATGCAGGGGCGCTCACGGTCGTGCTTTTCGGTTTCTTCGCCGGCTTCAGCGAAAGGCTTGTTCCCGATCTGCTCGCCAAGGCCAGTGCCAGCACCGGCGGCTCGACCGACGCAGCGGCGGGGAGCGCGGGGACCCGGGCGGGCTCCGCCGTCAACCCGACTCCTCCTCCGCCTCCGCCACCTCCGTCGCCGGGCGATGCGCCCCCCGGCAGCGCGCCAGGCGCAGCGCCGTCGACTCAAGACCCGGTCCCGGAGCAGGCGGCGGAAGATGGCTGCGCCGCGGATGTCGAGCTGAGCGACGACGAGGTCGCCTCCGACGACGACCTGCCGCCCGCGGCCGGCGGCGTCGAGAAGCCCGTGGAAGGAGGGACGACGTGACGAGCGCCACCTACTCGCTGATCTGGCTCGCGGAGGTGTTGGAAAACGCGGGGCTCAAGGTCGCCGAGACGCCGGGCTGGCGCAGTCGCGGTCGTGCCGAAATGGGCAAGCCGGTAGGAGTCATGTGTCACCACACGGCCAACCCCCATGAAGGGAACATGCCGACGCTCAACCTCCTGATCAACGGGCGGTCGGATCTGGCCGGTCCGCTGGCGCAGCTCGGGCTGGGGCGCGACGGCACCTTCTACGTCGTCGCCGCCGGTCGGGCGAACCACGCGGGGCTGGGACGCTGGGAAGGGATCACGACCGGCAACAGCAGCTTCATCGGCATCGAGGCGGAGCATAGCGGCCAGGCCGGTGATCCATGGCCCGCCGTGCAGATGGACGCCTATGCCCGCGGCGCCGCCGCAATCCTGCGGCAAATCGGTTCCTCCGAGAAGATGTGCTGCGGGCACAAGGAATATGCGCTGCCGCCGAATCGAAAGCAGGATCCGACCTTCGACATGACCGAATTCCGGCACGCGGTCGCACTGTACCTGGTCGGAAAATCACCGCCGCCCCCAATTCCGGCAACCGACGCGAAAGCCCGGCCGACGCTTCGGCGCGGCGACCGGGGCGAGGCAGTGAAGGGCTTGCAGGCGGAGCTCGGCGTCGATCGCGACGGCATTTTCGGACCCGGCACGGAGGCGATGCTGCGCGCCCGCCAGCGTGCCTTGGGCCTCGTCGCCGACGGCATCGCCGGCCCCAAGACCTGGGCCGTGCTCCTCGACGGTGCGCCGCCGCCCGCGCCGGTAGCGGCGCCGCCGGCACTTCCGGCAAACGGACGCGCGCTCGGCCAGCGTGGCATCGACCTTATCAAGAGCTTCGAGCAATGTGAGGATGCGGTCGGCGACGGAACCTTCAAGGCCTATCCCGACCCCGGCAGCAAGGATGGGAACCCTTGGACGATCGGGTGGGGCTCCACGGGGCCCGACATCCGGCCGGGGACGGTGTTTACGCAAGCCCAGTGCGACGAGCGCTTCGAGCGGGACATGGTCAAATACGCCGCCGAGGTGGAGGCCGCCATCGGCGACGCGCCGACGACGCAGAACCAGTTCGATGCACTCGTCTCCTTCCACTACAACACCGGCCGCATCTCTTCTGCCACGCTGACGCGCCTGCACAAGGCGGGCGATTATGCGGGCGCCCAGAAGGCGTTCGGGGCGTGGATCTACAATGACCATAAAGTGATGCGCGGACTGGTGCGGCGGCGACGGGCGGAGGCCGAGCTATACGGGTCTGCATAGGTTGGGGGGTGCCGACGCGGCCGATCGGCGCGTCGCCCGGCGGCCAGGGCAGCCAAGCGGGCGGGCCTCGACAATGACCCCGTCTTGAGCGTCCGCTCCTCACCGCCGCAGCCTCTTCGGTGCTTTGGTGCTTCGGGTGAAACCGCCGCGGCGGCGCTGAACGAGGTCCATTTCGGATAAGATAGGCACCTTCCTATTCATCCCTATTATGCTCCTATCAGTTCATGGAACAGCATCATCGCGACTGGGCGGGCCCCGCGCCCGCCCTCCTTGGCGCCTCCGAGCCGGCCGACCCGGCCGCCGCTCCCGCCGCCTCCGCGCCCGGCGAAGCCCCGGCGCCCTCCGCGGGCTTGCCTTCGCCGCCCTCCGCCCTCCCCGCGCCGGATCCCGCCGAGGAAGGCGCCCCGCCCCCCGACGGCTACGACCCCGCCGAGTATCGCTGGGTGCCGGTCCGCCGAAAGCGCTACCGGTGAGACTTGAGTGTGACCCGAGTGTGACCTTAAGGCGCGCGCCCTCAGCGGTGCAAAGTCTCCCCCCGCTCCAGCATCGCCACAAAGCCCGCGATCCGCTTCGCCCGCGTCTCCGGCCGCTTGGCATCGAGGACGCGGTAGATGAGGGCGTAGCGGTTTGCGCCCTTGAGCGTCGCGAAGAAGGCGGCCGCCTTCGGGCTCGCGTCCAGCGCCGCCCGGAGGTCGGGCGGCGGCTCGGCGCGGCTGTGCGGCGGATAGGCGCCGGCCCAGCGGCCATCCGCCTGCGCGGCCGCCACCTCGGCGAGCCCCGCCGGCCGCATCCGCCCCTCGGCGATCAGCGCCTCCGCCCGTTCCCGGTTGATCACCGACCATTTGCCGCGCGGCCGCCGCGGCGTGAAGCGGATCAGCCAGCTCGCCGCGTCATAGGGGTTCATCAGCCCGTCGATCCAGCCGAAGCAGAGCGCCGCGTCCACCGCCTCGGCCTTGGAGATGCCGGCGACGCCCGAGCCCTTCCGGAACAGCCGCAGCCAGAAGCCGGCGGATCCCGGGCCGTTCCGCTCGAGCCAGGCATGCATCGCGGCCGCGTCCGCGAAGCTCAGCACCTTCAGTCCCGCCCGCAACTCCTCGCCGGCCATGCATCCTTCTCCAATCCGCCGGCCCCGGGCTAGCGCGGCCCGCTGCGCCCGGCAACGAACCGCGCTGCGCGGCCGGGCCGGGCCCTACAATTCTTTAGGGGTGACGCGCCGCCCCGACGCGCCCTAGCCTGCGCGAAGGCAGGGACAGGCAAAGGACCCGATGACGCACGGCTATCAGGCGCTCACCGAGAAGGAGAAAGAGACGCTGCGCCTGCTGCTCGCCGGCCACGACGCCAAGTCGATGGCGCGGCATTTCGGGCTGTCGGTCCACACCATCAACGAACGGCTGCGCGACGCCCGGCGCAAGCTCTCCGCCTCGAGCAGCCGCGAGGCCGCTCGGCTGCTGCGCCAGGCCGAGGGCGCGCACCCCCAATCGCCCGGGGACGAAGGAATCGGGGATGGCGGGCCGCTTTCGATCGCTCAAGGCGGCGCGACAGCCCATGCCGGCCCGCACCCTCGCACGGCCTGGGCGATCGGAGGACTAATCATGATCGCATTCGCCCTTGCCGCGCTCGCTCTCTCGTCGGCGCACCGCCCTCACATCGCCACTCCGCACGGCCGCCCAGCGGCCGTCGCGGAATCTCCGGTCACCGAGGCCGCCCGCCAGTGGCTGGCCCTGGTCGACGCCGGCAAATGGCCGGAAAGCTTCGCCGCCACGGCCAAGTCGTTCCAGACCCTCAACACGCTCGACATGTGGCAATCGGCCTCGGTCGGCGGCCGGGTCCCGCTCGGCCGGGTCCTGTCGCGCCGCCTCGCCGGCGAGGAAAGCGTCCCCGCCCCGCCCAACGGCTACCGCGTCGTCCGCTTCAGGACCGATTTCGCCGCCAAGGCCGGGGCTACCGAAACCCTGTCCCTCGCCCGGGAGGGCGACGGCTGGAGGGTCGCCGGCTACATCATCGAGTGATCCGCCGCCGGCGCAGCGGCCAGTCCGTCACCCCGCCCGCCCACAAGGCCCACCAGATTATGACCGGCTGAAGCGCGAGGCGGGGGCCGTGATACCACCAGCCGAGGCGGACGCCGCCCAGCGGGATGTCGTTCAGCGCGTGGTTGAAGTTGGCCGGCCAGACGCACAGCGCGTAGAGCGCCAGTCCGATGGCGGCGGCGCGGCGGGTCTGCGGCACGAGCAGGCCGAGCGCCCCGGCGAGCTCGCAAAGGCCGGTGAGGGCGACGACCTCGCGCGGCCACGGCACCCAGGCCGGAGTGATCGCGACGAACCCGGAAGGGGAGCGCAGATGGGCGATTCCGGCGACCAGATAGGCCGCCGCCAGCGCCCAGCGTGCCCGGCGCCGCGCAGCCGGTTCGCGGGGGCCCGTCCCGGACGCCTCAGGCCCCGACAGCTTCGCGCCCCGAGGCGACCTCGATCTCCCCTTCCTGTCCGCCGTCCCAATAATGGATGCGCTCGGCCGCCACCTTGAGCAGCACGAGCCCCGGCGTGTCGATGCCGCGCTCGAACCAACGGTCGAGGCCGCTGGTCCAATGGTCGGCGAAGCGCGCCCTGTCGCGGATCAGCTCGGCCCGCCCCTCCACGGCGAGGAAGAAGGGCCGCATGCCCAGCATCCCCGATTTGCCCTGGTAGGCGAGGCCGACCCGCGGGTCGCGATCGACGTCGGCGACCATGCGCGTGTCGTCGCAGGTGAAGAAATAGGCGTCGCCGTCGAACGCGACCTCGCGATTGTTGCTCATCGGCCGGGCGGCGATCGCCCCGCCCTCGGTGCGGGTGGAAAGGATCGCGAAGTCGATGTCCTTCATCTTCTCGGCGAGCTCGGCCAGGCGCTTGTCGGCCAATCCATGTCTCCTCGGATGGGGTGCCGACCGGCCAACGGGCCGGCGCTCCAAAGGTTCAGCGCGCCTCCGCGCGCCACGCAAGGAAAGGCGCCCCGGCCGTGGGCCGGAGCGCCTCCTTGGTCCGTTACCCTGACGCCGCGGCTCAGCGGGTCAGCGCGAAGACCCGGAGCACGACGTCGTTGCGCGCGTCGACCTGGTAGATCGCCCGGTTGTCGGAGCGGTAATAGACGCCGCTGCCGTCGCGATACTGGTCGCGATACTGGTCGGGCACGCCGCCGAGATTGGCCGAGACGCGCTGGCCGACGCGCAGGGTGTCGCGGCCGAGCAGGGTGTCGACGACTCCGCCGATCCCGTCGCGGCGGGTCTCCTGGTAGCGTTCGTCGCTGCGGCCGTAGCGGGCGTCATAGGCCGCGGCCGTCCGCCATTCGCCGTCGTCGACGCGGCGGTCGCGGTTGAGATCGCGGTCGTCATAGCCGTCGCGGTTGCGGTCCATCAGCTCGCCGCGGGCATAGACGCGGCCCGAATCGCCCACGCGGCCGTAGCGGCGGTCGACGTCGCGCTCGGCCATACCGATCGCCTGGCGAAGGCTCGCCGAGCGGCTCTGGAGGTCGCTGCGCTCCCGAACGGTGAAGCCGCCCCGGCTGTACAGACGCTCGAGCTGGGTCAGGTCGCGCAGCTGCCGGTTGAGCGGCATCGCTTCGCGGCGGCCGATGGCGCCGCTGTCGATCCCGGCCTGGAGCTGGGCCTGCAGCTCTCCGGTGCGGAGCTGGAAGTTGCCGCCATATTGGGCGGCGGCCGGCGTCGCGGCCGAGAAGGCGGTCGTGGCGGCAAGGGCGATGATGATCCTGTTCATGTCGTATCTCCTGTGGTGCGCTCCCCAACGCCTGCGCTCACCCGGCGCCTGACGCCGTGAGGCCATGCTGAACGTCATCCACAGGCGAGGTTCATCGGCCGGCGAGGCCGGCCGAGGGCGCCGCCCGACCTGAACTCGAATTCGGGCGAATGGCCGGCGCGCTACATCGGCAGCAGCTTGCCGTCCTGGGCGACGCGCCGGCCATAAGCGATTGGAACGCGCCTGTCGCTCGCCGGGAGTTCGGACGCAGGCTAAGCTACCGGCATGCGCGCCATCTTCCCGCTCCTCCTCGCCGCCGCCGGCCTGTCGTCGGCCGCCCTGCCCGCACGCGGCCGCGATTCGGTCGTTCCCTTCCGGACGCCCGGGCCCGATTTGCCGTTCATTCTCCTCGACGCGCGCGTCGGGGGAGCGGACATGCCCATCCTGCTCGACACGGGCGACGCCTTGCCCTTCGCGCTGGTCCTCGCGCCGGCCGCGGCGGCGCGGGCCGGGGCGACTCCCTCGCCGGGCGCGGCGTTCGTCAGCCGGGCGGCGATCGGCGGCGCTCCGGTGAGGGTGCAGCCGGCGCACGCCCGGCCGCTGGACATCGGCCGGGTCCATCTCGACGCCGCTTCGACCGGGGTTTCGACCGCGGTCGACGCCGCCGCGACCGCGCTCGGGGTGCCGGTCGCCGGAATCGTCGGCTACGAATTCCTGCGCCGGCGGATCGTCGCGATCGACTATGTTTGCCGCCGCCTGGACCTTGCCGCCGCCTCGCCCACGGCGCCGCCCGACGCGCATTTCGCGGTCACGCCGCGCCGGCCGCTCGCGCTGGTCCCCGTCACCGTCAACGGCCGCGGCCCCTTCCTTTTCGCGCTCGACACCGGCGCGCGGACTTCTGTCCTCGCGCCGGCCACGGCCGAGGCCGCCGGATTGGCCGGTCGCGGCGGCCTGGAGCTGTTCGGTGCCGGCGGCCGCGAGTCGGCGACGAGGCTCGGCCCGGCCCGGCTCCGGGTCGGTACCGCTCCGCCGGTCACTCTTCCCCTGCTCGCCTCCGACGCCCTTGCCCGAATCAGTGGCGAAGCCGGCGCCCGGGTCGACGGAATCCTCGGCGCCGTCGCCCTCGCCGGAGGCTCGATGACGATCGATTATCCCGGCCGGCGCCTCTGGCTCGCCCGGTCGCCGCGGCGGTGCCGGCGCTAGCCCGCCGGGCTCACCCAGACGATCCTCACCGGCCCGAGGATTGGGCGCACGAAGCCCATCGCTTCGATCGCGCGTCGCGAGCGCCGACGCGGATGACCAAGGCGCCCATCGGCAGACGGGTCCCGCGGCCCCCGCGTCGTTCACTTCGGCTTGGCGATCTTCCGGAGCTGGGCCTTGAGCGCCTCGTGGAAGATTCCGGCGTCCTTCGCTTTGGCCATGTCGATTTCCGGGTGGACGTCGACAGTATGCAGCCTGGCTCCGCTGCCGAAGCTGACGCTCGTCTTGGCCTCTCCCTGCCCGGTTCCGCCGCCGTGTTGCACCGCGCCGATCAGCCGGCCGCGCGCGTCGGTCGCTATCGTCATCTTGGTCATGACATTCCTCCGCCCTGCAGATTATGGAAACAGCCGCCGGGACCCCTGTTTGTGATCGTCACGTAATAGGTCGCGTTGCCGTTGTTGTCCTTGGACTTGCACTGGTCGTAGGCAACGTGCACGGCGCCCTGATTCGGTATCTTTATGTCGGCCGATGCGAATTGGGTGCCGCGGTCTCCGCCGAACCAATAGCTCCAATAGGCGCTTGCCCCCTCCGCGAGAAAGACCTGGTCCCCGAGTCCGTTGAAAGCCATGATGTCCTCCTGATTGCCATGCGGACAGGCTCCGCGAAGTCCGGAATACTCCCGCCGCCGCCGCCCGCGCGTGACCTCGGTCACGCCTGGCAAGGCGCCCGGCCGTCAGGCCGCGCAGCCCAGGAACTTCCGCCTCAGCCTAGCCCGCCCGGGTAATCCTGAGGATCCGCACCGGCTTCAGGATCTGCTCGCCGGGCCGGCCGGACGCCCCTCCTGCCGTCGGCGCGGCGAGGATCCGGCGCACGACGTCCATCCCCTCGACCACTCGGCCGAAGGCGGGGTAGCCCGGCTCGCCTTTCTCCGGGTGGGCGTCGAGCCCGGGATGGGCGCCGACGCAGATGACGAAGTCGCCCATCGTCGTGTCGGGGCTGGCATGCGCCATGGAGATCGTGCCGTCGACGTGATGGAGCCCCGTCCGGGTCGTCGGCTCGAGCGGGATCGGTGGAAGCATCAGCCGGATGCTGTGCGCGATCCCGCCCTGGATGAAACCCTGGTCCGCAGCGAAGCGGTTGCGCGCGGCGCGATAGAAATAGGTGCCGTCGAAGCGGTGGTCGTCGGCGTAGCGGACGAAGTTGGTCGTGGTGACCGGCGCTCGGGCATGGTCGAGGGCGACGACGATCGTGCCGGCCTCCGTCTCGATCCGCATCCGTACCGTCGCGGCAAGGTGCCTGGGCACCGGCGGATCGTAGGAACGGCGGGGCGGGGCGACGGGCTCGGCGGCGCTCGCGGCGTTGCCCGTATCGCCGGTCGCGTTTCCGGCGGGGGCCGGCCCCCCGCAGCCGGGGAGAGCGAACAAGGCCAGGCAAAGGGCGGCGCGAATCACCCTTGCGCGCTAGAACAGGCCGGCGTCGGGCGCCACACCCCCCTGCGCCGGACGCCGGAACCGCACGGTGGTCCGCGCTCCGGGATCGGCTATGAAGGTGCCATGGCCGCCGACCCGACCTCTTTCCCCCTCTTCTCCTACGGCACGCTGCGCCAGCCGGAGGTCCAGCGGGCCAATTACGGGCGCCTGCTCGAGGGCCGGCCCGACGCCCTTGCCGGCTACCGTCTGGCCGCGCTGCCCATCACGTCCGAGGCGGTGGTTCGGCTCAGCGGCAAGGCGGTCCACGCCATCGCCTGCCGCACGGGCCGGCCGGGGGACCGCATCGAGGGCGTCGTCTTCCGGCTGACCGAGGCGGAGCTCGAGGCGACCGACGCCTATGAGGTCGACGCCTACGCCCGGCGCGAAGTGCGCCTCGAATCGGGCCTGGTCGCCTTTGCCTATGTCGGCCCCGATGAGTGACGGCGCCTACGTCTTCCGGCCGGTCACCGAGGCCGACCTGCCGCTCCTCGCCCGCTGGCGGGCGATGCCGCATGTCGCCCAATGGTGGGGCCCGCCGGCGTTCGAGGCCGCCGAGGACGCGCTCGCCGATCCGCGGATCGCGATGTGGGTCGTCGAGTTCGAGGGCCGGCCGATCGCTTACGCGCAGGACTATGCGCCCCACGATTGGGATCCCCACCCCTTTGCCCACCTCCCGCCCGGCTCGCGCGGCATCGATCAATATATCGGCGAGCCGGACATGGTCGGCCGGGGCCACGGCAGCGCCTTCGTCCGCCTCCACTGCCGCCGCCTGTTCGCCGCCGGCGCTCCGGCGGTAGGGACCGACCCCAACCCCGCCAACCTGCGCGCCATCCGCGCCTATCGGAAGGCCGGCTTCGTGCCGGTGGGCGGACCGGTCGACACCCGGTGGGGCCGCTCCCAGCTGATGGAGTGCTGGCCCTAGCGCGCTCCGGCCGGGCGATTGCCACCGCCGCCCGGCTCCGGCAGGGAAGGGGCCATGGCGAACCTCCCCTCCGAGGCGATGCTGCGGGACCTGGCCGGGCGGCTCGGTCCGCGCGGCTTCAGCCGCGACCCGGCGGACATGGCGCCGTGGCTGACCGACTGGCGCGGGCGGTGGCGCGGCCGCGCCGCCGCCCTGGTCTCGCCCGCCGACACGGCGGAGGTCCAGGCGATCGTCGGCCGCTGCGCCGCCGAGGGCGTCGCGATCGTCCCCCAGGGCGGCAACAGCTCGATGGTCGGCGGCGCGACTCCGGACGAGGGCGGCGCGGCCTTGCTCCTCTCGCTCAGGCGGATGAAGGCCATCCGCCGCCTCTCGCCGGAGGACAATGCGCTGGTCGCGGAGGCCGGCGCGATCCTTGCCGACGTCCACGCGGCGGCGGAAGGCATCGGCCGCCGTTTCCCCTTGACGCTCGGCGCCAAGGGGAGCGCGACGGTGGGCGGGCTGGTCTCGACCAATGCCGGCGGAACCCAGGTGCTCCGCTTCGGGCCGATGCGGTCGCTGGTTCTGGGACTCGAAGCGGTGCTGCCCGACGGCTCCGTGCTCGAAGGCCTCTCGGCGCTGCGCAAGGACAATCGCGGCTACGACCTCAAGCAATTGCTGATCGGCGCCGAGGGCACGCTCGGCGTGGTTACCGCCGCCAGCCTCAGGCTTGTCCCGGCGATCGGCTCGCGCGCCGTCGCCTGGGTCGGCCTCGATTCGCCCGTCGCGGCGCTCGGATTGCTGCGGCGGCTGGAAGACCGGCTGGGCGATTCGGTGGAAAGCTTCGAGCTCGTGCCGAAGGCGGCCCTGTCGCTGGTTCTCCGTCACATCCCCGGAGCCCGCGCGCCCCTGGGCGAAGATCATGCCTGGAACGTCCTTGTCGAGACGGTGGCGCCGCAAGGGGCGCCGGAGGCCGGTCCGGCGCTCGAGTCGGCGCTCGCCGGCGCGATCGGAGCCGGGCTCGCCGCCGACGCGACGCTGGCCGCCAGCGAAGCGCAGGCCGAGGCGCTCTGGCGGCTGCGCGACTCCATCTCGGAAGCCGAGCGTCACGCCGGCGCGGCCGCCAAGCACGATATTTCCGTGCCGGTTTCGGCCATGCCCCGCTTCGTCGAGACGATCGCCGCCGCGGTCGAGCGCCGTTTCCCGGGCACGACGGTGATCGCCTTCGGCCATCTCGGCGACGGCAACGTCCATTTCAACGTTCAGGCGCCCGCCGGCGCGGACGGCGCTGCCTGGCTGGACTCGGCGGCACCGCACGTCAGCGCCTTCGTCTATGCCGAGACGCAGGCGGCGGGCGGATCGATTTCCGCCGAGCACGGCATCGGCCAGATGAAGCGCGAGGCGCTCGCCGCCTCGACGTCGACGGTCCAGCTGGCCGTCCAGCGCGCCATCAAGCAGGCGCTCGATCCGAACGGAATCATGAACCCGGGGAACCTGCTGCCCGGTTGACCGCGCGCTTCGGCCATCCCAAAGCCCGCGGCGATGAAGCTGCTCAGCCGTCTCTTTCCGCGCTTCGCCCGCGAAACCGCTCCCGCGGGCAAGCCGGGCGCTCGGGCCTATGCCGTCGGCGACATACACGGACGTCTCGACCTGCTCGATCGGCTGCTCGGCCGGATCGAGGCGGACATCGCCGAGCGCCCGCCGAAGCGCACCTACATCGTCTTTCTCGGCGACCTCATCGATCGCGGCCCGGATTCGGCGCCGGTGGTCGAGCGCCTGCGCCATTACCGGCCGCGTTACGCCCGCCCGGTCTTCCTCGCCGGCAACCACGAGGAGGTGCTGCTCGAAATCCTCGGCGGCCGGGCGGACATCATCGCCGACTGGATGAAATTCGGCGGCGCCGAATGCGCCGCCAGCTACGGAGTCGACGTCGACCGCATGCGGCGCCTGCCGGAGGAGGAAGCCCTGGCGCTGCTTCGCGCCCATGTCCCGCGCGGCCACATCGAGTTCCTCGAAGGCTTCGGCGACACGTTCAGCTTCGGCGACTATCTCTTCGTCCATGCCGGGATCCGGCCCGGCATCGGCCTCGACGACCAGGCGCGGCGGGACCTGCGCTGGATCCGCGAGCCGTTCCTTTCGGACGTCAAGGAGCACGGCTTCGTCGTCGTGCACGGCCACACGATCGTGCCCGGCGTGGAGGAGCGGCCCAACCGGATCGGCATCGACACCGGCGCCTATCGCAGCGGCATCCTCACCGCGCTGGCCGTCGAAGATGAGCACCGATGGTATCTCTCGACCGGCGACTGAGGTTCCGCACGGCGATTCCAATCGCGGTTACCCCTTTGTCATTCCACGGAAATGCCGCGCGGGCGAGGGGTGCGAAAGCTATTTTTCCTTGACCCTCAAACGGCTTTGGTTCAGGCGGACGGCGACGATTTTGAACAGTTTGGACCGTCAGTGCCGCTACAGACCCATTCCGCGAAGGCGGGCGACTCGCCCGCTTTAGGCCTCGC
Organism: Sphingomonadales bacterium; assembly: GCA_034668685.1. Classification (GTDB taxonomy): domain Bacteria; phylum Pseudomonadota; class Alphaproteobacteria; order Sphingomonadales; family Sphingomonadaceae; genus Allosphingosinicella. The sequence continues at coordinate 43,834 of JAXDPA010000001.1, read as the reverse complement.
CGTGCCCCTGCGGCTGTTCCTCGCCGTCCTCGGCATGGGGATGATCGCCCTTCTGAGCGGATGCGTCAGCGAAGGACGCGGCGGCAAGATACCCTATGCGCCGCCCAATTTCGTGGCGCCCGACCAGTCGTCGCCGACCCAGGTGCTGGACGACGATTACCGGATCTCGCCGCTCGACACGCTCAAGGTCAGCGTCTTCCAGGTCCCCGACCTCTCAGGCGATTTCGACGTCGACCTCACCGGCAACATCGCCCTGCCGCTGATCGGCAACGTCAAGGCGGTGGGGCTGACGACCAACGAGCTCGATCAGCGCATCACCCAGGCGCTGAGCGCGAAATATCTCCAGAATCCCGATGTCAGCGTCGGCATCAAGAAATCGAGCAGCCGGCTGATCACGGTCGAGGGATCGGTGCGCAACCCCGGCGTGTTCGAGGCCAGCAACACCCATCTGACCCTGCTTCAGGTGGTGGCGATGGCGCATGGGACGGACGAGGACGCCAACCCGCACCGGGTCGCGGTCTTCCGCCAGATCCAGGGCCAGCGCATGGCCGCCGCCTTCGACCTCACCGACATCCGGCGCGGCGCGGCGGAGGATCCGCGCATCTACAGCGGCGACATCGTGGTCGTGGACGGCTCCAAGGTAAGGCAGGCCTGGAAGAACGTGATGTCGTCCCTTCCCTTGCTGGCCATCTTCCGGCCCTTCGGACTCTGACCGCGTGAACCCGCTGCGGACCGGGCTCCGCACATCGAGAGGCAATTTCGTTTCGTCATGAGCAAGAACGACATCGAACCCGCGGGCGCTCAGCCCATCTGGCCGCTGGCGCCGCAGCCCGGCGGAGCGCTTGCGATCCCGGCCGAATGGGGAACTCAGCCCGCCCCGGGAGGCTTCCTCGGCGGCGATTTCAACCTGGCGACGCTTTGGCGGATCATTTCGGAATGGCGCTGGCTGATCCTCGGGGCGGTCGCGGTCGGCCTGGCCGGCGCGATCGTGATCACCTTCCTGACCACCCCGCTCTACCGCGCCACCGTCCTGCTCGAGATCAACCCGCCGACGATCGAGGCGGTCGACGAATCGAAGGTCGAGAAGCAGACGATCAACGAGCGCGACTATCTGTCGACGCAGGTCGGCCTGCTGACCAGCCGCAGCCTCGCCCAGAGCGTCGCCGAGAGCCTCAACCTCGCCTCCAATCCGCAATTCGTCTCGATGCAGGCGCCGCGCGACCTGCGGGTGAAGGCGGCGACCGGCCAGCTTCAGGGCGGCTTCGAGGCGAAGAACATAGAGGGCAGCCGGCTCATCCGGCTGAACTACGTCTCTCCCTCGCCTGAGCTTGCGGCGCGGATCGCCAACAGCTTCGCCGACAATTTCATCAATTCGAACCTCGAGCGGCGCATCGAGGCGACGGCCTATGCCCGCCGCTTCCTCGAGAAGCAGATCGCCAAGGTGAGGGGCGAGCTCGAGAATTCGGAGCGCCAGCTGGTCCAGTACGCCCAGCAGGAGAACATCCTCAACCTCGGCAGCGGCGACACGTCGAAGCCCGCCGGTGACGCCAACTCCCTCCAGGGCGCCTCGCTGATGGCCCTCAACCAGTCTTTGACGGAAGCTCAGGCGAAGCGCATCGCCGCCGAGCAGGCCTATCGCAGCGAAAGCCGCGGCGGCGTCACCGAGGACGTCAATGCCAGCACCCAGGTTCTGCGCACCCAGCGCGCCACGCTGGAATCGGAATATCAGCAGAAACTGTCCCAGTTCAAACCCGATTATCCGGAAATGCTCCAGCGCCGGGCGCAGATCGATGCGCTCGACAAGCAGATCGCGCGCGAGACCAGCACCGTTCGGGGCGGCCGCGCCGCGACCTTGCTCGCTCAATATCAGGCGGCCGCCGCCGCCGAGCGGGAGCTTCAGGGACGGGTCGAGATTCTGAAGCGCTCGGTGCTCGATCTCAGGGAGCGCAGCATCAAGTACAATATCCTTCAGCGCGACGTCGATACCAACCGGACGATGTATAACGGGCTGCTGGAGCGCTATAAGCAGATCGGCGTCGCCGGAGGCGTCGGCACCAATCCCGTCGCGATCGTCGATCACGCCGACACGCCGACCGTGCCCTACAAGCCGAACGTCATGCTCAACCTGCTGATCGGCCTCGGCCTGGGCCTGGCGGGCGGCCTTGCCGCGGCGCTGGCGCTCGAGTTCCTCAACGACACGATCAAGACGCCCGACGACGTGCGCGACAAGCTGCACCTTCCCTCGCTCGGCATCATCCCGAAGAAGAAGGGCGCGGAGGCGTTCGCCGAGGAGCTCAAGGATCAGTCTTCGCCGATCTCGGAAGCCTATTTCTCGCTGCGCACCTCGCTTCAGTTCACGACCGACAGCGGCGCGCCCAAGAGCCTGCTGATCACCAGCACGCGCGCCGCCGAGGGCAAGTCGAGCACGACGCTCGCCCTCGCCCAGAATTTCGCCCGGCTCGGCAATTCGGTGCTGCTCATCGACGGCGACCTTCGCAAGCCGGCCTTCGTCACCGGCCTCGACGCCGACGAGGGCCTGTCGAAGCTGCTCACCAATCACGATCCGCTCGAAAAGCACGTCCTGAAGACCCAGTTCGACAATCTGTCGCTGCTGCCTTGCGGGCCGCTGCCGCCCAATCCGGCCGAGCTGCTCGCCTCGCCGCGGCTCAAGGCGATCCTCGCCGACGCCATCGGCAAGTTCGACATGGTGATCGTCGACGGCCCGCCGGTGCTCGGTCTTGCCGATGCGCCGTTGCTTGCCGGCGTCTGCCGCGCGACCCTGCTGGTCGTCGAGAGCGGCCGCACCCGCACCAAGGCGGCGCTCGACGCGATCCGCCGCCTCAAGGCCTCGGGCGGCAACCTCGTCGGCGCGGTGCTGACCAAGTTCCGGGCTCAGTCGCACGGCTACGGCTACGGTTACGGCTACGGCTACGAACCTTACCGCTATGGCGGAGTCGGCAGCCGCGACCGCGAAATCAAGCTCATCGCCCAGCGTGAGGAGTAAGGGACGGCGCCGACGGAAGCGGCTGACGGCCGGCCGTCTCGCCGCTTGTGCGGCGGCCTGCGTCGCCGTCCTGCTTGCCGCCTGGCTGGTCGTTCGGACCTCGATCGTCGACGCTGCGGCGGGCAATCCTTTCCTGGCCGCGCGGATCGCGCCTTCCAACCCGCGGCCGAAGCTCGCTGTCGCGACGGCCCTGCTGCTGCTGCGCGGCGGCCGGCTGCCGCCCGACGTGCAGCGCGACGCGGTCGAGGCTCTCGGCAAGGCGCCGCTCGCCGAGGAGCCCTTCCTCATCGCCGGAATCGAGGCGCTCGCCCGCGGCGACATCCGCAAGGGCGAGCAATTGCTGACCGAGGTCCGCCGCCGCAATCCGCGCCAGCGCCTCGCCCGGCTGCTCCTGCTCGACCGCTACCTGCGCGAGCACCGGACGCAGGAGGCGACGGTCGAGATCACCGTCCTGTCGCGGCTGATCGGGGGAGCGCAGAACGTGCTGACCGGGCAGCTGGCGCAGATGGCGAGCGATCCCGCGACGGCGCCCCAGATGCTTCCCATTCTCGCCGCCCATGCCGATCTGCAAGGCGCGGTGCTCGATTCGCTCGCGACCAGCGGCAAGGATCCCGACCTGATCCTGAGGGTCGCGGCGCTGTCGCCCCGCCGCTATGTCGGCCGCAACGAGCCGTGGCAGCGCCGGCTGATTACCGGCCTGGTGCAGCGCGGCGAGCTCGGAAGGGCGCTCTCCGTCTGGGCTAGCCTGGCGGGCCTGCCGCCGCCGGACGGTCAGAAGGGGCTGTATGACGGCGATTTCCGCGGGGCGCCGGGCGCGGAGCCGTTCAACTGGAGCCTGGTCGGCGAAGGTATCGGCGTGGCCGAGCGGACCGGCCGTTCCTCGCTTCAGGTCGATTATTATGGTCACGACGCCGGTCCCCTCGCGCGCCAGCTTCTGGTCCTGAAGCCCGGCCGCTATCGCTTCCAGTTCCGGGTCAGCGGCGACGCTTCGGGCGAGGGCAGCCGGCTGGCTTGGACGCTCGCCTGCCAGCCGGGCGGCGCCGCGCTGCTGCGGCTGCCGCTGGCCGGAATCGATTCGACCCCGAAGGCCTTCCGGGCGGCGTTCACCGTGCCGGCCGGCTGCACCAGCCAGTGGCTGGCGCTGGAAGGCCTTCCGGGCGACGTCGAGACGGCCCAGTCGGTGACCGTCGGCGGCCTGTCGGTAGAGCCGGAGGGCGGGACATGATCCATCGGCTCCGACTCGCCGTCGTCCCGGCTTATTTCGTGCTGTGCCTGCTGCTGGGCGGCGCCAGCGCGGGCGGTTTCTGGGGCAACATGCTGCTGCAATTGGCGGCGCTGCCGATCATCGCGGCGGCGGCGCTCGCCCGGCGCGGCACGCCGCTCTCGACGGCGGCACGGCAGCTCCTCCTGCTCGCCGGCCTGGCGGCCCTGCTCATCCTCCTCCAGCTCGTGCCGCTGCCGCCCGGCCTGTGGACCGCGCTTCCGGGCCGCGCCGGGGTCGCCGACGGCTTCCGGATGATCGGCCAGCCGCTGCCCTGGATGCCCTTGTCGCTGGATCCCTATCGCACCGTCGCCTCGGCCCTGTGGCTGCTGCCGGCGCTGGCATCGCTGGTCGGAATCCTGGTCCTGGGCGCCTATCGCGCGTCGTGGCTGACCGCGGCGCTGGCGGCGGTGACGATCGTCTCGATCGCGATCGGCGCTCTGCAGCTGTCGGGCGGCGAGCAGTCGCCCTGGTATTTCTATGCGATCACCAACTTCGGATCGACCACCGGCTTCTTCTCCAACGCCAACCATTTCGCCACCTTGATGGTGGCCACCATTCCGTTCCTCGCGGCCCTCTACCTCACGGCCGTCGCCCGCGGCCGCTCGGTGCAGAAATCCTCCGGCCTGTTCGTGGTGCTGGCCGGCGCGCTGGTCGTGACGATGGGCGGCATCGCGATCAACTTCTCGATCGCCGGAATCGGCCTCTCGGTGCCGGTGCTGGCGGCCAGCCTGCTGATGATCCTGTCGCGCCGGCGCCGACTGCCGCGCTGGACCCCGCTGCTGGTCGCGCTTCTGCTCGCCGGCTCGGTCGCGGCCGTGTTCACCGCGCCGTTCAACAACAATCTCACCAGCAAGGGCGCCGCCGCGCAGGAGGATTCGCGCTACAACAGCTTCCGCAAGACCTCGGCGGCCGCGGCCGAGTTCATGCCGGTCGGGTCGGGCATCGGCACCTTCCAGGCGATCTACCGCACCCGTGAGGATCCGGCGGCGGTCGACCATTTCTACATGAACCACGCCCACAGCGATCTGCTCGAGCTGGCGCTGGAGACGGGCGTGCCGGGCCTCGTCTTGCTGCTCCTCTTCCTTCTGTGGTGGAGTCTGCGCACCGCGGCGATCTGGCGGGCCGAGGACGCGGATTATTACGCCCGCGCCGCGACCGTCGCGACGGCGGCGATCATGGCGCACAGCCTGGTCGACTATCCGCTACGGACCGCCGCCATCTCGGCCTTGTTCGCGATCGGCTGCGCGCTGATGGCCGAGCCGCGCGCCGCCGCTCGCCGCTCGAAGGAGCCGTCGAAGAGCGAGGCCCGCCATTTCGAGGCGGATTAGGTCCCGCCGAGCGCCGCCCGCACCGCGGCGAGATAGGATTCGACGACGATCCGCTCGTCATATTCGGCCTCGACGATGGCCCGGGCCGCCCTGCCCCATCCGGCGCGGCGCTCCGCCGGCGCGCGCAGCATCTCCAGCATCGCGGCGGCCAGCGACCCGGGATCCCGCACTGCGCAGAGCAGCCCGTTCACGCCGTGCCGGACCACCTGCCGGCAGCCCGGCACGTCGGTCGCGATAAGCGGCTTGCCCATCGCGGCCGCCTCCAGGAGGGTCCGCGGGAGCCCTTCGCGATAGGAAGGAAGGACGATGCAGTCCGCCTCGGCGATGGCCGGCCTGACGTCGTCGCTCGGGCCGGGATAGTCGATCAGACCTTCGTCCACCCATTCTTCCAGTTCCGCGCGTGAGATGGCCGAGCGATTGTCGGCGTCGAGGAACCCGACCAGCCGGAAACGCGTGCCCGGCGCCTCGCGCCGAACACGCCGCGCGGCCTCGACATATTCGCCGACGCCCTTGTCGCGCAGCAGGCGGGCGATCAGCAGGAAGACGAAGGGCCGATCCTCGTCGCCCGCGGCAGGCGCCGGTTGGAATCGCCGGGTGTCGATGCCCGACCCCGGCAGCAGCTTCGCCTTGCCCGCCGCCACGATGCGGCGCGCCACGAACAGGTCCCGGTCCTCCTCGTTCTGGAAGAACACGGTCGCGGAACGGCGGAAGGCAAGGCGATAGAGGGCGGCCACCAGGCGCCCCAGCCAGCCGCCGCGGATGAAGGCGGTGCCGAGCCCGGACACGTTGTTGACGACCGGAATGCCGAGCGATTGCGCGGCGAGCGAGCCCCAGACGTTCGGCTTGGCGGTGTAGCCCAGGAAGGCGTCGGGACTCAGCCGGCGGAGCGCGCCACGGTAGCGCCGCAGCAGGCCGAGGTCCTTCGCCGGCGACAGGCCCTTCCGGTCCATCTCGATCTCATGGAACTCGACGCCGAGCTCGCCGAGCCGGTCGCTCCAGCGGTCGCGAGGGGCCAGTGCGACCACCCGATAGCCGGCCTCTTGCAACCCTCGAATCAGGCCGGCGCGGAAATTGACGATGTTCCACGAGGCGTTGATCGAGATGACGAGAGTGGGGGGGGTCATGGTTCCGGCCGGATCGCTGCGTCAAACGCCCATTGAGGGCGGCCGCCGCTCTGGACGCGGGGGCCCCCCTGTCTCTATAGCGAGCGCAAGATTCTGTCGCCCGCCATCTGCGGGCGCTCGCGCTGGAGTCGGCCTTGCTTCCTTACTGGGTCTTGTTCTCGCTGTTCGCGGCGGGAGCCGTTCAATATCCCACCGATTATCGCAAGCGCATCCAGGGCGGGCCGCTGCTCCTCGCCGCCGGCTTCGCCACCTTGCTGATGATCGGCCTTCGCTACCAGGTGGGCGGCGACTGGGACAATTACGTCAATATTTTCGACGAGGTCAGCCGCGACGAATTCTGGGTCGGCGTGTGGAAGCAGGAACCGGGCTACGGCCTCCTCAACTGGCTCTCGGCGCGCGCCGGTCTGGGGATGTGGGGGGTCAACCTGGTCTGCGCCATGGTCTTCACCTGGGGCCTCGTCCGCTTCGCTCGGCGCCAGCCCAATCCCTGGCTGGTGATGGTCGTCGCGGTGCCTTACCTGATCATCGTCGTCGCCATGGGCTATACCCGCCAGGCGGTGGCGATCGGCTTCATCCTCGCCGGCCTCGCCGTGCTGGAGCAGGGCCTGCTCCGCTTCTCCGTCTATCTCGCCTTTGCGGTGATGTTCCACAGGTCGGCCGTGGTGGTTCTGCCGCTCGTCGCCCTCTCCGCCTCCTACCGGCGCTTCGTCACCGTGGGAATCCTGCTCGGCTCGGCGGTGATTCTCTATTACGCCTTCGTGCAGGCATCGGTCGACCGCCTGATGACCGTCTACGTCCAATACTCCTACGCATCGCAGGGGGCCGGCGTTCGGGTCGCCATGAATCTGCCGCCCGCCGTGCTCTTCCTCTTCTTTCAGCGTCGATTCACGGTCTCCGAACAGGAGAGAAAGCTGTGGCGCAACTTCTCGATCGCCGCGCTTGCCGCGCTTGCCATGCTTGAATTCACGGCGGCGACGACGGCCGTGGACCGGCTTGCTCTCTATATCATCCCGCTGCAAATGTTCGTGCTCGGTCGGCTGCCCTTCGCCTTCCACGGCAAGCGCGGACCGAGCGCGGCGATTACCCTGGTGCTGATCGCTTATTCGGCGACGATCGAGTTCGTCTGGCTGAACTACGCGGCCAACGCGCCCTATTGGATACCCTACCAATTCTATCCTTCGGCGCACGAGTGACTTCGCTTGGCTCGCAGAACGATGGCGGACAAGGCATGGCGCGCCCGGCGATCCTCTACGTCAGCTATGACGGCATGCTGGAGCCGCTCGGCCAGTCGCAGGTTCTCGCCTATCTGGAGCGGCTGGCGGAGCGGTACGCGGTGACCTTGCTGAGCTTCGAGAAGAAGGCCGATCTGGCCGACGCCGCCCGGCTGACGGCGGTTCGCCGGCGGATCGATGAGGCCGGGATCGAATGGACGCGGCTGCGCTATCACAAGGCGCCGAGCGCGCCGGCCACGGCCTTCGACATCGCCGCCGGCACCCTCGTCGCGCTGCGCCTGGCGCGGCGGCGGCGGGTGGAGATCGTCCACGCGCGCAGCTACGTCGCCGCGCTGATCGGCCTCGCGGTCAAGCGGGCGACCGGCGCCCGGCTGCTGTTCGACATGCGGGGCCTGTGGGCCGACGAGCGGGTCGATGCCGGATGGTGGCCGCGCGGCGGCCGGCTCTATCGCGCCGCCAAGGCGCTCGAGCGGCGCCTGCTGCGCGGGGCGGATCATATCGTCAGCCTGACCCAGGCCGCCGCTCGCGAGATCGCTTCGTTCCCCGGTCTGCCGGGCTCGACCCCGATCTCCGTGATTCCGACCTGCGCCGACCTCGACCGCTTCGCCCCGGTGGGGCCGAAACCGGCCGGTCCGCCGGTGCTCGGCTTCCTCGGCACGGCCTCGTCCTGGTCGATGGTCCCGGAGCTGCTGCGCTTTCACCGCCTGCTCGCCGAGCGCGAGCCGTCGGCCCGGCTGCTGATCGTGAACCGGCACGAGCAGGATTATATCAGGGCGTGCATCGCCCAAGCCGGGACCGATCCGGCGCGGGTCGAGATCGTGGCCGCCCACCACGACGCGGTGCCGGGCCTGATCCGCGGCATGACGATCGGCACGGCTCTCAAGCGGCCGAGCTATTCGCAGCTCGGCTGCGCGCCGACCAAGCTCGCCGAATATCTCGGCTGCGCGATCCCGGTGCTGGTCAACCGGGGGATCGGCGACGTCGCCGAGATCGTGGCCGGGCATCAAGTCGGCGTGGTGCTGGACGGGTTCGGGGAGGCGGATCTGCGGGCTGGCGTCGAGCGCATGCTGGCGCTGCTCGCCGACCCGGACCTGCCGAGGCGCTGCCGCTCGGCGGCGGAGGCGGTCTTCTCGCTGGAAAGCGGCGTCGCCGCTTACGACGCGGTGTATCGGTCGATGCTCGCGCGCGAAGGCGCCCGGTCGTGACCGGCCGCCGCTCTAGGCGCATGCTCGTTCTGTGCCCCTTCCCCCAGGGCGTCGCGGCCGGCCAGCGACTCAAATATGAGCAATATTTCGAAAATTGGCGCTCCGCCGGCTGGGACATCCAGGTCAGCCCGTTCATGGACATGCCGATGTGGCGGATCGTCTACGAGCCCGGCCACTTCATCGGCAAGGTGCTGGGGGTGATGCGGGGGCATTTGCGGCGGGTGCGCGACCTGTTCCGGATCCGCCGCCACGACCTCGTCTACGTGTTCATGTGGGTGACTCCGTTCGGCACGACGCTGTTCGAGCGCCTGACCCGCGCGCTGGCGCCGCGGCTGATCTTCGATGTCGAGGACAATGTCATCCTGGACCCCGCGGCGGTGAGGCATGAAGTGGTCAACCCGATCGCGCAGTGGCTCAAGGGGCCGGGCAAGCCGCTTTACCTCATCCGGCGCGCCGACCATGTGATCAGCAGCTCGCCCTTCCTGAACGACGATTGCCTCGCCATCAACGAGAAGAAGGCCGCGACCTATATCACCTCGTCGGTCGATACCGAGCGATTCCAGCCGGCCACGCCTTATTCCAACGCCGGCAAGGTGACGGTCGGATGGACGGGGACGTTCAGCTCGAAAATCTACCTGGACCTGCTGAGGCCGGTCTTCGCGAGGCTGGCCGAACGCATCGACTTCCGCCTGCTTGTCATCGGCAATTTCGACTACGAACTGCCGGGCATCGACCTCGAGGTGATCCGCTGGACCGCCGAGCGCGAGGTGGAGGACCTGCAGCGCTTCGACATCGGCGTCTATCCGCTCCCGCTGGACGACTGGGTGATGGGCAAGAGCGGCCTCAAGGCGATCCAATATATGGCGTTCGGGCTTCCCACCGTCGCCACCGAGGTCGGCACGACTCCGCGCCTCATTCGCGACGGCGAGAACGGCCTGTTGGTCAGGACCGAGGACGAATGGATCGACGCGCTGGAGCGGCTGATCCGCGATCCCGATCTCAGGCGCCGTCTCGGGCAGGCGGCCCGCCGCGACGCCGAGGCGAAATATTCTGTCAAAGCGGTCGCCGCCCAGTATAGGCGGGTGCTTGCGCAGGCGATGGAGGAGACGTGATCGGCGCGATCTACCGGCGGGCCCGGCGCAAGGCCGCGAGCTTCCTGAACGGCTGGCTGATGCCGCGGGCAGGGCTGAAGCTGGTCCGCTCCTATCCCAAGACCTTCCGCTACGAAAAGACCGGCACGTCGAACGGCCTCACCACCCTGGCCGTGACCGGGGGCTCGCCCGCGCGCACCCTGACCGTCCGCCTCAGGGAAGGAACTTCGGACTGGATGACGTTCGACCAGGTCTTCCTGGAGGAGGATTACGACCTTCGGCCGCTGCCGCGCTACGGCGAGATCGCCCAGGCCTATCGCGAGCTTTCCCGGCAGGGAACGCCTCTGATCGTCGACCTCGGCGCCAATATCGGCCTGTCGCCGCTCTATTTCGCGATGACCTGGCCGGAGGCGAAGGTCGTCGGCCTGGAGCCGGACCCGGGCAATTTCGACCTGTTCCGGGAGAATGTCGCCGGCGTGGCCAATATCGAGGCGGTTCAGGCGGGTGCGGCCAGCCGGCCCACGACGCTCAATATCGTCGATCCATCGGCCGGCAAGAACGCGTTCCGAACCACGGTGGGGGAGGGCGGGAAAGTGACGGTCGAGGGCCGAACGGTCGGCGCCATCGTCGAGGAATATCGCGCCAAGGGCTGCCTGCCCTTCGCGATCAAGATCGACATCGAGGGCGCGGAAGCCGAGCTCTTTTCCGGAGACCATGACTGGGTCGACGAGTTCCCGCTGATCATGATCGAGCTGCACGACTGGCTCTTCCCCGGCGAGGGCACCTCGCGGCCCTTCCTGCGGGCGATCGCCGAGAAGGACCGCGACTTCGTCTATCTCGACGAGAACGTCTTTTCGATCCGCAACCGGCGCGCGGCATGAACCGGGCGCAGCGACCGGCCTTGCCGGCGAGCATCAGGGAATAAGATGACCGACAGACGTATCTACATGGCCGGATCGGGCGGCATGCTGGGCGAGGCGTTCCACCGCGTGTTCGCCGCGGATTCCGAGCTCAGGTGCACCGACATCGACGTCAACGAGGATTGGCTCTCCTGCCTCGATTTCCGGGATTTCGAAGCCTATCGCGCCGACGTCCGCGCCTTCCGGCCGGACTATCTCTTCCATCTCGGGGCGCATACCAGCCTCGAATATTGCGATGAACATCCCGACGACGCCTATGCGACCAATACCTTGGCGGTCGAGAACGCCGTCCACATCGCCAACGAGCTCGACATCCCTTTGCTCTACATCAGCACCGCCGGCATCTTCGACGGCGCGAAGGAGGTGTATGACGATTGGGACCAGCCCAACCCGCTCGGCCATTATGCGCGCAGCAAATATATGGGCGAAAGGTTCGTCACGCAGAACGTCCGCCGCCACCTGGTCTGCCGCGCCGGCTGGATGATGGGGGCGGGGCCGCGCAAGGACAAGAAGTTCATCCAGAAGCTGATGAAGCAGCTGAAGGAGGGCGCCCTGGAGCTGTTCGTGGTCGATGACATGCTCGGGACGCCAACCTACACCCGCGTTTTCGCCCGCAACGTCGAGCTGCTGCTCGAAAAGCGCCTCTGGGGCCTCTACAATATGGTCTGCTCGGGCGTGACGAGCCGCCTCGAGGTCGCACAATATCTCGTCGCCGCGCTGGGCCTCGCCGACCGAGTCAGGATAACGCCGGTCCATTCCGACTATTTCGCCGCCGAATATTTCTCGCCGCGGCCGCCTTCGGAGCGGCTTCTCACCAAGAAGCTGGATCTCAGGGGTCTCAACGTCATGCGCGACTGGCGGGTCTGCCTCGATGAGTACCTGGCGGAATATTATGAGGGCTATCTTGCGACCGAACCTTCCTGACGGCGCGTTCCTCTCACGCCGCACACTGCTCGCGGGCGGAGCCGCGACGATGGTGGCGGCTTGCTCGTCGGGCCGTGCCGAAGCGCAGGCGCCAAGGGACGCGCTGACGCCGGAAATGTTCGGCGCCAAGGGCGATGGCGTCGCCAACGATTCCGATGCCTTCGACCGGCTCGCCCAGGAGGTGTCGCGGCGCGGCGGCGGCACCGTGGCCCTGCGCCGCACCACATATCTCGTCGGCCGCCAGCTTCGCGACCCGAGTCCCGGCGCAAGCTACGCCTTCGCCCCCGCGCGGATCCTGCAATTCCGCAACCTGCCTCGATCGCTCACGATTGTCGGCAACGGCGCGACCCTTCGCTGCGCGCCGGGCCTGCGCTACGGCACGTTCGATCCCGTCACCGGGAAGCCGACGCGCCACCCCGTCCCGTATCTGAACCCGGCCGAGCGCGCGTCGCCCTACGAATCTATGATCTTCGTCGAGAATTGCGTCGGCGCGGTCACGATCAGCGACATCGAGCTCGATGGCAACCTCAAGGCGCACATGCTCGGCGGCCCCTATGGGGATACCGGCATCCAGATCGCCGCAACCGGCATCTTCCTGCGCAACAATCGCGGCTCGGAGACTTTGCGCAACATCTATTCCCACCACCACCCGCAGGACGGAGTGATCATCGACGGCCTCGACGACCCGGCGCTCGCCGCTCGGGTCACCCGGCGCGCCGTCGGGCTCCGGTGCGAATATAACGGCCGCCAGGGCTGCAGCCTGGTCGGCGGGCGTGGCTGGACCTTCACGGGCTCCAAGTTCAATCACACCGGCAAGGCCGGCATCGGCAGCTCTCCGGCGGCCGGGTTCGACATCGAGGCGGAGGGAGGCAAGACGATCCGCAACCTCGCCTTCGAGGATTGCGAATTCTCCGACAATGTCGGCTGCGGCCTGGTCGCCGACAGCGGCGACAGCCAAGGCGCGACCTTCACCCGCTGCCGGTTCGTCGGCACGACGGATTGGTCGGTCTGGCCAAACAAGCCTTTCTTCCGCTTTCGCGCGTGCACCTTCGTGGGTTGCATCGTGCGCTGCTTCGGCGACCCCGACCCGAACAGGGCCACGCAATTCTTCGATTGCGTCTTCACCGACGATCCCAAGCAGTCGCCGACGGGTCAGGTCTACCGGGAAGGGCGGCCGGACGGCTCGATCGCGGACCTCTCCGACGAAGCGAACGTGCTGTTCGACCATTGTCGCTTCCTCGCCGTCGGGGGTGCCGTCCTCCCCTGGTCGACCGGCGCAATCTATTCGAATTGCACGATGCGCCAAACTTCGAAGAGCCCGGGCTATCCGCGCGGCACCTATCTCGGCCGCAACACGATCGATGCCTCTCACATCGAGCTTTACGGCACCAAGAATCGCGGCGAGCTCATCCTCAACGGCACGCCGCTGGCGCGCTACGCGGGCTAGGGGAGGGTCGGAGCGACCTGGCGATAGATGGCGGCGAGCCTCTCGACATAGGAAGCGCGGCGGTAATGCTCCCCGGCGAGGGCGATCCCGCGCTCCGAGAGCCCGGTGATATCGGCCTTGCCTTCCCGCGCCGCCCGCAGCAGCGCCGGCAGCGAATCGGGGTCCGCTATGTCGAAGAACAGCGCGTTGCCGTGGGTGATCTCATGCAGCACCGGAAGGTCGGAGAGCAGGAGAGGGAGGCCTGCGGCCATCGCCTCGACGGGAGCGATGCCGAACCCTTCGTAGCGAGACGGCATCACATAGAGGTCGTAGTCGCCGAGCAGGTTGTAGATGTCCGGCCGCTTGCCCAGCAGCCGAATCGGCAGGCCGTCGGATTCGATCGCGCGCTGCAGCTCGCCGCGCAGGGGGCCGTCGCCGTAAATGTCGAGGGACAGATCTTGTCCGCGCATGCGACGGAAGGCTTCAAGCAGATAGGCGTAATTCTTCTGCGCCTTGAGCATGCCGACGGCGACCAGCCGGAGCGGTGTGGCGAGCGTGCGCCGGACCCGGGCGGCTTCGAAATAGGCGTCGTTGATGAAATTGGGCAGGACAAAGGATTGGCCCCTGATTCCGACCCATGCGTCGAAATCGTCGAGCGCGCTCTTGGACACGGCGATCACCGCGTGCCGCTTGCGGTAGGTGAGTTTCTCGAGCGGCAGTGCGAGACGGTTCTTGGTATAGGCGTCCTCGCTCATCGGATTGTGGATCGAGAAAGCCAACGGCGTTCCCCGCGGCGTCGCCAAGCGGGCCACGAGGCTCGCGGTGAACAGCTGCGCCCGGACCAGGGACGGCCGGCGGCTGCGGATGATCCGCCTTAGCTTCCAGGCGCAGGAAAGCAGCGAGCCGGGACCGGTGTAGTCGAGGCAAAGATGCTCGTTCGCGGCCAGCTGGTCGGACGCGAAGTCGCTGTCCGGGCGAAGCGTCACCAGCACGATGTCGTAGCGATCGGCGAGCGCGGGCAGCAGGTTGACCAGCAGGGTCTCGGCGCCGCCGCGAGTCAACGAATCGATGACGTGGACGATAAGGGGTTTCGCCGGCACGGGCCGCTCAGGCCTCCGCGGTCCAGTGATTGTACCAGAGCTGGAAGCTGAACAGGTACCAGAGCAGGGGATAGTTGACCGGCTTGCCGCGCCGGTAGCGGTCGAGCAGGGCGCCTAGCTCGCGCCGGTCGAAGACGTCGTTCGCGCCGCCGAGCGTCTCGAGGAAGTGGGCCTGGTAGAAATCGCGGATCCACTGTCCGAGCGGCGCCGCGAAGCCGCGCTTGGGCAGGTCGTAGAGCTCGCGCGGCAGATAGCGGCCGAGCAGGCGCTTGAGGATCAGCTTGGTCTCGCCGCCGGCGATCTTGAAGCGCACCGGCAGCTGCGCGGCGAACTCGACGATCCGGTGGTCGAGCAGGGGCTCGCGGCCTTCGAGGCTATGGTACATGGTCGCCCGGTCGACCTTCACCAGGACGTCGTCCACCATGTAGCGCTTGAAATCCCACTCGCCCATCTGGTTGAGAAGCTCGCCCTCCATGGGCGGCGTCAGGCGCTCGTCGAAGCCGGGATAAAGCGCCGTCGTGTCGGCTTTCGACGCCGGGCGCATCCGCCGCTGGAGGAAAGCCGAGAAAGGCTGGGTCGCGAGCAGCTCCGACTGCCTGCGCAGCGCCTCCGCGCGGTGCGGCGGCGAGACCGAGGCGATGAGGCGGAAGGCGGTCCGCGCCGCGCCGCGGCCGGCGGGGCCGAGCCTCCGCACCTGCCCCCAGCGCCGCATGAACTCGACGTAGCGCACATAGCCGCCGAACAGCTCGTCGCCGGCGTCGGCGCTGAGCACCACCTTGACCCCGCTCTCCTTCGCAAGCTGCGACACGTAAGCGGTGGCGATGCCGCTATTGTCGCCATGGGGCTCGTCGAAAATGTCGTAGAAATGTTCGAGGACGTCGCGGCCGCGGCCGGCGGAGAGGATGGCGTCGCAATGCTCGGTGCCGAGATGGGCGGCGATCAGCCTCGCATCGGCCGATTCGTCGAAGCCGTCCTCGGTGAAGCCGATCGTGAAGGTCCTGAGCGTGCCGTAATGTTTCGAGAGGACGGCGGTGACCAGCGAGCTGTCGATCCCGGCGCTGAGGAACACGCCGACCGGAACGTCGGCGACCATCCGGTACTTGAAGCCGCGGATGACCAGCTCTTCGAGCTCGTCGACGAGATCGTCGAGCGGGCGCTCGCGCCAGGCGGGGTTCTCGGCGAAATGGGTGTCCCAGTAGCGCTCGAACGTCACCCGGCCCTGCTGGTATTTGAGGATATGGGCCTGCGGCACCTTCCTGACCGCCGAGAGGATCGAAAGGCCGCTGCTGATATAGCCCAGCGACAGGAATTCGGAGAGGGCGTCGCCGTCGATCGCGGTCCGCTCGTCCGGCGAGAGGTAGGGCTTGAGCGCCTTCAAGGTGCTGCCGAAGGCGAGCCGGCCGTCTTTCTCGTAATAATAAAGCGGCTTCACTCCGGCCCGGTCGCGGATCAGGTAGAGCGCCCGCTCCGCCTCGTCGTAGATCGCGATCGCGAACATGCCGGTGAACCGCTCGACGCAGCGCGGCCCCCAGCAATGGAAGGCCTTCAAGAGCACCTCGGTGTCGCTGGTCGATGTGAAGCTGTAGCCGCGCGCCGCCAGCTCCTCGGCCACCTCCCGGTAATTGTAGATCTCGCCGTTATAGACGGTGACGAGATGCTCGAAGCGCATCGGCTGGTGGCCGAGCGGCGACAGATCGATGATCGACAGGCGGCGGTGGCCGAGGCCGACGCCATCCTCCAGGTGATGGCCGCAATCGTCCGGTCCGCGCCGGGCGATGGCCGCGGTCATCCGCTCGAGCAGGGCCCGGTCGGCGGTAGGATCGACGAAGCCGGCGATGCCGCACATGGGTCAGGACTCCGTCACGCGCGCAATATGTCCTTGAGCGCGCTCTTGCCGCCGGCGAAATCCCGGTAGAAGCCGCCGCTCCACAGCTTCAGCACCGAAGGCAGGCGCGCCGGCCTCGGCTTGTCCAGCAAGGCGAGCCTGCGGGCGAAACGGTCCGCCTCGGCAGCTATCCGCTCGAGAGCCCGCTCCACCGCCTCCGGTCCGGCGAGCCGCTCGGCCAGCGCCCGGCGCTCGTCGATCCGCCGGCGATAGGCGGCGAGCGCGTCGAGCTGCACCCGCCACTGGCGGCGCGGGTCCGCGAGTCCGTAGGCGCGGAAAAGCCGCCACGGCGAGGCTTTCTCCTGGGCGAGCACGGTCTCGGTCGTGTTCCCGCCGTGGCGCCGGTAAAGCTGGAGCGGCGTGTCGATCACGCGCCGCACGCCGAGATAGTCGGCGAGGCCGGTCATCCACACGTCGTAATTGACCGGGCCGGCGAGCGGCAGCGCGAAATCCACGAAGTCGCGCCTCATCAGGCTGCAGCAGCCGGCGCAATGATGGGTGTCGGGATAGCCGAGCTTGCGGACGTTGCCGAGATAGGTGGCGTCGAGGCGGCGGCCCTCGCCGTCCATCAGATGCTCGTCGTTGACGACGAGGGCGGCGCCCGGATCGGAGTCGAGCGCGGCGAGGGCGGTCTCGATCTTCGCGGGATACCAGATGTCGTCCTGATCGCTGATGAACACCGTGTCGCCCCGCGTCTCCGACAAGGCGTGCTCGAAATTGCGGTTGAAGCCGAGATTGACCGGATTGCGGACGATCCGCACCGCGAACGGGGCGGCCGCGGCGAAGCGCTCGACCCGGGCGAGCGTGTCGTCGGTCGAGCCGTCGTCGCAGACGACGAGCTCGTCGGGCAGCCGGGTCTGCGCCGCGAGGCTGGCGAGCTGCTCGTCGATGAAGCGAGCGCCGTTATAGCTGGCAAGAGCGATCGAGACTTTCATTTTCGCTTGAACCCGAAGGCTAGTGGCCGGAAATGGGCGGGAGGACAAGGCGTTTATCCGGCGCGGGCCGCTCCCTCGCACCTCCCTGCAATCGGCAATCGCCAAGCGCGCTTCGAGGCGCTAAGAGCGCCCGGTCCGGCGCCCCTTCGCCCTTGCGGCGGCGCCGTCGCCGCCGGTCCGGCGGCCCCGGCACGAAGGTGAAGGAAGCGGTTTTGAAAGGAATCATCCTCGCGGGCGGCAGCGGCACGCGCCTCTATCCGGTCACGCTGGCGGTCTCGAAGCAGCTGCTCCCGGTCTACGACAAGCCGATGATCTATTACCCGCTGGCGACCTTGATGCTGGCCGGAATCCGCGAAATCCTGATCATCTCGACCCCGCACGATCTGCCGCATTTCCGCACCCTGCTCGGCGACGGCAGCGCCTTCGGGCTGAGATTGAGCTATGCCGAGCAGCCCAGGCCCGAGGGCCTCGCCCAGGCCTTCATCATCGGCCGCGACTTCGTCGGCGGCGACAGCGTAGCGCTGATCCTCGGCGACAACATCTTCTTCGGTGCCGGACTTTCCGCGCTGTGCCAGGAAGCGGCGGCGCAAACCGAGGGCGCCACCGTCTTCGCCTATCATGTCGAGGATCCCGAGCGGTACGGAGTCGTCTCGTTCGACGCCGACAGCGGCGAGGCGACCGACATCGTCGAGAAACCCGCCGAGCCCGCGTCGAGCTGGGCGGTGACAGGCCTCTATTTCTACGACAACGACGTGCTCGACATCGCCGCCGCGGTGAAGCCGTCGGCGCGCGGCGAGCTCGAGATCACCGACGTCAACCGCGTCTATCTCGACCGCCGCCAGCTTCGCGTCAGCCGGCTCGGCCGAGGCTTCGCCTGGCTCGACACCGGCACCCATGAGAGCCTCCACGACGCTTCGGCCTTCGTCCGCACCGTCGAGCAAAGGCAGGGGATCAAGGTGATGTCGCCGGAGGAGATCGCCTACGAGTTCGGCTACCTCAGCGACGAGCAGCTGCTCGCCGCGGCCGACCGGATGGGCAAGTCGGATTACGCCAATTTCCTGCGGCGCCGGGTGAGCGAAGGCCGAACCGTCGTCGCTGCGCCCCCCGAGCCGAGATTCTGATGGCGGCGCGTACGATCCTCGTCACCGGCGGCGCCGGCTTCATCGGCTCGGCCCTCTGCCGCCATCTGATCGGGCGCGGAGACACCCGGGTCGTCAATCTCGACAAGCTGACCTATGCCGGCAACCTCGCCTCGCTGGCCGAGATCGAGGCGAGCCCCGATTACCGGTTCGTCCGCGCCGACATCGGCGAGTCGGCGACCGTTTCCGCCCTGCTCGCCGAGGAGCGGCCCGACGCGATCATGCACCTCGCCGCCGAAAGCCATGTCGACCGCTCGATCGACGGGCCGGGCGAATTCATCGAGACCAACATCGTCGGCACCTTCCGGCTGCTCCAGGCGGCGCTCGGCTATTGGCGGGGGCTGGAGGGCGCGAAGAAGGAAGCGTTCCGCTTCCACCACGTCTCCACAGACGAGGTGTTCGGCGAACTGCCGTTCGAGAGCGGCATCTTCACCGAGGAGACGCCCTACGATCCTTCTTCGCCTTATTCGGCCTCGAAGGCGGCGTCGGACCATCTCGTCCGGGCCTGGGGGCACACTTACGGGCTGCCGATCGTCGTTTCCAACTGCTCGAACAATTACGGGCCCTATCACTTCCCCGAGAAGCTGATCCCGCTGGTCATCCTCAACGCCCTCCACGAGCGGCCGCTGCCGGTCTACGGGCGCGGCGAGAATGTCCGCGACTGGCTCTATGTCGAGGACCATGCCCGCGCCCTCGACCGGATCGTCAGCGCCGGCCGGGCCGGCGAGACCTACCTCATCGGCGGGCGGGCGGAGCGGACCAATCTCGGCGTCGTCCAAACCCTCTGCCGCCTGCTGGACGCGCAGCGGCCGCGGGCCGGAGGAGAGGCCTACGAAGCGCTGATCGAGTTCGTCGACGACCGGCCAGGGCACGACCGGCGCTACGCGATCGATCCCTCGAAGTCCGAGCGCGAGCTCGGCTGGACCCCCGAGGAGACGTTCGAGAGCGGTATGGCGAAGACCGTCGCCTGGTACCTCGCCCGCGAGGATTGGTGGCGGCCGTTGCGCGACCAGAAATATGCGGGGGAACGGCTCGGCCGGCAAGCAATCGGGCGATAACGATGGATTGGCGTCAGCCCGCCCCGGTGTCGGACGATCGGCGCGACGCGAGCATCCGCTTGGGCTGATAATAAGGAAAGCGGCCGAACAGCCGCCCGGCCTGCCATTTCGCCATCCTGCCGCGGTGCCGCAGGATCTCCGCCGCGAGGGCCGCGAGCCGGGCGGGAAGCCTTTTCTCCGGCCAGGCGCCCACCATCCTGGCGGCCCGGATCTCCTCGTCGACCGCGGCGTCGTCGAGCTCTCTTGCGTGCGGATTGTTGGCCGCGATCCAGCGATAGGCCAGCATCTTGTTTTCCCGCGCGCGGGCGGCGGCGACCGCCTCCTGCTCCAGAACCGCCGGATCCCGCGCCTGCGGCCGGTTGCCGAGCGCCGCCGAGTGCCGGCGGTAGCGGACCAGGGCTTCCGCGCTCTGGATCACCCGGCCGCCGCCGAGGTACGCGAGGAAGTTCAACAAATTGTCCTCGCTGAACAGGAGCGGGGTAGGCGGCAGCCGGGTTTCGAACAGCGTCCGCCGATAGGATGCGGTGGAGCCCTGTATCTCCACATAATCGGCGACCGGCACGCCGGCGACGAAGCTGCTCGTGGCGCTGGCGGCGGCGCCCCATACGTTGCCGCTGCGATTCGCCTCGATCAGGCCTCCGTCTTCATCGATGAGATGGTATCCGCTGGTCACGGCAAGCGCGTCCGGCGACCGCCGGAATATCTCGGCGAGCGCCGCGGTGCGTTCGGGCAGCGAAATGTCGTCGCCCGCGGCGATCACGACGATGTCGCCCGCGGCCTCCCGGCCCCGGGCGAATACGTGGTTCACGATTCCCAGGTTCCGCGGATTGGCCACGAACCTTACCCGATGCGGCCCGGCATAGCCTGCCGCCATCCGGGCCATGATCTCGCCGGTCCGGTCGGTCGACCGGTCGTCGGAAAGCACGATCTCGAGGGGGGAATAGGTCTGGGCGAACGCGCCCTCCACCGCCTCGCTTATGTATCGCTCCTGATCGTAGGCGACGATCACGAACGAGACCAACGGCTTGTCGATCGTCATGCTTCAGCGGTCCATGTTCCGCGGCCAGGCCTGCGCAGGACATTCGGCCGCGATCGAGCGCGGGTCATCGCGCGAACCGGCTCCGGATCGCGACTTCGAGCCGGTCGGCCCAGCGCGACAGCGGCGCAAGCAGGCGGGCGAACCTGTCCGGCATGTGGGTCCTCAGCCGGTGGAGCGCGAGGAACCCGTAGGCGAGCGACGCCAGGCAGCCGGCGGCCAGCGCCGCCGGCGTCCCGAGCCGCCCGATCGCGTAGACGGCCGCGTTCAGGATGAAGAGGATCGCCCCCAGCGCCAGCACCGGGCGCGCCCAGCGGAATCCGGTGAGGCGCCGCGCCGCCCAATAGACGGCGGGCAGATAGGCGGCGTAGAGGCCGATGAGCGCGAACCCGACGGCATTGAGCCCCGCCGGCCCGAGCAGCAGCATCACCAGCAGGACGAAAACCGCCGCCACGCCCGTCTCCGCCGCGACATAGGCCCGTCCCGCCCCGATCGCCAGGAGCAGATAGCCAAGCGGCCAGCTGGCGAGCCGCAGCACGTCGGCGAAAATCTGCAGCCTCAGCAGGTCGGCGGCACCGGTGAAGGCGGACGAATAGAGGATCGTCACCGCGACCGGCGCCGCGCCCATCATCGCGAGCAGGATCGGCCCGCCGAGCAGCAAGGTGACCTCGGCCTGCTCGTTGACGAGCCGGTTGGTGACGGCCCGGTCGCCGACCGTGCGGGTCAGGCGCGGGTAGTAATCGGTGCTCATCGCCTGAAGGATAAGGCCGAGATAGGTGACCGTGATCACGCTCGCCGCCTGCAGCGCTCCGAGCGGCACCGGTCCGAGTTCGCGCTGGACCAGGATTCGGGCCGCGAGCTGGCTGCCGGTGCTCGCGAGGCCGGCTAGGGTCGCCGCGACGCCGAGCGCGAGCATCGCTCTCCACTGGGCCGGGAGGGCGGCCGCCGGTGCCGCGACGAGAGGCGGCGGGCGCAGCCGCCGCGTGTAGGCGAACCCGATGAGGAGCGCGGCGAGAGGCGCGGAAACCACGAAGTACAGGATGCCCGCGTCCCGGTAGACGGCGATGGCGGCGACGCCCGCGATGGACGACGCGAGAGCGGAGTAGACGGTGACCCGGGCGACGTCGCCGATCCGCTGCATTCCGACCAGCAACGCCATTTGCGAGGCCGCGCCGATGGTCAAAGCGAGGGCGAGCGCGAGCATCCCGAATGCTCCGGCCATCGCGCTTCTCGGGAAGATGACCTCCGCCAGCGCGCTCCGGAAGAGCCACAAGGCGCCGCCGCCGACGATGGCGAGGAGGATCGTCAGCCAGAGCAGCGCCTTGCGGGCGACGGCCAGCCGAACCGGGTCGCCGGTCCCCGCCGCCTCCGCGATCTGGCGGGTCCCGGCATTGCCGACCCCCATCCCGGCCACGACGGCGCCCGTGGTGACGACGCTTTGCAACAGGCCGAGCATGCCGAGCCCGGCCGGCCCGAGGAGCAGGGCCAGCACTTTCTGCCGTGCCAGGCCCAGGACGATATTGATGAGCGACGCGCCGCCGATGATCGAGGAAGACGACAGGATCTGGCGGTGCGAGCTTGTCACTTGGTTCTTTCCCTGGCCGCGCGCTGCCGTTACCCCCCGGCCTTGGCAGCGCCGCTCCGGCCCTGTCAATCGACACCCAAGGCAGGGCGCCGAATGGACGATTCGAAACCCTTCATCCACCCGCTCGCCGATGTGCAGAGTCCCCACATTGGCGGCGGCACCCGGATCTGGCAGTTCGTGGTGATCCTGCCGGACGCGAAGATCGGACGCGACGGCAATATCTGCGCCCACTGCTTCATCGAGAACGACGTTCGGATAGGCGACAGGGTCACGCTGAAGAACGGCGTCTATCTCTGGGACGGGCTGACCGTCGAGGACGACGTGTTCCTCGGGCCCAACGCCACGTTCACCAACGACCGGAAGCCGCGATCGCGCCGGTTGACGGCGCCTCTGCTTCCGACGCGGATCTGCCGCGGGGCGTCGATCGGCGCCGGGGCGGTGATCCTGCCCGGCGTCACGATCGGCGAAAACGCCATGGTCGGCGCCGGGGCGGTGGTGACCGGGGACGTCGAAGCGGGTGCAACGGTGGTCGGCAACCCGGCCCGGCCGATCCGGCGCTGAAGTCGCCTCAGCCGGCCAAGGCCGCCTTGACCGCGGCGACCACCGACTCCGCCTGCCGGGGGGTGGCGTGGGGCCCGATCGGAAGACTGAGAACGCAATCGGCGAGCCGTTCGGCGATCGGATAGGAACCCCGGGGCAGCGCCATGTCCGCATAGGCGCCCTGCAGATGCGGTGGGAGCGGGTAATGGATCAACGTCTCCACGCCGCGCGCGGCAAGGGCCGCCTGCACCCGCTCACGCCCCTCCACGGAGACCACGAACAGGTGCCAGGCGGGGTCCGCCCAGTTCGGAACGTGCGGAAGCGCGATCGGCGTGTCGGCCCACGCATCGAGGTAGAGATTGGCGATCGCCGCGCGCCGTGCGTTCCATTCGTCGAGCCGGCCGAGCTTCACCCGAAGCACGGCCGCCTGGATCGGATCGAGGCGGGAGTTCATGCCGGCGAGCTCGTGCACATATTTGCGCCGCGAGCCGTAATTGCCGAGCATCCGCACCTTCTCGGCCACGGCGGCATCGTTGGTCGTCACCGCGCCGGCATCGCCCATCGCGCCGAGATTCTTGCCCGGATAGAAGCTCCAGGTGACGGCATCGCCGTGCCCGCCGACGCGGCTTCCCTTGTAGCGGGCGCCATGCGCCTGCGCGGCGTCCTCGATCAGCTTGAGCCCGTGCCTGCGGGCGAGGGCCAGCAACGGGTCGAGGTCGGCCGGCTGGCCGTAAAGGTGGGTGGGAAGGATCGCCCGGGTCCGCGCGGTGATCGCGGCCTCGACCCGATCCGGATCGATATTGTGGGTGGCCGGATCGGGCTCGACCGGGACGGGAACCGCCCCGACCGACGTCACCGCCAGCCAGGTGGCGATGAACGTGTTGGAGCTGACGATCACCTCGTCGCCCGGTCCGACGTCCAGGGCGCGCAGCGCCAGGTGCAGCGCGTCGAGCCCGTTGCCGGTGCCGACGCAATGGGCGACGCCGAGATAGTCGGCGAACTCCTGCTCGAACGCCTCGACCTCGGGGCCGAGTATGTACCAGCCCGATTCGCAGGTGCGCCGGATCGCCGAGTCGATCTCTTCGCGCAGCTCCTCATAGGCCGCCCTGACGTCGAGGAACGGGACCGTCACGGCCGGCCCGCCGCCCCGACGGCCGCGATGAAATCCTCGTAGCGCCGGATATAGTCCGCCTCGTCGTAACGTTTGGAGGCGAGGACGATCAGGACCGCGTCGGACGAGAAATCGCGCATCTCGCGCCAGATCAGGCCGGATATGAGCAGGCCCTTGTCGGGCCGGTCGAGGCGCACCTCGCGGCGGGCGCGGCCGTCGTCCACGGTGATCGTGCAGGCCCCGGCAACGCAGATGACGAGCTGCTCCAGGTCGCGATGGGCGTGAAAGCCGCGTTGGGCGTCGGCGGCGGTTCCGTAAATATAATAGACGCGCTTGATCTCGAACGGGACCACCTGTCCGGGTTCCAGCGGGATCAGGCTGCCCCGATCGTCGCCGCGCCGGGTCAGCGCGAGCATGCGGCAATTGTGGGGAAGCTGTTCCAGGAAAGATCTCTTCGCAGAAGGCGGCGGAAAGGTGGCGCGTCTAGCAACCTGCATGGCGTCGCGCAAACGCGCAGCCCGGCGGGCGGGCCGCGGGTTTACTCCGGGACGCATTGTGCGCAAAGCCCGGCTGCAATGCCACCATTTCTCAGCCCGTCGGTTCGAGCCACCCTTCTGCCGGCCGCGGGGGGCGCCCGGGCGTGACCCCCGCTGAAGCCAAGGACCGGTCGGACAAATGGCCGCCCGAAGGGCTGGAAACGCTCGGCGCCTGCCCGGTCTGCGGCTCGCCCGAGCGGTCTCTCCTCCACCGGGCGCTGCGCGACGACATCTTCTTCGTCGCCCCCGGCACCTGGACGATGTGGAAATGCGGAGGCTGCGGTTCGGCCTATCTCGACCCGCGCCCCGATCGTAGGACGATCGGCCTCGCCTATGAGCGCTATTATACGCACGATCCCGAGGAGGCCGCGCCCCCTCCCACCGGACTGCGCAAGGTCCGTGCCGCCCTTGCCAACGGCTATCGCAACGCGCGCTACGGAACGCGCCTCCGGCCGGCCTCCCGCCTCGGAGCGGTGCTCGCAGCGGTGGTGCCGACGCTGCGTTCGCCGCTCGATATCGGATTTCGATACCTGCCGAAGCGCGCCGGACGCGTGCTCGACATCGGCTGCGGGGGCGGCGAATGGCTGCTCACCGCGCAATCCGCCGGCTGGGAGGCGTGCGGCGCCGATCCGGATCCGGTGGCGGCGGCGCGATGCCGCGAAAAGGGGCTGGACGTCCGCAGCGGCGGATCGGAGGCCTGGCTCGACCAGGCCGGGGGGTTCGACGCGGTCACGATGAACCATGTGATCGAGCATCTTCACGATCCCGGAGCGACTCTCGCCGACATCCTCCGCCTTCTGAAGCCCGGCGGGCAGCTGTTCATCGAGACGCCCAATTTGGAAGCCCGCGGCCATCGCCTCTACGGCGCCAGCTGGCGGGGCCTGGAGCCGCCGCGTCACCTGATGCTGTTCAGCCGCGCCAGCCTGCGCGATCTTCTGGCGCGGTCCGGATTCACCGAAATCCGGTTCCGCAAGCGTCCGCCGCCCAATGAAGTCATCGACCTGATGAGCGCGCGCATCGCCGCCGGCATCGACCCCTACGATCCGGCCGTTCCCGCCGGCTACGCGCCCCCCGGTTTCGCGCAACGGGTGCGGCTCGGCTTCGCGGGCAGGGACGTCGAGTTTCTCACCCTCACCTGCACGAGGCCGCGCGCCGAGGTTCGGCGATAGGGCATCCGGCCGAAGGAGAGGCGGTTCGACGGGGCTTTACCTCGCCGCACCTCTTCTTCTAGGCCGCGCCGCAGCCGGCAAGCACGCGGCCGTCGAGGAGATCGAATGACCGAAGTCCGCCCCCTTGCCCTTGCCGGCCTCTTCGAAATCCGGCCGCCCCGTCATGAGGATCGTCGCGGCTTCTTTTCGGAGGTTTACAATGAAGCCGCGCTCGCCGGCCATGGCATCGATACACGCTTCGTTCAGGACAATCACAGCGTCTCGGCGGAAGCCGGCGTGCTTCGGGGGCTTCATTACCAGGTGCCGCCGGCGGCGCAGGCGAAGCTGGTGCGGGTGATACGCGGCGCCATCTACGACGTCGCGGTCGACATCCGCCTGGGCTCGCCGACCTTCGGCCGCTGGGTCGGACTCACCGTATCGGCGGAGGCCTGGAACCAGATCTTCGTTCCAGAAGGCTTCGCCCACGGCTTCATCACCCTGGAGCCTGCGACCGAGGTTCTCTACAAGGTGTCGGCGCCTTACTCCCCCGCCGACGACCGCGGCATAAGGTGGGACGATCCCGCGATCGGCATCGACTGGCCGCTCCGGGGACGAGACCCGATCCTGTCGGACAAGGACCGCGCGGCGCCCCTGCTTGCCGACGCCCCGGCCGCCTTTCGCTACGAATCGTGACTCCGGCGCTGGTCATCGGCCGGAGCGGCCAGCTCGCTCTCGGCCTCCGCGAGCGCGCGGAAGCCGAAGGCCGTCCGATGGTCTTCGTCGGCCGCCCCGACGTCGATCTGGAAGACCCGGATTCGCTGCGCCACGCTTTGCTGTCGAGCGGCGCGGGGATCGTCATAAACGCCGCCGCCTACACCGCGGTCGACCAGGCCGAGGACGAGCCGGACCGCGCCTGGGCCCAGAATGTGGAGGGACCGCGCGCGCTCGCCGAGGCGGCGCGCGACGTGGGCGCGCGGCTGATCCACGTCTCGACCGACTACGTTTTCGACGGCTCGGGCGAGGCCCCGCGCCGCGAGGGCGACCCGACGGGGCCGACGAGCGTCTACGGCCGTACCAAGCTGGCCGGCGAACAGGCGATCCGCGCCGTCCTGCCCGGCCATGCCATCGTCCGCACCGCCTGGGTCTACAGCCCGTTCGGCCGCAATTTCGTCAAGACGATGCTGGATCTGGCGCGGACGCGGCCCGGCCTGCGGGTCGTCGGCGATCAGGTCGGCAACCCCACCTGCGCCCTCGACCTCGCCGACGGCCTGCTCGCAATGGTGCGCGCCTGGGAGCGCGAGCCCGACCGCGGGATCGGCGCCACCTACCATCTCGCCGGCACCGGCTCGGCGAGCTGGGCCGAGTTCGCGGGGGAGATATTCGCGCTCAGCGCGGCGCTCGGCGGGCCGTCCGCCAGCGTCGAGGCGATCGCCACCGCCGACTGGCCGGCCAAGGCGCCGCGGCCGCTCAACAGCCGGCTCGATTCGAGCCTGTTCGCCGACACCTTCGGCTACCGGGCACCGCTTTGGCGGGAGTCGCTGGCGCGCGTCGTCCAGCGCCTGCTGGCCGAGGGAGAGGGCTAGGCGGCCCGCGCGCGCGTTGCTAGAGCGCGCGCGATGGAGACCGACCGCTTCACGCCTGAAATCGCCTACGTGACGGTGCCCCGCGTCGCCTGCGACGGCGCGAGCGACACCCACCCGGCGCTCGGCCATCCGCGAGTCTACCTCCAGATCGACGAGAAGGGCTTCGTCGACTGCGGTTATTGCGACAAGCGCTTCGTCCTCAAGGGCGGCGCGGCCGACGCTGGCCGCGTCGCCGACGCCTGAGCAACTATCCGAACAGCTCGGCGTGCGAGCCCAGGCGGACAAGCCGCAACGCGTCCTCCGACTTGCGATAGATGAGCACAAGATCCGGCCTGATGTGGCAGTCCCGGTAACCCCTCCAGTCGCCGGCAAGGCCATGGTCCCGCATGCTCTCCGGCAGTTCCGCGTCTGTGGCCAGTAGATTGATGGCCGGTACAAGAATCTTATCGAGGTCGGAGTCGGTCTCTTTCTCCCGCTTGTAGTCGCGCTTGAACCGCCCGGTACGTTCGATCGTCCGCATCAGGAATTCCCGTTCGTCGGCTGGGCAACGGGCGCGGGCGGCGGCGCCTTCCTCGGCGAAACCGGGTTCCAGGGAACGAGCATTTCCTGGGCGCCTATGTCCAGCCCCGTCTCGATCAGCGAATTATAGCTCGCCTCCGTCAGGCCAGGCGTCTTGATGTGGTGGTGCCAGCGCAGGATGTAGTGCGGATTCCAGATGATCGCATTGCTCATCGGCCCCGACTTGCCCGGCTTTATATCGATGAATTCGAGTTCCCGCAGCTTCTTCATCCGCGTAGCCCAAGTGTGCTCGCCGCGCTGCCCGCCAAACCCCGAAGCGTTGGAGAGGTCGCCATGCTTGTTCAGGACGACGAAGGAGTTGTCCCACGTATTGCACCAGAGCGTGAGGTAGGTGGAGGAGACCGGCGCTCCCTTCGTCATTTTGCCACGTCCTGCCGTGCTCCACGTGCTCCCGGATGGTGCAGGAAGGGGTGGAGACCTTGACGGCGACCCATCCGGCCGCTTATGTAGCTACAATGTAGCAACAAGAGGTGCCTGTATGGCCGCTGCCGAAGTGGTGCGCGCTCGCATCGATGCTGGCTTGAAGAAAGAAGCGACTGCAGTCCTGTCGGGAATGGGATTGTCCCTGTCCGACGCGATCAGAATGATGCTTGTCAGGGTCGCCGCCGAGCGGGCTTTGCCTTTCGAGGTCCGTGAACCCAACCGCGAAACCCAGGACGCACTCCATGCCGCTGAGCGGGGCGAGCTGGTGCGGTTCGAAAGCCTTGCCGATCTCATGGCCGATCTAAATGACGAAGAGGGGGACGCGGCCGCCTAATCACCAGACTCGGCCGCGCACGGCGTCCGGCTTCAGCTCGGCGACACGGCGAAGCGTCGCAGCCGATGTCGTGGGTGGCAGGGCCGAGAGGAGGAAAAAGCGTGCCTCGGCTACTTCCAACGCGTCAGCCACCGGCTCCCCTTCCGCCATTGCCCGAAAGAGATGGATGGTGTCGCGTTTCCCTTCGGCGGCGGAAGAATATTCGCCGATAAACTCCAGTGCCCGCACCTCCAGGCCGGTCTCCTCCCGAACTTCCCGGGCCGCCGCGGCGGCCGGATCCTCCCGCCGCCCGATCCCGCCTCCGGGAAGCACGAACAAATGCGACGCGCCGTAGCTGTTGCGCACGAGAAGCAGTTCTCCCGCCGCGTTGAAGACCATCGCCTTGACCCCGCGCGTGCGGATGCGCAGCACGCGCAGGACGAAGCGCCGAACCCGATATCCGATCTGCATCAGCGCCCGCATCGGCCAAGGCCTAGCGCGTGCGGGGTGGCGCGAA
This sequence comes from Sphingomonadales bacterium, assembly GCA_034668685.1. Classification (GTDB taxonomy): domain Bacteria; phylum Pseudomonadota; class Alphaproteobacteria; order Sphingomonadales; family Sphingomonadaceae; genus Allosphingosinicella. Next base: position 14,828 of record JAXDPA010000001.1, on the reverse strand, counting down.
CAGCCGGGGCGCCTATATCCGTCCCATGACCCTTCCCGCCGATCCCCGCCGCTTTCTCTATCGCGAAGGCGCCCTCTCGCCCGACGACGCCCGCCGCCTGACCGCAGACGCCCTCGGCCGCTGCGACGACGGCGAGCTCTACCTCCAATATACCGCGTCCGAGATGTTCGGCTTCGACGACGGCCGGCTCAAGAATGCCGATTTCAACACCCATGCCGGCTTCGGCCTGCGCGGCGTCAGCGGCGAGACGACGGCCTTCGCCCACGCCAACGAGCTGTCGGAAGCCGCCATCCGCCGCGCCGCCGAGACGATGCAGGTGCTCGACCCGGCGAAGGGCGCCCGCCCGGCGCCGCCGCGCCGCACCAACGCCGCGCTCTACACCGATTCCGATCCGCTGAGCCTGATCCCGTTCGCCCGCAAGGTCGAGCTCTGCCAGAGGATCGACGCCGCCGCCCGAGCCCGCGATCCGCGCGTGGTCCAGGTCTCGGTGTCGCTCGCCGCTTCCTGGTCGGTGATCGACATCGTCCGCGCCGACGGCTTCGTCGCCCACGACGTCCGGCCGCTGGTGCGCCTCAACGTCCAGATCGTCGCCGAGCGCGACGGCCGGCGCGAGACCGGCTTCCACGGCCTCGGCGGCCGCTATCTCTACGACCGGCTGTTCGACGAGGCGGTGTGGGGCCGCGCGGTCGACATGGCGCTGGCCCAGGCGCTGGTGAACCTCGATTCGGTCGCGGCGCCGGCCGGCGAGATGACGGTGGTGCTCGGGCCGGGCTGGCCGGGCGTGCTCCTCCACGAGGCGATCGGCCACGGGCTGGAGGGCGATTTCAACCGCAAGGGCACCTCGGCTTTCTCGGGCCGGGTCGGCGAGCGGGTCGCCGCTCCCGGAGTGACCGTGGTCGACGACGGCGCGATCGGCGAGCGGCGCGGCTCGCTGACCATCGACGACGAGGGCACGCCGACCGGCTGCACCACCCTGATCGAGGATGGAATCCTCAAGGGCTATCTCCAGGACCGCCTGAACGCCCGGCTGATGGGGGTCGCGCCGACCGGCAACGGCCGCCGCGAGAGCTTCGCCCACGCGCCGATGCCGCGCATGACCAACACCTTCATGCTCGGCGGCAGCGACGATCCCGGCGAGATCCTCGCCCGCGCCAAGGACGGCATTTATGCGAAGAGCTTCGGCGGCGGCCAGGTCGACATCACCAGCGGCAAGTTCGTCTTCTCCTGTACCGAAGCCTACCGGATCGAGAACGGGCGCCTCGGCGCCCCGATCAAGGGCGCGACCCTGATCGGCGACGGGCCGACCGTGCTCACCAAGGTCGCCGCGATCGGCAACGACATGGCGCTCGACGAAGGCGTCGGCATCTGCGGCAAGGGCGGCCAGTCGATCCCCGCCGGGGTCGGCCAGCCCACATTGCTGATCGACGCGCTGACGGTCGGGGGCACCGCCGCTTGATCGCCCGACCCCGTCATTGCGAGGAGCGAAGCGACGAAGCAATCCAGCTGGATTGCTTCGCTGCGCTCGCAATGACGGGGGACAGGTGATGCGCTGGCAGGACGCCGTCCTCGATTTCTGGTTCGGCCTCGCCCCGGAGCGCTGGTGGAAGACCGACCCGGCGCTCGACGCGGCGATCCGCAGGCGCTTCCTGCCGCTGTGGCGGGAGCAGCGCGAGAACCTCCCCGAGCGCTTCCTCGACTCGCCCGAGGAGGCGCTCGCCGCCGCCATCCTGTTCGATCAATTCCCCCGCAACATGTTCCGCGGCGAGGCGGGGGCCTTTTCGACCGACCCGCTCGCCCGCGCCATGGCCAGGGGCGCCGTCGACCGCGGCCTCGACCGCGACCTGCCTGCCGAGCGGCGGCCCTTCCTCTACATGCCGTTCGAGCACAGCGAGGATCTGGACGACCAGAATCGCTCGCTCCTCCTCTTCGCCGCGCTCGGCGACGATTATCATCTCGGCTTCGCGCAGAAGCACCACGACGTCATCGCCCGCTTCGGCCGCTTCCCGCACCGCAATGCGATGCTCGGCCGGGCGCCGCGACCCGACGAGGTGGCGGCGGGCGAAGTGGTCCCCTGGTGATGGCGCTGGTCGAGCTCGCCAGATTCTACAATAGCTTCGAAGGCGGCGTCGCCCAATCCCGCCTCACCTCGGAGGGGATCGACAGCTTCCTTTTCGACATGAACATGAGCTGGGAAGGCATGAGCGGCGTCATTCCGATCCGATTGATGGTCGACGGCGACGACCTCCCCCGCGCTCTTCGCATCCTGGCCGAAAACCATAGCGGCTGACATCGCACCCCCGCGCATTCTCGACCGAGGCGCCGCCGCGGCTTGACACGCAAGGTGTATGGACGCTCTAATACACTGGTGGAAATGAGCAGCAGGGGCCGGCGATGAGCGACACGCAAGCGCCGGTCGTGGAGCTGGTCAATCTCAGCAAGACCTACGGACGCCGCGGCGTGCGCGCGGTGCGCGACGTCAGCCTCTCGGTCGCGCCCGGCGAGGTCTACGGTTTCCTCGGCCCGAACGGCGCCGGAAAGAGCACCGCGATCCGGATGATGCTGGGCCTCATCGCGCCGACGGGCGGCGAGGTGCGGCTGTTTGGGCGGAACCTTCGGGAGGAGGGATCGGTGCTGAGGCGGGTCGGCTCGCTCGTCGACGGCGGCGCCTTCTACCCCTTCCTTTCCGGGCGCCGGAACCTTCAGGTCGTCGCGAAGACCCATGGCGGCGACGGCGCCCTCATCGACGCCCTGCTCGACCAGGTGGGGCTCGCCGGGGATGCGGGGCGCAAGGTGAAGGGCTATTCGACCGGCATGCGCCAGCGGCTCGGAGTCGCGGCGGCGCTGCTCCACGCGCCCGACCTCGTCATCCTCGACGAGCCGGTGAACGGCCTCGACGTCGCCGGAATCCAGGAGATGCGGGCGCTGATCCGGAGCCTCGCGTCCGATCACGGCAAGACGGTGTTCCTCTCGAGCCATCTCCTCCACGAGGTCCAGCAGCTCTGCGACCGGGTGGCGATCATCAGCAAGGGCGAGATCCTTCGCGAGGCCGGTATCGCCGAGCTGCTCCGCGGCGAGGGCGGCCTTCGGGTCATCGCGACGCCGATCGACGTCGCCGAGGCGGCGCTCGTCGCGCGCTGGAAGGTCGAACGCGACGGCGATGCCTTGCTCGTCCGCGCGACACGCGACGAGGTGCCCGACGTCGCCCGCCGGCTGATCGGCGCCGGCGCGAACCTGTTCCAGCTCGCGCTCGAGCAGCGCAACCTCGAGGACGTCTTCCTTGCGATCACCCAGCCGGAGACGGACGATGCTTGACGCCCTCCTGGCCGAACGCCTGAAGCTCACCCGCCACAAGGCGACATGGTTCCTGGTCTGGCTCTATCCGATCCTGTTCCTGATCCTCTACCTGATCTCGGTGGCCGTCGCCGTCGCCCATGCCGGCGCCCCGGTGAAGCCGGTGTCCGCGGAAGCCTGGATCCGCCAGACGTCGATCATCTGGGAATTGCCGAACCAGACGATCGGCCGAATCCTCATCGCCGCCTATGTCGCCATCGTCTTCGCCGGCGAATATGGCTGGAACACGTGGAAGCTGATCGTTCCGCACCGCTCGCGGACCGCGCTGATCGCCGCCAAGCTCGCGATGGTCTTCCTGCTCTTCGCGCTCGCGTTCGCGCTCACCGCCGGGATTTCGCTGGTCCTCACCTGGCTCGAAGGCCTGGCCAGGGACCGCGCCGTGCCCGATGGGGTCACCGTCGCCGCCATTTTCGACGCGCACGGCCGGGCCGCGCTGGCCGGCCTGGCGCCGTTCCTGTTCACGCTCGCCTCGATCAGCCTTGCCGCCGTGCTCACCCGCTCGATGGTCGCGGCGCTCGTCATCGGAGTGTTGGTCGCGATCCTCGAGAAGCTGTACGTCGGCCTCGGTCCCTGGCTCGCGTCCTACGCCCCCGGTCTGGTCTGGACCTTCTATCACGCCCTTCCCGGCTATCACCTCGTCAACCTCGGCTCGTGGATCACCGAAGGCACCGCGCAGCGCACGCCCTTCCCCGACGGCCGGGTCGTCGCGCTCGGCTGGACGACCTCGCTCGCGGCCGCCGCAGCCTGGATCTCGGCGCTCGCCGCCGGCACGTTCGTCGCGTTCAGGCGCCAGGACATCAACTGAGGCGCGGCCGGGATCAGCCGCTTCGAAGGTAGGGGAGGATCGGCCCGAGGTCGTAGCCCGCCTCGGCCGCCGCCGCGACGAGTTGGTCGGGGTCGCCTCCGCGGCTCGCCCGAGCGAGCGCCCAAAGCCAGGTCGACCGGGTCCCCGAGCGGCAGAAGAGCAGTGCCGGACCTGCGTCCAGCGCTTCGGCCATCGCCTGTACCTCGGCCGCGGAGATGCTGCCGGCAATCGGGATGTCGCGGTAGTCGAGGCCCGCCGCGCGCGCCGCGGCCGCGATGTCGGCCGAAAGGGGCTGGCCCGGCTCCTCGCCGTCCGGCCGGTTGTTGACGACGATCCGGACGTCGAGCGCGGCGATGTCCGCCGGCGCGATCTGGCCGGCCACCCAGGTGGTGCCGTCGAGGCGCTTGATCGGCGGCGCTATGATGCAAATCCCTCGATCACCTCGACGAAGGCCGCGCCATATCTGTCCAGCTTGGCGGCGCCGACGCCGGAGATTCGCGACAAAGCGTGGAGGCTGGTCGGCTTCAATTCGGCCATCTCGCGCAGCGTCGAATCGTGGAAGATCACGTAGGGCGGCACGCCGGCCTCCTTGGCCAGGTCGCGGCGGCGGGCGCGCAGCGCCTCGAACAAGGGATCGCCCTCGGGATTGGCGGCCCGGTCCCGCCGGGTCCGCCGCGCCCGCTTCGGCGGAAGGACCAGGTCGAGCGTCTCGCCGCCCTTGAGCAGCGGCCTGGCGCCGGGCCCGAACGACAGGCCGCCATAAGCGTCGGCGCGGAGCGCGTCGTGGGCGAGCAGGGCCCGGCCCACCGGCCGCGCCAGCGCCAGCTCCGCCTCGTCGGCGATTCCGAACACGGAGAGGCGGTGGTGGCCGAACGACAGCACCTTCTCGGTCTCGCGCCCGGCGAGGACGTCGATCAGGTGGCCGAGGCCGAAGCGCATCTCGGTCCGGAAGGCGGCGGAGAGCAATTTGCGCGCCAGCTCGGTCGCGTCGACCGTCTCCGGCGGCGCCAGGCAATTGTCGCAATTGCCGCAGCGCTCGGGCGGCGTCTCGCCGAAATGGCGCAGGAGGAGCGCTCGGCGGCAGGCGCCGGTCTCGACCAAGGCGGCGAGGGCGTTGAGGCGTTGCCGCTCGCCGCCGCGCCTTTGCTCGGGCACCTCGCTCTCCAGCCGAGAGCGGGCGCGGGCGAAATCCTCCGCGCCCCAGAACAGCCAGGCCTCGGCCGGCTCGCCGTCGCGCCCGGCGCGGCCGGTCTCCTGGTAATAGGCCTCGATCGACTTGGGCAGGCCGGCATGGGCGACGAAGCGGACGTCGGGCTTGTCGATGCCCATGCCGAAGGCGATGGTCGCGACCATGACCGTGCCTTCGGCACCCTCGCTGGCGACGAAGGCGGCCTGGTTCCGCGCCCGGACCTGGGAATCGAGCCCGGCGTGATAAGGCAGGGCCCGCCGCTCCGGCGACGACAGGATCTCCGCCAGCTTGTCCGCCTTGTCGCGGCTCGGCACGTAGACGATGCCGGGCCCCGGCTGCTCGGCGAGCAAAGCCTTCAATTGCTGGGTCACGCCGTCGCGCGGGCGGACGTGGTAGCGGATGTTCGGCCGGTCGAAGCCGGCGACGATCAGCCCTTCGCCCGGGATTCCGAGCTGGACGAGGATGTCCTCCCGGGTGGCCTTGTCGGCGGTGGCGGTGAGCGCGAGCCGCGGCACCTCCGGGAACGCGTCGAGCAGCGGCCGCAGCAGGCGGTAATCGGGGCGGAAATCGTGGCCCCATTCGGAGACGCAATGCGCCTCGTCGACCGCGATCAGCGCCAGCCTGAGCCGGCCGGCGAGCTGGCGGAAGGCCTCGGTGCTGGCCCGTTCGGGCGCGACGTAGAGCAGGTCGAGCTCCCCCCGCTTCAGCCGCGCCAGATTGTCCTGCCGCTCGGCCTCGCTCTCCGCCGAAGTGAGCGCCGCGGCCCGAAGGCCGAAGGCGCGGGCCGAGCGGATCTGGTCGTGCATCAGGGCGATGAGCGGCGAGACGACCAGCGCCGTCCCCTCGCGCGCCAGCGCCGGCACCTGGTAGCAGAGCGACTTGCCCGATCCGGTCGGCATCACCGCCAGGGTGTGCTCGCCCGCCATGACCCGCCCGATCACCTGCTCCTGGACGCCGCGGAAGGCCGCGAAGCCGAACGTCTCGCGAAGGATTGAGAGCGGCGCGGTCATGGCGTCCGGACAGGCTTCGCGAAGGGCGGCCGCGACTCGCATCGCGACCGTCTATCGCGAACAAATAAGGAACACAATATCGTCATTGGCGTGTTGCTCTCCCCCTCCCCATGGAGCGAAGCTCCCTGGGGAGGGGGACCGCGTGAAACGCGGTGGAGGGGCCCTACTGAGTCAGAATTGCCCTTCCACCGGACTTCGTCCGGTTCCCCTCGCCTTCGGCGACAGGGAGGACTGAAGAGGCCGGTCAGTTCGTCCAGACGCGCACCCTCTGCTCGGGCGGCAAATAGAGCTTGTCGCCCGGCTTGACGTCGAAGGCGGCGTACCAGGCGTCCATGTTCCGGACGATGCCGTTGACCCGATATTCCTCCGGGCTGTGCGGGTTGGAGAGCAATTGGGCGCGAAGCGCGCCCTCCCGCGCCTTGCCTTGCCAGCTCTGCGCATAGGCGATGAAGAAGCGCTGGTCGCCGGTATAGCCGTCGATCACCGGCGGCTCGCCGTGGCGGGCGACGTAGCGGCGATAGGCAGCATAGGCCGCCTCCAGTCCGCCGAGATCGCCCAGATTCTCGCCGAGGGTGAGCTGACCCTTGATATGGACGCCCGGAATCGGCTCGTAGGCGTCGAACTGCTTCACCAAAGCCTGGGCGTGGGTCGTGTAGCGCTCGGCCGATTCCTTGGTCCACCAGTCCCGCAGCCTTCCCCGCGCATCGAACTGGCGGCCTTCGTCGTCGAAGCCGTGGCCCATTTCATGGCCGATCGTAGCGCCGGTCTCGCCGTAATTGACCGCCGGGTCGGCGGCGGGATCGAAGAAGGGCGGCTGGAGGATGGCGGCCGGAAAGGTCACCTGGTTCATCAGCGGGTTGTAATAAGCGTTCACCTCCTGGACGTTCATGTCCCAGAGGCGCCGGTCGACGGGCTTGCCGAGCCGCGAGAGCTCGAGCTTCCACTCGAAATCGCCCGAGGCCATGGCATTGGCGAGCGGGTTGGTGCGGGTCACCTTCATCGCCGAATAGTCGATATATTTGACCGGGTGGCCGATGCGCGGGTCGAAGCTGGCGAGCTTGGTCAGCGCTTCCTTGCGGGTCGGCTCGTCCATCCAGCGGGCGTGGCGGATGAGGTCGCCGTAGGAGGCGCGAAGGTCGCCGATCAGCTCGTTCATCTGCCGCTCGGTCTCGGGCGTCCAATGGCGGCGCGCATAGAGCCGGCCTACCGCCTCGCCGAGATTGGCGTCGAGCAGGCGCACCCCCCGTTTCCAGCGCGGCGCCTGGGTCGGAACGTCCTGGAGGGTACGGCTGTAGAAATCGAAGCGCGCGTCGTCGAACGCCTTGGGCAGGAATTGCGCGTGGTCGCTGATGAAGCGGAAGGTCATCCAGTCCTTCCACGTGGCGAGCGGCACGTCGTCGAGCCTCTTGCCCGCGGCGGCGACCGCGCTCGGCTCGGCGACCACCACGGTCGGCATCTTCGCCAGGCCGACATGGGCGAGCATTGCCGGCCAGTCGAATTGCGGCGCCAGAGCGGCGAGCTGGGCGCGGCTCATCGGATTGTAGGTCGCCTGTGGGTCGCGGCGGCGCTCGGGCGTCCACTGGTCCTGCGACAGCCGGGTCTCGAGCGCGATGATGGCGTCGGCCCTGGCCTCGCCCCCGGCGATCCCGGCGAGGCTGAAGATGCGCGCGATATAGGCGCGATAGGCCTTGCGGATCGATTCGTACTTGGCGCCGCCGAGCAGGTAATAATCGCGCGTCGGAAGGCCGAGCCGCGCCTGGCCCGAGCCGACGGTGTAGCGCGTCGGATCCTTCTCGTCGGGCTCGATGCCGACCCGGATCGGCGCGGGAAAGCCGGGCTCGGCCATCAGCAGGACGAGCTGGCGGCGATCGGCGACCGAGCCGATCCTGCGCAGATAGGGCTGGAGCGGCGCCGTGCCGCGCGCCTCGATCCCTTTCTCGTCCATCCAGGCCGCGTAGAAGTCGCCGACCTGGCGCATCACCGGGTCGGCGGGACGGGCGCCGGCCGCCTCGACCAGCGCCCGCACCTCGAGCTCGGTCTGGTCGGGAAGGTCGTAATTGTAGCCGGCCCGCGCCTTGTCGGGAGCGATCTGCGCGGTGCGCAGCCAGGCGCCTTCGGCGTAGCGGAAGAAATCGTCGCCGGGCCTGACGCCCCGGTCCATGTCGGCCGTCGCCACTCCCCACGTGCCGTATTTCGGGTGGCCGGTCTCGGCGGCGAGCGGGGCTGCGGTCAGCATGAGGGCCGCGGCGAGCGCGGCGGAAGGGCGGGTCATGTGAGGCTCCGGATGGTCGGCGTCGCCCGGGGCTAGCATCGCCGCCGAGGCGGGGCAACGCGGCAGGGCAACGGGATCAGAAGCAGCCGAACGCGCCGGCGCCTCCCGCCGCCAGCGTCGGGGCGCTGAGTTCGAGCCGGTCGATCGGATCCTGCCAGTTCTCGAACGAGACGAGGTGGGGCGGGATGGTGCAGATGCTGGTCGGCGCCGAACGTTTGCCGAGGAACATCCGAGCCGCGAAATGGAAGGCGCGGTCGTAGCCGTTCTGGATGGACAACATGCGCTGGTCGCCATTTGCGCGAGCGAAGATGAAGCGAATCGTGTTCTCCGCCGGCTTCGCCGCATCCCCCTTCTCGGTGGGCGCCGGCCCACGCGAAATTTCGACCAGGGACGCGCCGTCGTCCGAGACCCGCGCCGTCACCATTTCGCCCGGCGCGATCGTCAGCGGCGACGGCGCGGCGGCGGTCTGCGGCGCGAGGGCGAGCAGCAAAGCGGCAAAGACATTGGCGATCAGGGTCATGGCTGGGCTCCGCGGCCATTCAAGACCGGACGCGGCTCGCGATCAAGCCCTCCGGGGCCGCTCTATTCCGCCGCTTCGGCCTGCTCCTCGGCTTCCTCGGCCTGCTGGCGCGCCCACATGTCGGCGTAGAGGCCGTTCTTGCGCAGCAGCTGCGCGTGGGTGCCGCGCTCCGCGACCCGGCCCTCGTCCAGCACGACGATCTGGTCCGCGTCGACCACCGTCGAGAGGCGGTGGGCGATGACGATCGAGGTGCGGCGGTCGGCGACGCTGCGCAAAGTCTCCTGGATCGCCGCCTCGGTTCGGCTGTCGAGCGCGCTGGTCGCCTCGTCGAGGATCAGGATCGGCGGGTCCTTGAGCAGGGTGCGGGCGATCGCCACGCGCTGTTTCTCGCCGCCGGAGAGCTTGAGGCCGCGCTCGCCGACCATCGCATCGTAACCGTCGGGGAGGCCGGCAATGAAATCGTGGATCGCCGCGCCCTTCGCCGCCGCCTCGATCTCGGCCTGGCCCGCGCCGTCTTTGCCGTAGCCGATATTGTAGCCGATCGTGTCGTTGAACAGAACCGTATCCTGCGGAACGATCCCGATCGCCCGGCGCAGGCTCGCCTGGGTGACGCCCCTGATGTCCTGGCCGTCGATCGTGATCCGCCCGGCGGTCGGATCGTAGAATCGGAAGAGGAGGCGCGACAGGGTCGATTTGCCGGCGCCGGACGGCCCGACCACCGCCACCGTCGCGCCCGGAGCAACGTCGATGTCGATGCCCTTCAGGATCTCGCGCTCCGGCTCGTAGCCGAAGCTCAGAGTCTCGAACCGGATCCGCCCCTCGGTCACGACGAGGTCCGGCGCGCCGGGCGCGTCGTTCACCTCGGTCGGCGTGTCGATCAGGGCGAACATCGCGTCCATGTCTATGAGGCCCTGGCGGATCGTCCGGTAGACCATTCCGAGCATGTCCAGCGGCCGGAAGAGCTGGGCGAGCAAAGTGTTGACCACTACCACGTCGCCGGGGGTGAACCGGCCCCGGCTCCAGCCCCAGACGGTATAGGCCATGGCGCCGGCCATCATCAGGTTGGTGATCAGCGACTGGCCGATGTTGAGCCAGGCGAGCGACGTCTCGTTCTTGACGGCCGCGTCGGCGTAGCGGCGGACGGCGCGGCCGTAGCGCCCCGCCTCGCGGTCTTCGGCGCCGAAATATTTCACCGTCTCGTAATTGAGCAGGCTGTCGACGGCGCGCGCGACGGCCCCGGTGTCGAGGTCGTTCATCTCCACCCGCAGCCGGGTCCGCCAGTCGGTGACGAGGCGGGTGAAGCGGATGTAGGCGACCACCATCACGGCGGTGGCGAGGACGAGCGCCGGGCCGAACTTGAACCAGAACATCCCCATCACGATGACGAGCTGGAGGATCGTCGGAGCGATGTTGAACAGGAGGAAATAGAGCATCATGTCGATGCTCTTGGTGCCCCGTTCGATGATCTTGGTGACGGCGCCCGTCCTCCGGTCGAGGTGGAATCGCAGCGACAGCTTGTGGAGATGCCGGAACGTCGTCTCGGCCAGCCGCCGCTCGGCCTCCTGGCCGACCCGCTCGAAGATCGCGTTGCGCAGATTGTCGAACAGCACGCCGCCGAACCGGGCCGCGGCGTAAGCCGTGGCGAGCGCGATCACCACCGCGGTCTCGCCGCGCATCCCGGCGGTCATCCGGTCGACCGCCGCGCCGTAGACCAGCGGCATCACCAGGATCGAGACGAGGATCGAGAGCAGGACGAAGCCCAATGAGACGATCACGCGCGCCTTCAGCGCCGCCTCGCCGGGCGGCCACAGATAGGGCAGGAAGCGGCGGAGCGAGGACCAGCCCCGCTGTCTTTCCCCGGCATCGGTTTCGAGAGGGCGCATCCCCGCCTAGGTAGGGAATGGCGTCGAGAAACCCAAGCAACGGCCCCGAAACGGTTGGAACGCCGATTCCCGCGGCGGGTTTAAGCCGCATGGGACCGGGCGTCTTCCTCATCGCGATCCTCGGCTGCGGCGAAGGCGACGGCCCGTGCCGGACCCTGCGCACGCTCGACACCCCCTATGCGACCCAGGCCGCCTGCGTCGCCGCGACCGAAGACGCGCTCAGCCGCAATGCCGCGGCAGACGCGCCGGTGATCGTCGCGCAATGCGTCTCCGCCGGCCGGCCCGCGACCTTGCGCAGCGGCGACGTGAGCCGCCCGGCCGGCGGCCGGGCGACCGTGCGGGTGAGCCCGATCCGGAGCTGAGCTCCGCCGTCAGGAAACGAAAGCGGCCGTCCCGGAGACGATCTGGGCGACGAAAAGGATGGTGGTCACCACGAACAGACCCCCCATGCCGGTCGCGATTCGCAAGCTCTGCACGGGTTCCCTCCCTTCGGTTCGTGGTGACCTTCGCTTTGTGCGCCCGGCGCGTCGCGCGCGCCACGGGAAGCTGCGGCAAATGTCCGCAGGGCCCGGCGTCGCGCTTTCCCCGCGTTTGCGGAGGATTGACGAAATGTGCGGAATTGTGCGTAGTTCATTCCGCAAGCCGGGGAGGATCATGCAGCACGATCTCGAGACCGATCGCAGCGAGGCGGTGGCCCTGCAGGTGCGCGAGGAGCTGGCACGCCGGCGACTGTCGCGCCAGTGGCTGGCGGACGAGGCCAAGGTCAGCCTGTCGACGCTGGAGAAGGCGCTGTCCGGCCGTCGCCCGTTCACCCTGGCGACGGTGGTCCGGCTGGAGCAGGCGCTCGGCCTCGCCCTGCGCGGCGAAAAGCGCGGCGGCGGCGAAGGCCAGAGCGGGAGCGGCCTCGCCCCCGACGCGATGGGCGCCTACTCGCGCGCCGGAGTCCGCTGGCTGGAAGGGGAATATCTGACCCTCCGGCCCTCGTTCAGCGAGCGTGGCGCCCTCTACGCCTACCGGACTTTGATCGAATGGGACGAGGCCAAGGGCCATCTCGTGTTCAGCGAGACCGAACGGCTCGACCACGAATTCGAGCAGCAGGGCTTCGTCTCCTTCCCCCATTTCTCCGGCCACATCTACCTGGTGACGGCGGAAGCCGGGCAGTACCGGATCGCCATCCTCGGCCGGCCTTCGGGAGGCGGCGTTCTGAACGGCGTTCTCACCACCCTCGTCGCCGGCGACGGCGCCCAGCTGATCCCGGCGGCGACCCCGCTCGCGCTGATTCCCGCGCGCCCCGAGGCGCAGTCCGATTACGGACTCGTCCGCCCCGGCGACCGCTGCCACGACGAATATCGCGCCTGCATCGACAAGATTCCCCAGCGGGGCTACGCGCTCTTCCCGGTCTGAGGAACCGCCTCGCCGCCGCATCGGTTTCCTTCGCGACGCGCGACCCGAAGGAACCAGGCGATGACGAGCAAGAGCCAGCACAATCCCGATTCGAGCGACCGGCCGCTCAACCAGAACAACCAGATGTCCGACGATCCGGGCGACGGCAGCCGCCGCTCGGCCGTGCTCGGAAGGGCCGGCGGGAAGACCGCGGCCGAGACTCCGCCCGGCCAGGACGCTCAGGACCAGTCCGCCATCGAAGCCTTCGGCGAGGAGGGCGCGGGAATCGCGCCCAAGGAGTGAGACGATGAGCGACGACACCGACACCCGCCCGGCTCCCGATGCGAAGCCGGCAAGCGACCCGCCGGAGAAGATGATCCACGAGGACGCGCTGCCCGGCCACGAGAGCGAGCTGGAGCCCAAGCCCGACTGGCAGCCGCGCTATCCCGGCTCCGGGCGGCTCCAGGGCAAGGTCGCCCTGATCACCGGCGCCGACAGCGGCATCGGCCGCGCCGTCGCCGCTTTGTTCGCCCGCGAGGGCGCCGACGTCGCCATCCTCTACCTTTGCGAGCATGACGATGCGCGCAAGACGAAGGCGATCGTCGAGCGCGAGGGGCGCCGCGCCATCGCCATCGCCGGCGACATCGGCGACAAGGCCTTCTGCGAGCAAGCGGTGAAGGAGACGGTCGAGCGCCTCGGCGGCCTCGACATCCTGATCAACAATGCCGGCGAGCAGCATCCCGACGACGACATACGCGACATCAGCGAGGCACAGCTGAAGCGCACCTTCCAGACCAACATCTTCGGCATGTTCTTCATGACCCAGGCGGCGCGGCCGCACCTCAGGGAAGGCTCGGCGATCGTCAACTGCACCTCGATCACCATGTACAAGGGCTCGGAGCAGCTGCTCGATTATTCCTCGACCAAGGGCGCGATCACCGCCTTCACCCGCTCGCTGTCGCAGAATTTGGTCAAGGACGGCATCCGGGTGAACGGCGTGGCGCCCGGGCCGATCTGGACTCCGCTCAACCCGTTCGGCGGCCAGAAGCCGGAGAAAATCCCCGATTTCGGCAAGGACACGCCGATGGGCCGCCCCGGCCAGCCCAACGAGGTCGCCCCCGCCTTCCTGTTCCTCGCCTGCGAGGATTCGAGCTACATGGCGGGGCAGGTTCTGCACCCCAATGGCGGCACCGTCGTCGCCGGGTGAACGGGCGCGCATTCCGCGCGGGAAGGTGCTACAGGGCCGGCCCGGATGGCGCATACCGCAGAGGTACGACCGCGCGATGGCTGAATCGGACGATCAGGCGATCGAGCAGGCATTGCAGGCCCTGCTCCTGAAGCTGCGCGCCCGCGACGTCGTCGACGAAGCGGAAGAGGAGGTGCTCCGCGCCGCGATTGCCCGGACCGCCGAGCTCGGGCCGGGCCGGGCCCTCGTCCGCCCGCACGTCACCTTGAGCGAATCGATCCTTCTCTTCGAGGGCCTGGTGTGCCGCTACCGGGATCTGGCGAGCGGCGAGCGGCAGATCATGGAGCTGCACGTCGCCGGCGACTTCGTCGATCTGCACGGCTTCCTGTTGAAGCAGCTCGACCATACGGTGGGGACGCTCACGCCGGTCCGCTACGCCGCGGTGCCTCACGAGACTCTGCGCCGGATCACCGAAACGCAGCCCCATCTCGCGCGCCTCCTGTGGTTGTCGACCCTGATCGACGCGGCCATCCACCGCGAGCAGATCGTCTCGGTCGGCCGCCGAACCGCGCTCTCGCGGATCGCCCATCTGCTGTGCGAGCTCAACGTTCGGCTGAAGACCGTCGGCCTGGCCGACGACGAGGGCTACGCTTTGCCGTTGACCCAGGCCGAGGTCGCCGATGCCACCGGCCTCACTTCGGTCCACGTCAACCGGATGCTGAGGAAGCTCAGGAACGAGGATCTGCTCACCTTCCGCAACGGCCGGGTCACCATCCACGACTGGGAAGGGCTGCAGCGCGTCGCCGAGTTCGACCCGACCTACCTCCACCTCGAGCGGCGTCCCCGGTAGAGGTTGCCCGCAGGTTCCCGTCATGCCGGACTTGATCCGGCATCCACCTTCTTGGTGGATTGCAGGGCCTTGGAGGTGGACCCATTGTCCAGGTGCAAACGTCCCCCGGACGTTTGCAGCCATGTCCGGGGGACATGGCGACCTGGACAATCAAGTCCGGGGTGACGATTTTCTCAGAGGTCGACGATCTCGAACGGCGTCCGCGCGATCATGCGCTCGGCCAGCATCGAGCGGTGGCAGCCCTCGGCCCCCGCCTCGAAGCAGAGCAAAGCGGAAGGGCGCTCCGCCGCCGCGGCGAGCGCCTGCTCCATCGCCAGCGCCGCCTCGTCGGTCTCGAGCTGGCCGGCATAGATAAGCCGCATCTCGGCGGTGCGGCCCT